>JBMNOA010000109.1:0-3128 GCA_050942825.1 Bacillota bacterium
AAGTGAATCTGATTCCATATCAGTATTACTATCCTTAAACTGTCCGAATTTAGTATTTTCAAGTGGTAGTGCACCAATTTTCATTGTACTCTGTAGAGAAGAGCGTACAAGATTCATAAATTCGCCCATTGTCTTTGGCGTAAAAGCTGTTTGGTCAGGTCTTTGTCCGCTCTTTTCTTTATCAAGCAAACCAATTTCACCATAAAGAATAGCCCAAGCACTTGCCATATCTTTGTCCATTTGTAATTCATGAATTTTTGTATTATCAAAAGTTGCTTTCATTAAATTTGCAAATGGTGGAATAATAGCAAATGTACTTTCATCCCATTTAACACAAATAGCTCCATTTAAAGGGCTAGTTTGCACCCAGTTAGCATAATTGCCATTACGTTCACTATATTGGGCGTGAGGAATATAATCATCTGTATTTATTGATTCTGAAAATACTTTCTTAAAAGCACTAACAAATGATGGGTCAAATGTTTGAATATCAACGTTAGGATTAAGAAAATAATTCATATCTATATCATATAAAAAGCCATATTCAGAATAGTTTGTAATTTTACAATAATTCTGTGGCATTATCTGTAAGGTATATCTACTATCTCTTTTAATATCTATATCGGGATTATCAACTGAATCATTGATTGTACCATGTGAATCTCTTAACCAACCATAAAACACGCCTGATTGTAAGATAATAGGTAAAGCCTTATATTTAAATTCTCTTTGATAATCAAAATTATCAAGAAACTTCATAAGTCTTTTTTCATCATCTTTGAAAGCTTGTGTATTATATTCAGATGGATTTTTAACATTCATACAGCTCCAATGTAAATCAAAAGATAATATACCTTGATAATATGTCAACGTTTTACGATAAATTGTATCAAATGTTGACATAAAAGCTGAGTAGCCTTGTATGCTTGTAGGGTCAGAAAGAGAACTACTTAAAGCATTTACAAGGTCTTGATAAGTTGCTTCAACAGGAGCATTTGTTAAATTTAACAAATTGCTATTTTGAGAATATGGATTCCATACTCCATTTTTAAGATACCCATAAAGAGCATTTGAAAATTCCATAACGCTATAAACCTGTTGTTCTGACAGCTTTTCTGTATTCTCTTGTTCTGCCATAAGTTATTACTCCTTTTTTTTTGTTTATGCGTTAATTGAAGCAAGAAAGCTCCAATCGTTTATATTGAAATTTGATTGTGAATCTTCATCATTTCTTTTATATTTCAATGCAACCTTATTACTTACGAAATTCCAATAATCAAGAGCCATAAATAAATCTTTTGTAGCACTTCTAGCCTCGACCATTTTAATATTACCATTGTCTTTGACTTGAGCTTCTACAGAAACAGACTCATTTATCATAAATCTTGTTTGTAAGAATGGTTGTAACATTTCTGCTTTCTTCTTCGATGGTAATGTAATATAATTAAGCTTACTATCATTTTCAAGATTAGCTTCTGCATCACTATCGTCAATTAAGAAATGTATTCGACCTTCTCTTAAATTCTTTCGTAAGGCTAAATGCAATTCAGTATTCAATGTCGCAGTACCAACAATAGGAACAATAACTGGTTCTGCATCATCGGATACAGTACGTTTAATTTTATCATTTTGTACTGAATCAGATACAATCTGCATAAGTGGGTCAGTACAAACTGTCCAAGCTGGATAAACCTCTCCTGTTACATCGTCAACAGTAGGCTGAGTAAACATATCGTATAATACATTACCACTTCCTGTAGTATCGAAACAAAAATATTTAGCTTTATATTCATAAAATAAACGTTTATATAAAATGACCTGTTTAGTAGCTGGCAAGCCATTGTATGAATTAACATATTCAACTCTTCTTACGCCTTTTTTGGTGTCATAAGCACCCATAATTAAAGACGCATTATCGTTTTTGTTACCCATAGCAACAGCAAAGTCAACAGCAAGTATTCTAATATCATCTTCGCCAAATTTATAATCACTTGTATTATTTTCGTCTAAAAGCTCATAATCATCTTTTGGATAAAATGGCTTTTTAATAACTTGATTTCTTTCAAAATCTTCAAAAGTAAACAATGAACTAGACGAACTACCTAGCCAAATATTAAGATACTCTTGCATAAAAGTATAATCATCGCACCTGTCTTTTGCCGCTCGAATTTGCTTAGGCGTATTAATACCCGAAGCAACAGCAGTAAAACAGTCTGCAATAAAGAAACCATAATCTTTATTCTTAAAATGTCCTATAACATCTTTCTTTAAGAATGTCCAGCCCCAATTTGTTTTCTTTTTTGCTGAAGAAAGAAAGATTTCCTTAAACTCGTCAGGATAATCACCTTTAGCTCTATAAGCAATATCTCTATTGGCTAACATAGGGTGACAAATGGTTTCATAATCTTGTTTTTTAAGCAAAACAAACTCGTCAACAATAAGGATTGTTTCACGCAAACCTCTCGATGATTCAAGGCAAGAAATACCTTCTATCTTTGAGCCATTTGCAAAAGATACAATTTCTCCTTTTGTTTTAGAGTTTGTACTAAATGTCATATATCCATCAGCGACTAATTGTCCTAAAATAGGGCTATAAAACTGTGAAGCTGGGTTACAAAAGACACCTTTTATTTTTTCTTCAATTATACTATTTGCCTGATTGATTGTGAATGAAACTACACCAATATTACAATTGCTATAAAGAGTTGCCATGCAAATAGCGAATAAAGCAACAATATGGGATTTCAATTATGTTATCGTTAAGTTGTTTATCTTAACTTCTTATACTTTACTTTACTCGTATAAGTTCAGAGTACATATTCACACATAATACTAGAGTGTGTCGGAAACTCTTGGTAAGATTATATTCTTATAAAATTTTAACATTATAAGGTTCACTTACTACTCGTTACAATACTCAATCATATTATTGATTAAGTTATCTCGGTATTGCCATTAAATAAAGTGGGTTTCTACCGATTTTTCCCGATTACAGATTAAACTATCTAGTTTCATTTAATCTAGGCAATATAAAGAATCAAAAATTTGTAATTTTCTATCTAAATAAATATTACAATTATGATATAAGAAATTATAAATTTTTTCTATATCACTATACTTACTATAAT
>JBMNOA010000110.1:0-3078 GCA_050942825.1 Bacillota bacterium
GTATCGGGTAGTTCGAGAAGCTGCGACAATGGTTTCAAGAACCGTTCACCAAGTCCAACTGATGCCGCCTGTCTTAGTGGTCGCAAGTCATGATTGCCTAACACCAGATAAGCGTTTGGGAATGCTTTAGTGTATTCCGCTACCGCTTCAATCGCCATGTCCAGTTCGTCATATGTTGACTTTGCACATGTTTCCTTTTGGTGACTTGATATTGCATGGTTGTCCACCAAATCGCCGAGGCATATCACCTGACCGCAATCGTGCTTCTTGTACGTTGCTTTGAGAAATTTAAGATAATTCGGGTGATGAAATGGTATATGTACATCAGCAAACACTAACTTAGGCTTGTCCTTGTTAAGTTCCTGTTCCTCTTGCTTCCATGCATCGGTTCTGCGTATGTATGACCTAATGGCTTCTTTTGCTTGATGGTGCGTGTGTTCTGGAAAGTAAGTGTCTTTTAGCTCACTTGCTATTTTAGACCACTGCCGACCGTATGTAGTGTATAGCTGTTCTGCTTTTGTTTGCCAGTCCAACATTTCACCTACCTTAAACTGCTGTCCTCCCACCCCACGGACAAATCTTTTGTGCAGTTTGTATTCCCACTCGTCCTCTTACTTTATATATCCCTACTTTAATTCTCCGAAAAGAACAGGCAAGGGTTTTCCTCTTTACTTAATATGTTACAACACCCCCATGAGGACATACAAGGACATGATTATATTTGCAGTGTGTCAAGGGCTTCATCTCTCAGTCTGCGTATGTGCCGAACGTCATATCCTGTTTCGTCTGCCACTTCTTCCCACGTTAAACCGTTTATGTAGTAGAAACGCAAGATGGTTTGTAGAAATATTTCGGGCACTGTCTGGATCGCTTGCTCTATCTCTTTGCATTTGTCGTTGTAGTCTGCCACTTCCTGTTTGAGTTCCTCTTCCCTCTGTGCTATGTTGAACTCAAGGGAAATATCTTGACTCAAGGTTGACTTCTGCTGTTGTAGTTGCATACATCTTTGCTTGATGGCTTGTCTGTACTCCTGATATTGCCCGAGGAACTTCTTCTTGCCTTCTCTTGTCAACCATCTCCCTCCTTCTTCAGACGGTTTTGAAACCTTTCACGAATTGTCGCCCACTCGCTTGCGAACCACACACGATATTCCAGACACGCACGATAATTACAACTGCGTTTGCCACACTCAAAACAGGGTGGCTTTTTTGTTAGGTTGTCATACTTCGGCTTGGGGTTATACCGCCGTTTCTTTCTTTTCACTAACTACGCCCCTTTCCTTTGGTTTCCATACTCCAGCGCTCTTACATTTGCCTGCGTAACAGATTGTGCTCCTGCAAACGCCGAGGTCGAGAGCAAAGTGGCAAGCCTTGCTGTTTCTTATCGCTCCTGATAGGCGCCGCCAGTAGTGGCACGTTTTGCAGTCTGTCAGGTCGCACATTCAATCTCACCACCACAAGCTAAATATCCGCAAGCGTCAACGTATGAGTCGGCTTTGAATGTGCCTGTAGCAATTCTCCCTATTTTGAGCAACGCCATCATGATTGCCACATCATGTGCAGTGAAATCACATGGTTTGTAAGCGTTCCAAAGGGTAGCTATTGCTTTGAAGTTGTTTTCCGGAGACCCGTAATCTTCTTCTCTGTCGCCGCATACACACTTTTCGGCTTCTGCTAATATTTCACGTCTTGTCATTTGTTTTCCTCCGTTACCGGTTTACCGTCAAAACACATTACAAACTTGCCGCCGCATGTGCATTTTTGTTTAGAATCGTATACGCTCCAGTTTGCGTTGCTTTTTTCTTCGTTGCGTGGTTGCGGATTTCCGCATTTGTCGCAGTTAAACCCGATTTGATTCTTACGTTTCATGATTGTTCCTCCTCCTTGTATGTAATTACAGGACCGCCGTTTCTTCATCTCGTCATAGTCCTTTCCCGTCGAAAAGGCTGCCGGCAATTAAAGCGCTGCCTATGACTTTTTAATTGTTTATAGTGTTATTTGCTCTGCCTCCGTTGGTGTTGTGTCAATTAGTCTAACTTGCGCCGTGTGTACCCTAAATCGTTCCTCTTGCGCCTCGAAGTAGTCTTTGTCTATTTCATACCCCACAAAGTCGAACCCGAGGTTATAGGCCGCTATGCGTGACGAGCCAGAACCTAAATGCGTGTCAAGTATCTTGTCGCCTGGTTTGGCGTAGTGGGTTAGGAGCCACTCGTAGAGGGCAACGGGTTTTTGAGCGGGGTGTATGCGGATTTCTTTGTTTGCCATATTTCCTTGCAGCATTCCCGCCCACCTAAACGTAAATTGTCGAACAGCTTTGGGAAAACTTGTCCACGCTAACTCACAATCTGCAAAATCGTTTTCTCCGTTCATTTTATCCCAAACAATCCAACAACTGCTATCATATGGAATGCGACTAATGAAGTGATTTGCTCCCCATACGATTTGATTCTTACTCACTCGAAACAACTCGGCAAAATATTCTGCGGAAGGAGGTTCTTTGTCATTTCCCGCAAATGCCTTATAATTTTGTGCTTTTGCTAGTTTTGTCCGAGTATGATTTTTTTCTCCACTTTCACCTATCCCATACGGCGGGTCAACAATCGCCAGCTCGAATGCTTTATCGGGCATCTCCCGCATGGCTTCCATGCAGTCCATGTTGTACGCTATCTGTTTTGCCATTCAATCACCCCCGCCAATAAGCTTAATCGGAATACCCTTGGCCTTTGCGAACCCATACTCCATGTTGCACCCTCGGCTATCCCGCCATTTCCCGCACAACCAGAGTTCGTCACAGCGGCCCAGAACTTCAAAGCAATGTTCCATACCATCAAGATAGGTTAGTTGGCTATACATAAACCCTGTGGCGTGTAGAGGGGAGTAGAACGTGCAGTCCGGATGCTTGTGTATCAAACCTTTTACGATTTTCTCAACTGCGCCCACGTTCTCTTGGTTGCCGCCAAATGGGTGCGCCAAATAGATTAAACGTAGCATTCTTTTTCATACCTCCAAATGTAGCCCCCGGCACTTGGGCGTCTTCCTCGACAACACGAATTTATATTCGATCTGGAAATGCGAAGCT
>JBMNOA010000112.1:0-3068 GCA_050942825.1 Bacillota bacterium
AGCACAGGGAAGTTGAACAGTGCAATATTAAAGAACATATATATTCCGAAGGCTGTTGTTATAACACCAAGGAGCTGGGTTATGTTCTCGTCTTTTGAATTGTCTCTCAGGTTGAACCGCTTTCCGGACATTGTTCTCAGTCCTTCAATTACAGACCAGAGGGCGAATGTTGCCATAACTGCAGAATTCTCTGCCAGCATTCCAGTGAGTATTACGATTCCCAGTACAATGTAAATAAAGCCTTCTACATCAAACTCTTCTGTGTTATGTCTGATGGCATATACCCTGTCTGCTATCAGTTCGCATATTCCCAGAAAGAGAAGAACTACACCTATTACGAAGGCTGCTCCTGCAAAAGGCACTGTGGAATTTGCTATACAGAATGTGCCCGCCGCCACTGTGGCAATGCTGGCAAACATCATCAATGTTCTCATTTATATATCCTTTCTCTTCTATCCTTTGAGAAAACTGCTGTTATGATACCATCAGAATTTTTCAGTTTCAACCTGACCACAAACAAACAGAGGCAGGACATGTAAATGAACCTGCCTGATTTCACTGTTGCTGTTATGGAGACTCCTTAATTTTCCTTAGATCAGTCCTGCTTCATCATGAGGAGAGCTGCCTGGCCTCCTCTGGCACGGCCCTGTCTTCTATGGGAAAAATACAACTCCTCATTGTCGTAGGTGCACTGGTCGTTCATGTCAATATTCTCGTGAGGCACACCGCAGTCCTCCAGCACCAGCCGGTTAAGTCCCGCAAGGGAAACATGATATTTTCCCTCTTCCTCATCGAAGTTCCACTGATCCGACCCGTCTACCAGCATCTCCTTAACTCTGACAATCACGTCGCTGTCGCACTGGAACCTTTTCCGTGAAATGCAAGGGCCGATCATGGCCACCATGTTCGATGGATCGCAACCGTAGAACCTCACCATAGTGTCCACTGCCCGCCTTGGAATTTCAGATACAGTACCCTTCCAGCCTGCATGAACCATGGCAATGGCGTTTTTCACAGGATCGAAGATATACACAGGTACACAGTCCGCATGGGTTGTCACAAGGGCCAGTCCTTTTTCTCTCGTAACCATTCCATCGTAATCTGTTCTCCACGGCTTGTACAGCCCCTCTCCCCGGAAGCTTTTATCCACGGGAATCACGTTGGCTGTGTGAGTCTGTTTAACCAGAACCATGTTGTGGGCATCTACCCCAAGAGATTCACCCCACAGCTCGTAATTTTTTCTTACGTTTACAAAGGAATCTCCTGTGTTAAAACTGAGGTTCATGGACTCATAAATCCCAGTGCTGATTCCGCCTTTTCTCGTGCTATATCCCCAAATGAGCCTGTCTTTATATCTGTCAAAATTTGCTGTGCCCATAATTGTCTCCCTTCTCTCTCGGTTTGTGGAACCGGGATTTTCTTGATTCCAATTATAACACTAACCTGATGATTTTCTTAGTAGCCTTCACACAACGAGCAGTCTGTTATTCCATATTTCCCTCATTCTCCTCACATCCCGGGCCTTGGCAGAACCCCATCATTTTTTTCAATGAAAAAACCGGGCTTCCGCCCGGCTGTCTTAATTCGGAATTGTACGGCTTCCAGAAACTACATTGTAGCTGCTGCTGCAAATGCGATTGAATAATACTTCTCGTCTGCACCTGCTCCTCTGGATACCAGAACAACTGGAGCCTTTGCGCCTACAATGATTCCTGCCATTCTGCCATTTCCTGTAACAGTCCATGCCTTGCCTACCATGTTTCCGCAAGCCATGTTTGGTACCAGCAGTACGTCTGCATCACCGGCAACTGGTGACTGGAATCCCTTGAAATCAGCGATTTCCTTGTTCAGAGCGATATCGAAGGAGATTGGTCCCTCAACTACGCAGTTCTTGATCTCGCCTCTCTCGTTCATTGCCTTCAGCTCAGCTGCATCTACAGACTCAGGAGCCTTCTTGTTCAGCTTCTCAGCTGCGCAGAGACATGCAACCTTTGGCTCTTCATATCCCATAGCTCTCAGAGTATCTACAGCGTTGTCGATAACATCAACCTTCTGCTCCAGTGTTGGGTGAAGGAGCATTCCGCCATCAGTGAGAACTGCAACCTTGTGGTATGTAGGTACCTCGAACAGACCAACGTGTGACATTGTCTTGCCCAGGTTCAGTCCAGTCTCCTTGTTAACAACCTGCTTCAGAAGATCTGCAGTCTGCATGCGGCCCTTCATGAGGAAGTCTCCCTCGCCCTCTCTGATCAGGCTTACAGCCTTCTTAGCTGCTTCAACATCGTCTTCCTCGTTGTAGATCTTAGCATCAGCAATGGCATCATATCCGCCCTCAGCGATGAGCTTCTTGATCTCCTCTTCCTTACCTACCAGAACAGCCTTGATCATGCCGTCCTTAACTGCCTCGTTAACAGCCTCCAGTGAGTGAGGATCGTGAGCACAGCAGAGTACCAGTCTCTTTGTAACAGGATGTGCCTTTACAGCAGCTGCCATTTCTTCAAAATTCTTGAAAGCCATTTTAAAATCTCCTTATTTAACTTTTCATGAAAAATCAGCCGGGGACAGTGTGCCTTCACCGGATAAGAGAGGTTTCCTACCGGCGGAGTACAGAACCCCATAACTGTGTTAATTATAACACAGATTATTCCATTAATTAAAGACAGTGATCTCTTATATCATGGATAACCCGGTCCTACTTGGTCTGGTAATCCACACACTCCTGCCTTTCCATGAAGAAGTGGATTCCCGGAGAAGAATCCTTCCACCGGTCTTCCTCGAAGCTGCTGGGATATACCCATTTTCCGGTCTCATAGTAAAAATCAGGGTCAACTGTAGACTGAGCCCAGTCGTACTTAATGGTCTCGTCGATGCTCTTGATGGAAAGAACTTTTGCCTTGCTGCACCGGCATGTATTGGCAGTTGCCGACACCCTCTTTGCATCCGCAGGAATGAGGAGCTGCACCACCCTCCATTCTGTACAGCATTTCCAGCCAATAAAAGGCCCCGTCTCAGGGCACCTGAGCTTGTAGTACTGAGTTCTGTCGTCATATTTAAGCCCGTCCAGTTTG
>JBMNOA010000111.1:0-3068 GCA_050942825.1 Bacillota bacterium
CAAGTATCGGCAATTGCTCTTATCCGGCGACTGGAAAGCGCATTTCCCGGTTTTCCCAATAGTGATAGCGATAACAGACCAAAAAATAAAAGCACCCGCTGACTATAAGCTGGTGCATATCAAGACTGATCTGGACCTGTCCCCTCTTGTCCAAAAGAAAAGTGCAGTTGTGTCGGTCTTCCAGCAAGGGAATCTAGCGAGATACCGAAATAGTCGGCGAGCTTAATCAAATTGGTTAGCCCTGGTTCGCTGGTCCCTGCCTCATAGTGGGCCAGGGTTGCCCTTCCCACGCCTGTGGCATCGGCAAGCTGTTGCTGGGTGAGCTTATGCTGTTGTCGTAGCTGCTTCAGGCGCTGGGCGAACATGCACACACCCCCCGATTGCAACATTATACCCCACCGGGGCAGGAATTGGCAACATTTCGCAGAATTAAGCAACAAGGAGGTGATATCATGTCCGGGAAAGGGGACAACATCAAAGAGATAGGCGAAAGCATCACCAACCTAGGCTGCGGCATCACTATACTAGTGCTGGTAGGTGTATTCCTCTGGTTCGCATTCAAATTTTGTGGATAGCCCTCCGATATGGGGGCTCTTTGTTTGTAACGGAACTGTAACACAAATGTAAGGTTATTGTAACATAACTAGCAGGAAAATGCTTGCATTATATAGAAATGATGATATAATGAAATCAGTAAATGATAAGGAGGAAGAAAAATGAAAATCACCCTGGTTGAACGAAAAGGTCAAAACCCCAATTACGTCTACATTGAATATGTAGACGTAACCAGAAGGGAAGAGCCCTTCTGGTGCGACTTCACTATCGGAAGCAAAACTTCCGAGGCTAAGCTTTATGGTCCCAAGGCTGCCATATATAAATTGGCCCTTGAGTTCGCCGGCGTTAATAGTTTTGACCAAATCCCCTACGGGGCAATTTACACCGAACCCCAGAAGCCCACTACCAATTACACCGAACCTCAGAAGCCCACTACCAATACCGCCGAATCCAAACCCAAGACCATTTTGGTCAAGGGCATGGATTACGGCGATGAGGACCAAGTGGTTTACTACCCGGCTGAATACCTGCCCAGGCCGGTGTTCGACGATCTTTATCAGGCCGGGGCGATGTATAAGGACCCCGAGCTTGGCACCTGGGTCATCGACCCCGAGCGGGCCAAGTCAGCCGGGTATACCTGCGAAATGCGGCAGGCCAAGGTTACCAACCTCAGCCTGCAAGATGAAATCGAAGGTTAACTACAAGCCCCAGGGGGCGGGCTAAAGCCCCCTGAAAATCCGTCCTGACGAGTCTGGGTGGCACCCAGACGAAACGGCCTGCGGGCCGTTGGCGGGAGCCATACCACCACACCAATGCAATAAGGAGGTGATAACGTGAAACTTATCAACCTTACTCCTCACCCGGTGACATTTGTCACCGAGGACGGCGCAGTCATCCTGGAACTCCCTGGTTGCCCTAATCCGCCCAGGGCTAGGGAAAACCGGGAAGCTCATGGCGAAGTTAACGGAATCCCCGTTAACAAGGTCACCATGGGCGAAGTCCAAGGCTTGCCCGCCCCTCAACCCGGCGTCGGCTACATCGTCAGCCGCGTCGTGGCCGAGGCGGCACGCCGGTCTGACTTGTTCATTCCGGATATGACAGTCCGGGATGACCAAGGCCGGATCATCGGCTGCAGGGCCTTGGCGCAGGTTTAACACCTGCACGGGTGGTTTTGGCTCCCGCTTAAATCTTTTAAGGAGGTAGTAACGTGAAGAGAACCTTTTTCGGTTACCAGCAACTTGAACCCTGCCCGGCGTGCGGAACGCCGCGGGTGGGGAGCGACTGGGACGATGATTATTACGTCTACCCCGGCATCTACACCCCGGCCACTTGTGACGTGGTTTACAGGCCCGACGGCTGCCTAAGCAGCACTTACGTGTGTTATAGGCTGCCGTGGAACCACCCACAGGAAAGTTTTCCGGCTGATAGCCCACTTACCAACTGCCCCAAGTGCGGGGCGGAACTGGTAACTGAAGAGGTCCAAAAAACTTATGAGGACCGTTGGGGCCGCCGGGCCACTTTCCGCGAAATTCATTATCGTTGTCCCAATACTCGGCCTCATGTGCAAAAGCTGCCGGGATGTGCAAAGTGTCGGAAAGCATATTCCCACTTTGGTCTCAACGAAGATTAACACCTATGTTGACTATACCCGGGCTGTGTAGCCGAACACGGCCCCGTGCCAGGAAATGTTTGAAAGGAGGTGTGCATACATGAACAAAAAGTCGGTTTACGGTTTCATCCCGGTGCCGTTGCACCGGGAGCTGAAGGCCAAGTTGGCCCAGGAGGGTAAAACTGTGCAACAGTTCATCGAAATGGCTGTTGCACAATACCTCAGCCTCAGAGGTCAGCATTGGCAGGAGCTGCCCTTCGAGGTAGCCCTGGCCATCGAGAACAACTTAGAGAAAAACCAAATCATTTACAAAGGCCAGGACTACCTGCTGGCCGTAATCGCCAGCGACGGCGACGGCCCCAAGGCCGCCGCTTACTGCTGGCGAAGTGGATACCCGGCGGAATTCGCCACCGGTTCCCGGGAAATTGTCCGGGAACTGGTTGAGGAAGAGATTCGCGGCTGGGAGGTATCCCAGCCGGTAAAGGACGAAGCGGTTGACAGGCTTAATCAAATCCTAAATAACTAAACCCGCTTAGGCGGGTCTTTCTTTGCGACAATATACGCACAATATACAAATGCCCACTAAACCCTATAATACGGGCAATCGCGCTTGACTCACATTCAAGAGGTTGGTGCCGCCTGGTGCCATTTTGGTGCCGTATTGGTGCCCAAAGTGCCATAAACCTGCATAATGGTGCATATTACCAAGACCGGAGAACCAATGTATATCAGGCATTAGGACACTTCTGCCCAATCCTGCATAACTCATTAAAGGGACTTAAAATCCCTCGAGCCCAAAGCTCGTACCGGTTCGATTCCGGTCCTCGGCACCATTGATTTTCTAAGGCTGACAGCCTTAAATCAAATAATAAACCACCCTTTACGGGTGGCTTTTTTGTGTTTT
>JBMNOA010000033.1:0-17244 GCA_050942825.1 Bacillota bacterium
TAGCTTCTGCTAAGAGATCAATACCGTCTTGTAGAGATAAATTTGTTTGCAATTCCCCCATCGGTAAAGTACCGAAACATAATTCAGTCACCTCTATACCAGTTTTGCCCAAAATATTTTTTTTCATTAGTAAATCCACCCCTTTTTGATCAAAATAACGGTATTGATATTTGTTTATTATACCATATCTTGACAAAAAAAGGCAAAATAGATATGATATTTTTATTATTATAGAAGCTTTTTTATTAATGAGAGGAGTATTTTTTTATGGCTAACGTTTTTGATATTTTAACAGAAAGAGGCTATGTAGAACAAAGCACTAATGCAGAAGAAGTCAGGGAGCTTTTGGGTAAAGCTCCGATAACTTTTTATATAGGATTCGACCCTACAGCGGATAGCCTGCATGTAGGCCATTTTATTCAAATCATGGTCATGATTCATATGCAAAGAGCCGGCCATCGCCCACTGGCCTTAGTAGGCGGTGTCACAGGAGCTATCGGCGATCCTTCCGGCCGCACGGATATGCGTAAAATGCTTTCCCAAGCAGATATCGAACACAATGTAGCTTGCTTTAAAGAGCAATTCGCCCGCTTTTTGGATTTTGAGGGCGAAAATGCCGCCATCATAGTCAACAATGCCGACTGGCTTTTACCTCTTAATTATATCGATTTTATTAGAGAATACGGCCGTCATTTCTCCGTCAATCGTATGCTGACGGCAGAATGTTTTAAATCTCGTCTGGAAAAAGGCCTTACTTTTTTGGAATTCAATTATATGCTCATGCAGTCCTATGACTTTTTGCAGCTTTATCGCCGTTATGGCTGTATACTGCAAATGGGCGGCAATGATCAATGGTCCAATATCCTGGCCGGTGCCGACTTAATCCGCCGCGTGGAAGGAGCGCCTGCTCATGCCTTAACCTTTAAACTATTAGTCAACAGCACCGGCAAAAAAATGGGTAAAACCGAAAGCGGTGCCGTTTGGATCGATCCCAAAAAGACCTCTCCCTATGAATTCTACCAATATTGGCGCAATATTGATGATGCCGATGTTGCCAATTGCTTGGCTCTTTTAACCTTTTTGCCCATGGAGCAAATCAAAGAGTTGACTTCAGATGAAGGTGCACAAATCAATAAAGCCAAGGAAATACTAGCCTATGAGACCACACAATTAGTCCACGGCAAAGAAGAAGCTGATAAAGCCCAAGAAGCAGCCCGCGCCCTCTTTAGCGGCGGACAAAGCGATAATCTCCCCTCCACCACTATGGCCAAAGAGCAATTTGCTCAAGGCATGGATATCTTATCAATGCTTGAGTCTTGCTCCTTGATCGCTTCTAAAAGTGAAGGCCGGCGCCTCGTCAAAGATGGCGGTATCTATCTCAATAATGAGAGAGTAAATGATTTTAGTCTAATGGTTACAGAAAACGATTTCTCGGATAATAAACTACTCTTACGCAAGGGAAAAAAAGTCTATCATCAAGTGATATTGCAATAAAATGATTCTCAAAAACAGAGTGCTGAACATTATAGGATCTATCTTTGTGGTATTAGGGTTGATAGGTATATTCTTGCCCCTTCTTCCCACTACGCCTTTTGTGCTATTGGCGGTTCTCTGCTTTGTAAAAAGCGGTTCTCCTTTAGCCCACAAGCTTAAAAAAAATAAATATTTAGGACCATATATCGAAAATTATCTCAAAAAAACCGGTGTTCCTTATCATATTAAAATCAAAGCCCTCATCTTCTTATGGGCTTCCATGATTATTTCTATGTTAATAGTACGAGAACCCATCATAATTATTATACTCATTGTCATTGCAATAGCAGTCACTATTCATATCGCTAAGCTAAAGACAAATAAACCTTGATGCAAAATATTTTGATAGATGATATAATTACAGTTGATGTAATAATGTTGTTAACAATCAATGAGGAGGAAATTCATGAAGAAATATATCGCCATTATTTGCGCAGCAGTAATCCTTTTTGCCAGCGGCTGCAGTTCTCAGGGTGATAAACTAGAGGAAAATGCCATGTCCACTTTAAGTGCCATACCCTATACTTTTGAGGGACAAGATGGGGAATGGCAGGCTAAGGTAGATATCAGACCTATCAATGAGGATGATATAAAATTAATGAAGAATATGAAAAAAAAGAAGGATAACGCGGAGGTGCTCCAAGATTATCGTTCTGTTATGAAAATTACTTATAGCGGAGAGATGGAGTTCATAACTTTGAAGTATACTTTTGCTGATGAAACGCAATGGCATGCAACTGGCGAATCAAAAAAACCTGATGTAATAAAGCTGGGATTACAGGGTAAAGATTTAGGAGGAGCTTATTTTAGCAAAGATGGTTCTATCGGCGGTCCTGTTCCTCCTCCGGATCGAACATTCACTTTCGATATTAAAGCCCAAACAAAAGATGGTAAAAAAATCGAGAAAAGGATCATGCTCTCCGTTAAAAATCCACCTCCCGCTAATGACCCAGCAAATGAAAAGCAGTCAGCGCAATAAAATTAATATAACAAATATTATAAGAAGCGACTGGAATTCTCCTTGTCGCTTCTTTTTTACTCAAGCATTATTACACTCAAGCATTATTGTAATTCCTTTGCGAGTCGTCTTTTGGAGAAGATAAAGTAAAGAATAAGGGCTGCAATCATGGGTAGCAGCATAGAAGGGAACATAGCTTCATAGCCAACTTGGGTAGCAACCCACCCCGCTATCAAGCCACCTGAACCTATACCTATATCAAGGGACAGCAAAAAGGTGCCGCTAGCCGCTCCCCTTCTTTGCGGTAGAGCATTACGCAGAGCCTGAGTCTGTAAAGAACAAATAGAGAAACCGAAACCGATACCCAAAAAAGCTCCGCTGATGAGGTAAAGCACTACACCATGACAAAAAGTCAAACTCAGCATGGAGGCCAGAGTAAAGATCAAGCCTCCTAAAACCATGATGCTTTCCCCTTTTTTATCGGCAATTTTACCAGAGGCTATCCGAGCTATGGCCGAGACAACCGCCAAGACAATAAAAAAGCTTCCGGTATTTTCGATACCTCTATAGACCGCATATACTGCCACAAAAGAGAGAGCAGCTCCAAAAGGAATGGCAGAGAGCATCATTATCAAGGCTGGTCTGATCGCCTCTAAACTAAAAAGATCTTTTAGCATAGGTGATTTTGCTTTTGGGGTCTGAGGTTTGATATTTTCATAGCGAAAAATCACAGCCAAGAAAAAGGCTACCGCGGCAAAAATGCCTGATATATTAAATAATGTATTAAAGTTGAATCTTTCAATCAGCCATAGTCCTAAAGCAGGTGCAAAGGCCAGAGAAACAGCGGCCGTTAAGCTAAAATAGCCCATACCTTCGGCAAAACGCCCTTTGGGAATAGTATCGGCGGCAATAGTATTGGCGCCTGTGGTACTGATACCCCAGCCGATGCCATGAACAAAGCGTAACAGTACAGCCAATAGCAGCAGCTGCACTGTATTATAATAAAAGGCCACCGTCACCAAGATGATAAGCCCTATAATAAATATCAACTTGCGCCCTTTGTTATCCATAAACCAACCTGCAAAGGGCCTAAAAATAAGAGCGGAAAAGGAAATAGCCGCTGCCGCCATACCAGCTATTTGGTCTGTGCCTCCCAAATAAGAGATAAAAAAGGGAAAAGTCGGCGTCAGCATATGAAAAGACATAAAAAGGGCAGCATTAATAAAAAAGGCATAGACAAAATTACTTGTCCATAACCTCTCTTTTACCGTTGGTATAGTACATTGAAAAATTTTTCCATCCTCAGTCACAGTTTTCACCTATTATTAATCATTGGCGCTTTAAGAAAAAATTTTTTCTCCTACGAGATATCAATAAAAATAGAATTTTATTTAATCGACAAGGTTATTCTTTGATACTTTTTATTATTTTAAATTCTATTCTTAATTAATGTTGATTACGACTGAGATATAATTTTAGTGCAATTTTTCTCACTAAGGTAAAATACAGAATAATAGCTATGATAACAGGGATCATCATTATAGGGAACATCATTTCATAACCCCATTGATCGGCAATCCACCCAGCAATAAGCCCTCCCAGCCCAATCCCGATATCAAAGGCCAGTAAAAATGTACTGCTGGCTGCTCCTCTGCTCTCAAAAGGAACGTTGCGCATGGCCAAAGACTGTAAAGAGGACATGGCAAAACCAAAGGCAAAGCCAAAAATCACCGCGCTGATAATATAAAGCACCAGTCCATGACAAAAGCTTAAGCCTAATATGGCTGCCACAAAGCAGATCAGTCCAGCCATTACGATGATATTTTCACCTTTTTGATCAGCTATTTTACCGGAAAACATTCGGCTCAATACTGTAGCTATAGATAAAAAGACAAAAAATACACCCGGAGTGGCAATATCTCTGAATTCTGCATAAACCGCAATAAAAGCCAAAACCGCTCCATAAGGGATAAGACAAAGTAACATCAGTAAAGAGGGCATTATAGCATTTTTATTGATAAGTTGGATACGCTTTTTTACCGCAGGCGTTTTTGCAGGTTCGAGCTTTTTATATTTAAACATAAAAGCAAGCAGCAAAGCCACAGCAGCAAAGATTGCCGCTACATAAAAAAGCGCATGGAAATCATAATTTTTGATTAGCCAAAGTCCTAAAGCCGGTGATATACCCAAAGAGACGGCCGTAGTCATTCCAAAATAGCTCATACCTTCGGCAAAGCGTGGTTTAGAAATAGTATCGGCTGCATTAGCAGTCATACCTGTAGTACATATAGACCAGCCTATACCCTGAATGAAGCGGATCGTGATCGCTGTAATAATGACATAGAAAATATTATAGGCTAGCGTCATGCTTAACAAAATTACGATTCCGACTATGAGAATCCATTTACGACCTTTATTATCCAAAAACCAGCCCACAAAAGGACGGGACATCACAGCAGCACAGCTGATAAGCGCTGCGGCAATACCGGCGGATTGATCCGACCCTCCTAAATATTTGATAAAAAGGGTGAAAGTCGGGGTCAGCATATGAAAAGACATAAAAAGGGCAATATTCATAAAGAATATGCACAAAAAATTCTTCGTCCATAGATTTTCTTGGCGAATAGGCAAATGTATAGATAAACTATCTTGATTTTTTTCCTCTTTCATTTCTCTACACTACACTCTCTTTTATAAGCTGACGGGGTTTGACCCATCAGATCATTAATAAATTGTCTGGCAGTACGGGCAGAACGGGAATTTTGCCAGCGCTCCCATTTAAGGGCTTCCCTTCTCAAATATTCGCGATCAATATCCAAGCCTTCGTTTTGGGCTATACCCTCAACTATGGCCAGATATTGTTCCTGATCCGGTGAGGCAAAATGAATGGTGATACCAAAACGCTCGGCCAAAGAAAGTTTTTCGGACACAGTATCCCCGATGTGGATCTCTTCTCCGTTTTCACAACGGTCATGCCAGCTCTCGGCCACTAAATGACGGCGATTGGAGGTGGCATACAATAAAACATTGGAGGGTAATACGGCAGCGCCTCCTTCTATATATGTTTTGATATATTTGTAATCTTTTTCATCATTATCAAAAGACAGATCATCCAAAAATATGATGAATTTCTGCTTGTATCTAGGCAAATCAAGCAAAATCTCAGGTAAATCTTCCAGGGAATAACGGGATAAGGATACAAGACGTAGGCCTTTAGCGGCATATTTGTTAACAATAGCTTTGACCATGGATGATTTACCAGTACCTCTTTGACCGTAAAGCAAAACATTATTGGCAGGCTTGTCCGCCAAAAAGGCCTCCGTGTTTTTCATGAGGGTATCTTTTTGATGCTGATAACCGATCAGTTCACTCATGGTTATATCATCAGCTGAGGCGATACCTTTTAGGCCCTTTTGCCAATCAAAGAAGCTGAAGCGACATATGTCTCCGTAACCCCAACGATAATGGAAATCAGCCAATTTATCCATAACGACAGCTAAGGGCGCCAAAAAAAACATACTGTGAAAATCCTTTATAGCAGCGGCATAATTACTGCCATAAATAGTTCTTTCTAAAGGTGCGGGCATATTACTGACAATATTTTCTATCAGCCCCAAATCTGTGGGTGGTAAAGGCCGGGCAAAATATTTACGCAACATTTCTATTTCATGAGCTGCCAAATCCCAAAGTGCGCTATCAATAGACGACTTTTGAGCAAAAGAGAGGCTGCTGGTGAAAAGATTATCGTCAGTTAGCAAAGTGTCTATAAGATATGAATGCCACAAGTGATCAAAAAGACCGCGCTGCTGGGCCTTTTGTAATAAAGCAGGATAAAATTCATATACCGCCGCTTCTTTAAGCTCTGCCTTTTGGTGCAATAAAATCAGACTATCATTGCTAAAGCTGTTATAAAGCAAAAGCTTTGGCAACGGATATTTTTTAAAGGACGGTTTATTCATAAAAATAAGACCTCTTTCTTACTATTAATTATAATAAAACAGTCTCTTAGTCTTATTAATATGTATTCAAGATTAAAAACTTCTTTCCTGCATAGAGTTAATTACAAGCAGGAAAAGATAATTTTTTGTTGAAAATTAGAATAAATGATAATAAATTAAAGGGAGTGGCAATTTTGCCTAAAGATATTTTTGATAAAAAATTTGGCAAAAAATCTGACCAAAATAAAGCCAATAAGGATGGCCGGTCAAAAGAATCGCCCTTGTTCAATCATCATTCCGATGATTGGCAACCTATTGAATGGACTATTACCAAAACAAATGTTTTAGATAGATATCAGATCGAAAAGGCCCTCAAACAACAACGTAAAAAAGAGTCCCCGGATACTGACGATCCCTTAGAAAATAAGCAACAGCATAGGCCCTCCCTTAATATTAAATGGGACAATAACGGCAAAGAGGATACTTGGTTTGCTAAAAACCTACCCAAAAATACAGCCGCCAAAACACCGGAAGAAATCAATTTTTCCCCTCCTTCCTCCGTGACTGAGAACCTTGATCCGCCTATCAATATCAAAGAGGATACTCCCTATGGCCGCGCTTATGCTAATATTAAAAGGCTTGAAAATACTTTTATAGGTCAAACCAACTTTGATATACTCAATATCCAAAAAGAGAAAAAGCCTCGGCCTGATGACCATATACATAAAGAATCGCTTGAGCAAACTCCTCTTGAGCAAGAGCCTAAAAAAGCAGGGGGAAATCAACAATCACTTTTTCTCTCCGAAGCTCCAGTGCCGAAGCCACTCATAAACCCTCTGGAAAATATTACCTACAGCCGTGCTTCCACTAATACCAAAAAGCTGGAAAACACTCTCTTAGGAGAATCTTTGTTACTAAACTCGGATCAAGAAGCCTCAGACTCCCTCAAAATACCTACCTCTTCTCCTTCATCATCACTAGAAGGCAAAGCTGAGTTAATAAGACCGGAGAAAAAGAAACCTCATCCTAAGGATCATTTCCTAGTTACAACCAAAACCAGGAAGCCGGCCAAAAGAACAAAAAATCTGCCGAAAAAAACATCCGGACAATTATCCTCAACCAGAAGAGATTTTTATTCTATTAATTTGTCATTGCCGCCCTTTTCCCTTATGGCCATCAGCTTAGCGGTCTTTTTCGCGGCAGTGATAGCGTTGGGTTTAATCTGCTCTCTCATAGCATATGTGGCGCAGCTCGATATTCAGTCTCTGGTCGCACTGCCTTTGACTATCTTTTTGCTAGCTTCCATCGTCTCCTCGTTTACGTTGACCCGTATCAACAATAAAAAACCCTCGCCTGTGCAGATCGTAATTATAATCGCAATCGCCAATGTGATTTCTCTTTTGATAGCGGGTTTTGCCGATATATCATGGTTGGGAGTTATCATTAAACTAATCAGCAGCATGGCGGTTGCGCTGGCCGCTTATTATCTTACCAAAGTAAAATTCAAAAAAAGAAGAGCTTATTAAGCTCTTCTTTTTTATATCTTAACTGCTACTCCCGCCTCTTCAAAAGTAGCCATCTTATGTAGCAATAACATGGATGAATCTATGATTTGCATGGCCAAAGCTGCACCACTTCCTTCTCCCAAGCGCATATCTAATAAAAGCATTGGTTCTATTTGTAAGTAATTAAGTACCGCCTGGTGCCCCGGCTCGAACGACAGATGCGAACCAATTATATAATGCTTGGCCAAAGGAGCCAATTCACAAGCACTTATAGCTGCTACTGAGGAAATAAAACCATCTATAACGACCGGCGTTTTGCCAGCTGCTGATCCTAAAATCACTCCTGCCAAACCGGCAATTTCCAAACCGCCCAGTTGCGCCAGCACAAGCAAAGGCTCTGATTTACTAACCTTGTTAAGTGCCAGAGCTTGCCGAACAGCACGGATCTTGTTTTGAAAACGCACATCATCGATACCACTGCCTCTACCGGTAACATCTTCAGGTGTAAGGCCTGTATAAAAAGATGCTATAGCTGCCGAAGGTGTAGTATTCGCAATACCCATCTCTCCGATAGCTATTATATCAGCTCCTTCTTGGATAGCCATATTGGCCATATCTATACCTACTTGCAAAGCTGCTGTTGCTTCTTTTTCAGTCATAGCAGGCCCTTTTGAGATATCATCACTACCTTTTTTGATATTACGGTCGATAATCCTGGCATGTGGGGGCACAGGATGAGCTACGCCAACATTGACAATATAAAGCTGGCCACCCAGTTGCTCCAGCAAGATACTCATAGCGGCACCGCCGCGGGCAAAATTCATGAGCATTTGCACAGTTACTTCCTGCGGGTAAGCTGAAACATTTTGAGCAGCTACACCATGGTCTCCGGCCATCAAAATGGCGGCCTTTTTTCTTATATCAGGCAGCGGATCACGCCTGATGCCGGCTATTTGTTTGATTACCCGTTCCAATTTACCCAAGCTGTCTTTAGGTTTGGTCAGACTATCCAGACGCTTTTGCACGTCATTCATAGATTGCTTGTCCAAAGGTGCTATAGACTCTATAGTTTTTTGCAAAGTGTTCATAAAAAGATAACGTCTCCCTATAATACAAACTTTTACATTCGTGGCTTAGCGAACCTTTTTGATCAAATTAGCTACATTATTGGCATATACTTTGATATTATCGATACCTTCCTTATCTTCCAATACTGATCCGGCAGGACCGCCAAAAAGAATGTTCCAGTAATCAGAGCCGGTCAATATCATGCCGTTGATAAAGAAAACCATGAGCATTTCCTGAAGAGAAACAGTGGCGCCACCGCGGCGTGCTATAGCGATGGGGCCGCCTACCATTCCTTGAAGGAACTTATTGCCAGAACGAGAAACCATACCAACTCTTTGTAATAGTGACATTACATCACCTCTGGCCGTACCGAAATAAACAGGTGAGCCGATAATCAGGCCATCCGCCGAGGCAATTTCCTCAATGATTTCATTGACCCCGTCATTAAGGGCACAGCGTCCCACCTTTTGCTTACAGGAGCCACAAGCTATGCAGCTTTCTATTTTTTTATCAGCCAGATTGATGATTTTTGTCTCTAAACCGGCTTTTTCGATTTCTTGGGCACAAATAGCCAAAGTCTGAGCAGTATTACCGTTCACTCTGGGACTACCGCAAATCAGAACTACTTTCATTCTCATACTTCCTTTCTATAATTCTATCTATTTGATAATAGTATTCTTTTTTGATTTTATCATCAAGATGAAAAAATTTATCCATAAAATTTTTGAAAAAATTATTTTTTTTATTATATTGGTCAAACGCATACAAATAACCAGGAAGGTTCCTGTGGCCAAAGCATAAAATACTGTGCCTAAACCGAATACGCCTCCCATCAACCAGCCACCAATAATCGCTGATACCTCTAAAATGGTCCTGGCCTTCTTGATACTCATGCCGGTTTTTTTATTAATAGCCATCATAAGGCTATCTCTGGGGCCATATTTGAGATTAGCAGAAAAATAAATTGCAGCACCTAAAGCATTGATAAAAGTACCTACCACTAAAAGCACGATACGCATTGCCAAAGTATCCGGCACAGAAAAAATACCCCAATAGATGGTCAGATCCATAAAGATGCCAATAAATATCATATTAAGGATTGTGCCTATATAGGGTTTTACGCCTAAAATCGAGCTGATAATAATAAATATTACTCCTGCACCGATGCTGGCTGTACCCATTGTGATGGGAAAAACATTGGTAAGGCCGGTATGAAATACATCCCAAGGTGCAGCTCCCAATCCTGATTTAACTATCATGATGGCACTAAAGCCTATGAGGAAAAATCCCAACATCAAACAGGCATAACGCAATATGTTACATAGAGCCTTTCGTAAAAAAACCTCTTTCTTACTCATAAATACACTTCAACTTTTCTAGCGATTTTTATAGGATACAATAAAAAACACAGCCAGTGATACAAAAATTGCAATGAGAAATACCCAGGCTCCCCAGCCCATTCTATCAGAAAGTCCCAAAGATACCTGAAAAATTGCATAAAAGATATAGACAAACATCCATGCAAGGATGGCCTTCATAAATAATATATATTTTATAGCTATACTATAAAGTTTTTCAGCATTTTGTTTATTTATTTTGACAGAAAAATTAAAAAGATGTGGCTTGCGTCCTATTAAAGTCAGTAATATGTATAGAGCCAACGGTATGAGCAAAAAATATTGCAGCGATAGTTTGCTGCCCCATTCATTAGGCTTGCCGCTGGCGTCAAAATTCATCGGGACAGAATCCGGTATATTCCCCCAATAAGTAAAAAATATGACGACCAATACTATCAGCCCTAATAAAGCAACAATCTCTCCTATCACTTCCATCTGAGTTCTGGGTATTTCAATTTTGGGGCGGTAATGTTTAATTGCCGCTTTTTTACTATTATATCTAACCATATTTATTCCTCATCTAATAATGTCAGAATGATAGGTTCATTTTCTGTCACTACAATCGTATGCTCAAACTGGGCCGTCAGACAACGATTGGGAGTTACCAAAGTCCAGCCATCCGGCTCTTCCAAAACATATTCGTCTTTTTCGGAAACGAATGTTTCCACCGCCAGTACCATGCCTTTTTCTAAAATGCGTTTATCTCTTTTTTCATAATAATTATATATAGTCTCCGGTTGATCATGCAGTGTGCGTCCTATACCATGGCCGCATAAATTTTTCACTACGGTAAAACCGTTTCTACGTGCTTCCTTTTCCACCATCAGACCTAAATTATTGAGCCTGTTGCCAGCTACGGCTACAGAAATTGCTTTAGCTAAGGTCTTTTGTGATGTGGCAAGCAGCTTTTTTTTATGGGCATTGCCCTCGCCTATCAGGATGCTGGCTCCGGTATCGGAATAATAACCATCCTTATGAGCAGATACATCGATATTTACGATATCGCCGTTTTTTATCACTCTGTCTCCGGGGATACCATGAGCAACCTCCTCATTCACGCTGATACAATTATATCCCGGAAAGTTATACATAGAAATAGGAGCTGACAAGGCCCCCATTTTTGTGAGTAATTTATAGCCTATTTCGTCTAATTGTTTGGTAGTCATTCCTGGCTCAACAGCCTGTGACATTTCCTTCAAAGTAATGGCCACGATTTGACCGATTTCCTTCATTTTGGCCAATTCTTTATCATTTTTTATTATCATAACAGCCTCCAAATTTTCTATACGTTTTATTATATACCAAAAGCTTTTTTCTGGCAAATTGTCATTTCCATAAACAAACAGGCAGTTATTACTGCCTGTTTAGCTTTGAGGTTCTTTTTTATCCTGATCATTTTGGGGAAGACGGCCGGATTTTTTCAGTGATTGGCGCAATAAAAATTCTATCTGCCCGTTAACACTGCGAAATTCATCTTGAGCCCAAGCTTCCACAGCATCATAGATGCGAGGATCTATTCTCAAAGGAAAGCTCTTTTTTTTTGCCATCAATATAGACTGCCTACATTGATTACGGGCTGAGAAGAACGATCGGAGATAATGGCCACCATCAAATTATTGATCATATTTATCCTGCGTTCTTCATCGAGATTGATTACGCCTTCTTTTTCTAAATCAGCTATAGCCATTTGGGCCATGCCCACCGCTCCGTCAACAATGATTTGTCTGGCAGCCAAGATAGCGCTGGCTTGTTGCCTTTGCAGCATAGCACTGGCAATTTCCGTAGCATAAGCTAAATGTGTCAAACGAGATTCCATCACTTCCACCCCGGCAACGGCAAGGCGATTTCTTAGCTCATCTAGTAATTGTTTGGACACCTCATCAGCATGACCTCGTAAGGATATACCACTTTCCTCAAAATTATCGTAAGGATATTTGGCTGCCACATGACGCAGGGCTGTTTCACTTTGAATCTCTACGAATTGTTTATAATCTTCAACATCAAATGTAGCCTTGGCCGCATCTACAACTTTAAAAACAACTACTGCTGCAATTTCTATTGGATTACCGGAAATATCATTGACTTTAAGTCTTTCACTATTGAAATTGCGGACCCTCAAAGATACTTTTCTGTTAGCAGAAAAAGGCACAACCATCCAAATGCCGTTTTCCCGGATCGAGCCTGTATAACGGCCGAAAAAAGTAATAACGGCTGCAGTATTGGGCTGTACAATAACTAAAGCGCTGGCAAGAAGAACAAATAACACAAAGAGTATAATACCAAGAATGGTATTCATATCTCGAAAAGCCCAAATTGCACCTAAGATCAGGATAACCAAAGCTATGATAGTAATAAAACCGTTTATCTTCCAAGCAGGGCGTTCTCTCACACTGATCACTCCTTTCTTTCATATCAATATGATATCATCTCGATATAGGATTTACAAGTAATTCTGCATATTTTTGTAGATATTCTTCCTGTTTTGAGATTTTTTGTTGCAAATTGTCTATATCCGCGACGATTTTTTGCAAATCTTTTTTAGTGCTTTTACCCATATAATAATTGCGCATCGCCAAAGCATAGTCGGATTCTTTTAGTTCCAGATCGGTTTTGTTGGTCTGCAATTCCTCTACTAACTGCTCGTTAGTATACCCTGAAACCGGGTATATATTTTGGCAGCCTGAGATAATAGGTAGAATATTTAAACCAAAGACCAATAATAAAACAAAAATCCATTTATTAGCTCTATACATATTAATCTCCGCTTTGTTATGAAATTTTGTTAAATCTATTCTATTGTAATATGTTCAAAACCTTTACAAAAATTGCGACAAAATAAAGCTTTTAGCGGTAAAAGGGCTAGAAAAATACTATTTTTTGCTATGGACAGTCTCCTAAAAATTTTACTCAAATAAACCTTAACCCGTTTTACTACAAACAAGAACTCTCTGTACTATGAAAATTTCAGCGGAGCCAAATCAGAAAAAATCTGCTCTTTTTAGACGATTAGGCAAAAGAAATTTTGAAATAAGTACCATATTATGGTATGGTATAAACAGAACGAGGTAACAAAAAATTTTTAGGGGGTATGCTATTGTGAGGAAAAAAATGGTAGTTGTTGGTGTGATATTTGCCCTGGCTGTAACTATTTTTGCCGGTTGCAGCAAGGAAGAACTCGGTTTTTATAATCTAAGCAAGGAAGTAAATTCAATCAAGGCTTATGAAGGCTCAGAAAAGCTGACTCTGGCTATCAACTTACCCGATGATTTAACAGGAGACCCGCAAGCAGCAATAGCAGCCGCCTTACTAAAAAACATGGTCTTTGATATCCAATACAAAGCCGATAATACAAAAATGGACGCGGAAATGGATATTACCATGACAATAGCCTCTGATAAATATGAACTCGGGAAATTTATTATGAAAGATAACATCGTCTATTGCCCGGTTGCCGGAATCAAGAAATTTGTCGAGAAATATGGTAACGAACAAGATATCAAGGACTTTTATGCATCGATCGGTGAAGCGGAATATATCACTATCGATTATGAAAAAGATTTGGGCCTAAAAAATGCTGACAGCTTTTTAGACAATTATCAGTCTATGCTGTTAGAAATATTCTCGACCTCTGACAAACTCTTGTTGGAAGGTTATAAAGACTTTAGCCTGGGAGACGACATTATCAGCAGCACCTCCAACGGTTATAAATTTTATCTCAAAGACAGCCAAATTGCTCCATTGTTCATCAGATTGGCAGAATATACTATCAATAATTCCCAACAGGTGCGTGCTGGTTTCATAGAACTCTGCTCTTCCAGTTTTGTGAGGGAGTATCTTGGTCTGATAAATATCCCTCAGCTTTCCCACGCACAAATGATCAGTGACCTTAACGGGGCTTTCGATTATATTGCCGACCCGGCAGCAAAAGCAGAAATTCTCACCTCGCTGAAGGAAATGAAATCTCAGCTTCCAGAAATCACCAAAGCCATTAAAGGCAGCTATGTGGAATACAAGCTCGGCAAAAACTCCGATGGCAGTTATGTATCAAACATGGATATACTGATTAATGCCGGAGGCGTATTAGACGCTGTTATCAATGTAGAAGATAAAAGTAATTCACGTTTATCTTTAGCACTCAAAGATTCTACTACAATCAAGCCGGTTTCTTCTGTAGACATCACTGCACCGACCGGCAAAATGGTTACTCTGAGCGAGCTTGCCCCCGCTACAACGACCATGAAAATAAAGGTATCCGGATCGGGAGAAGGAAAATATAGTATAGATAGCTTCAATATTATTAATATACCCGCTAGTAACAATAGCAGCAGCGGTACAATAACCGTTATTGTCAAAAACGGTAACTCCTATTTGCCCCTGCGTCAGGTGGCAGAAATCTTTGCCGAAAACATCACCTGGGATAATAATAAAAAGGCCGCTATAGTAACTACTAATAACGGTCAGACGGTTACTTTTACCGGTCTTAGCCAAAAAGGGCGTGTTTTTGTGAAGATGCGCGACTTTGAGAAATTAGGTTACCAATTAAATTGGGATTCAGTAAATAAAATTATTACTATTACCAATAAAGCAGCATAATCTGATTTTCCCGCTTGAATATCTAAAAGGATTGAGTCTTCTATGAATGGGGCTCAATCCTTTTTCGTTTAGCAGGTTTTATTATTTTCTGTGCCGTCATTACTTGACTGTGATAATTATGTCGTCACATCCTTGGAATTTCATCGGTAAAAAAGAATGTCCGGATTACTTCCCATATCGCTTACACTACAAAAAAACCCCTTTAGCCAATTTCTGCACATCATACAGTTTGACTAAAGGGGTATGGTTCATATTTATGTTTTTCCGGCAGCTTGTTAGTTTTCTCCGGCTAAAAATTTCACAGGTATTGGTAAACATTTGAGTATAGCCAGAATATCTTTTTTGGTATGTTCTGTCACCCAAAGCACTACTTTTCCGATTTTTGCATCCAAGGTCGTAACCATAGCTAAATTGTCATAACCTTCAATAAGCTTATTAAAAAAGTCAATATCATTGGGCTCAACTTGCACAAGGATCTTGTGGCCGGAAGAATTGATATATGCTTTTTCTTTGATTGTTAACACCAACCTTATAATGATTTTCTATGTTTTACATTTATTCGCCACTTGTAGACAAAAACCCTCTCGGCTAATAGTAAAAATTATTATTTTTTGAGGGATAGGGCTTTTTTATATGCGGCTTCGACTGCTTCTAAAGCTATTTTATCCATATCATAAGCGGCTAAAACGTTCAAACCCTGCTCGGTGGCACCACCTTTGGTAGCTACGGAAGTAACGGTATTAGAAAAATCCCCCAGACTTAGCGCGCCCATAAAGGTCTGAGCGATGATTTTTTCAGAGGTTTCTTGGTCAAAACCGATTTCTCTGCCGGCTTTAATAAAGCTATTAATTATATATGCAGCAAAACCCAAACCGCAACCAGATAAAGACGTCACCTTTTCTATTTCACTTTCTTCCACCTCTAACAGATAGCCTAAACGGGAAAATATCGATTTGATAAATTCATAATCGCGCCTATCAAAACCATTATCGGTGATAGCTGTCACGCTATTGCCTTTTTTGATAGCGATATTTTGCATGATCCTCACAATCTGACAATCTATACCCAAAGCTTCCGCAATCTCGCCGATAGTTGTGCCTGCCATAAAACTCATAACGGTTTTACCCTGCAAAAGCGCCTTGTCGATATCGGGAGCAATCAGTGGAAAAATATGCGGTTTGACAGCCAAAACGAGGATATCGGAACATCTGATAAGGTCATTGACATCACTATAAGTATTTACCCCCAATTCTTTTTTGGCTTGAGCCAATCTCTCCTCACTTTTGTCACAGACATTAACGGCAGATTTAGCAATGATATTTTTTGTGATGATACCGGTAGCAAATGCAGTACCCAGATTGCCAAATCCCAGAATACCAATATTCATTCATGACCACTCCTTAATTTATTATCCTAGTTTGCAGTTTGCCTACTACAAACAAAAAATATAAATAAAAAGCCCGACTACCTTGTAGATAGAGGCTTTTTATTATCAGCCCAATTTAGACGGCGGATTTTTTACCCTAGACTAATTATAACATAAAACTTCACCAAATGCATAAAATTTTTATAATTTATTATGTCCATCCATTCGTAGCCGAATTTCCACATAATTTTAGCGGCATATCAGACGGTTTTTTATGAATAACAAATTATTTTATTGGTATCATTATTTTGGTAAGTAATTCACTTTCCGGAAAACTGGGGTCGTTATAATAAAATTCATAAGCTGTACCAGTTGCCTGATAAGCACTTTTTGTTATCCATTGTGCCATTTCTTCATATACGGGAGCCATGCCGCTATAAGCTCCTCTGTACATACAAAAGATTCGTTTGCCGGCAGGGATCGAGGAGGCTTCGATATCATCTTTACTCGCCAAAGATTTGGTTACAGGGAATCCAATTTCAACATCGAGATTTTGCATATCAAGATTATAATATGCTACAAAAGGGATATCCGCTGGGAGTTCGCCAAGTTCTTCAAGATATGCGGCAATCTTACCATAGCTTTGACCTATTAACATAGGCAGATCTTCAATCTTGGTTGTAGTTCGGATTGATATTGTGGGTTGTTCATTTTGATCTAAAATTGCTATATTTGACATCTTGGGCATTTTCTTTATCCTCCTATAATAAAAATCTGATCATTTTTATAATTATACCATAAAATTGATTTTATTGAAACTTGCCCAACCAAATACTCATGACTTAAAATAATGCAAAGCCTTCATTCTTGAAGGCTTTGTTTTTGG
>JBMNOA010000113.1:0-3016 GCA_050942825.1 Bacillota bacterium
TTGATTTCACACCCGGCATATATCGTTCTACCGGTAAATTCGTGGGTATGCATAAAGACGGCACTATTGCCAATGATCCGGGTGGAGCTTTTATCCAACAAATCTGTAAAGAATACTATCCCAAACCATTTTCGCCAATTTAAGTTGTATATTAAACTATATTAAAAAAGGGGGTAACAATTTACTACCCCTCTTTAAATAATCATGTGAGGTATTTAAATCTTATGAGCGAAAATCTAAATATTATCAAAAAATCCTACGCTGCAGGTGCTAATAATGACATAATCGGAATGTTACAGGATTTGGCTGATGAGGGCATTTGGTTAGAAGCCGCCGGTGGTCCTTATGGAGGCACCTATGTAGGCAAAGATTCGGTTTTAAAGGATGTATTCGGACGTATCAAAAATGATTGGGATAATTTTGCTTGTATACCTGAGGAATTCTATGAAGCAAAGGATACTATAGTCATGACAGGATGGTATGAAGGAACCAATTCGAAGACAAAAAAACAATTTAAAGCCAGAGTCGCTCATGTTTGGAAATTAGCAGAAAATAAAATAATCAAATTTGAACAATTTACGGATACTGCATTATTGGTCCAAGCAATGAAAAATTAAATTATATTTAGTGTTAATAATTGCACTATTAAATTAAATTATTATGGAGGTTTTTTTTGATTATGGTAACACAAACAGATATGTATACCACTGCACCACCAGAAGATTGGAAGGATTTTGATACCTTTGTTGCTGATATGAACACCTACCGTCTTCCATCTACTGAAGAATTAGCAGGAAAGGAAATGGACTTTACTTTTGACGACTGCACCATGAAATTAAAATTTGACAAACAAGTTCTCGACTGGACTATCAACAGCACCAGTGGACAAGACGAATATGAAGCAATCAATGTTGCTCCTGATGTCTATATTGTAACTTGGAAAGTCAGCAGCAAACCTACAGATGTTCAAACAGTTGTTTTCAATGTAAAAACCTACCGTGCTGTTCATGTTTATCAATATGTTAAAGCAACCGCCAAACCCGGCGAACCGCGTATTGGACAGGATTTCTCTGGCGGAACATTGGCCGGCGGCACTCCTACAGGCAAAGCTCCTCACAGAACCAAAGAATTGACCGGTTTAAGAGCTATCTACACCTATGCTGATGATCATGATTATGAACATTATTATATCACTTCCAGATATTTCTGCTGGAAAGGTCTCAGTGGCGCGCAAAAAGGGGATGCCGCTATCGAACCGGCCGAATACTGGAAATTCGATGATAACCAATATGTTTTTGGTTGGACCGAAATGATTATTCCTTGCTCTCCTATTTGGTTTATTTGCTTTGACGGCTCCTTTGGTAATAATCGTGAAACAGGCACATTTATGTATGCTAACGAAGATGGTACAGCAAGAATTGAAAAAGCAGGTGCTACAATTGAAAAACTCGGACAAGGCTTTTATCCTAATAGATTCGAAAAACATTAAAATAAATTTGTAAGTATATTCAGATGAGATTTTTATAGGAAAAAACTTTAACTTATAGAAATCTCATCACCTACCTGTTCTAATATTATTTATATTATTTATATTTTTTTAATATGATATGAAAGAAGGTTTAATATGGAAGCCTCAACAATAAATCAGGGTCATAATAAAAGATATGAGCTTACTATAGTTATATTATTCTTCCTTACATGGGGTTTTGTATTTCTTGATAGATTGTCAATTTCTTTTTTGTTACCGGTAATACAACCCGCATTGGGGATTAATAATATGCAAGTAGGTATATTAGGGTTTGTTACTACTGGAGCGTATGCTATATCAGCAATAGGTTTTGGAGCTTTGTCAGACAGATCGGGCTTTAGAAAACGCTGGTTAGTATTATTTGTATTTATTACAGCCGCTTCAACAGCCCTGTGTGCCTTGGCACAAAATTATGCTCACTTGCTGATTCTGCGCACTATCGTTGGTATTGGGGAAGGTCCTCTCTTCGCCTTAATGATGTCTATTCTAGCACGTAATTCCAGCGAAAATGCCTTTGGACGTAATGCCGGTATCGTAAACGTCGGTGTTGGTTTGATCGCTGTAACACTCGGCCCCATCATGGTAACACAGCTTGTAGCTTATTTCACATGGCAATTAACATTTCTTTTGACAGCTCTTCCCTCAGTGGTTATCGCATTCTTGCTTATGATCTTCGTTAGAGAACTGAAAGTATTATCCGGTGAAGATGCTCAAAATCAAGATCTCCAAAAAATGAAAGCAAAAAGAGGTGGAGTGCTAACTATTCTTTCACAAAGAAATATTCTACTTTGTACTATTATTTCTTTTGGCAGTATGGCTGGTTATTGGGCATTGTCACTATATGCTCCTCTTTATTTAACAAATATTGCCGGACTCACCGTACAAGAAATGGGCTTTGTAACTTCAGTAATGGGTATTCTCTATATGGTATATTCGTTCTTAGTACCAAAATTATCTGATAATTTCGGACGTAAACCTGCTTTGATTGTATTCTATGCACTTTGTATTCTTGCTCCATTGATTATGGCACTGTCTCCGGGAACCGGCGCATCTGTATGGGCTTATATGCTTTTTGGTGGAGTGCCAGGTGCAATGACGCCGGTCTTTGCGGTGCTCATGCCTATGGAAACCGTGGCGGACAATATGCGTGCTACAGCCCAAGGTACAGTTAACGGCGTTGGTGAGTTCTTCGGCGGTTCCTTGATGCCAATTGCCACCGGCCGCTTAGCAGACCTCTATGGTTTACCGATTACTATGGCTGCAGGAGCAGGATTCTTTGCTTTATGCTTTATTGTAAGCTTATTTGTTAAAGAAACGAATCCTTATGTTCTTGCGAAAAGAAAAAAGGCAGCTGCATAAATTATATTATTAATAAAATAAAAACTCCTTTATTAAAGGGAGTTTTTTACTTAATATAAGTTATAATTTCAACTTGTTGAATTAAGGAGAAACGAGGATGATGAGGACTACAATATTTAAAAAGGCAAA
>JBMNOA010000127.1:0-2656 GCA_050942825.1 Bacillota bacterium
TTCGTTTATTTTATCCGCTCTAAAATCGCTCCAGACGTCTACTAGCTGATTGCTAGTGTTATATACCTTAACCACTGGAAACGACTTATAACCAGCCTGTCTGAGCTGATTTAGAACACTATCTTTACTACTGTCCGTTGTATCAACGTAGATCTTGGAAACCTTAACTGGTAATTGTTTTAGTTGAGCAATCGTTAAGCGACATTTAGGACAGTTTAACTTGTAATACACCTTAAATTTCATGATTTTTCCTCCGAATAATTAACAAATATATTCTACCACAGCTTTTACGTAAACCAGCATTTTTCTTAGCAGAAAATTTATATTGAATTTCAATCTACAAGCTATTGCCATTATAGTAGAGTATGGTATAATATTTATTGGATAAAAGTTCAGAGCAATCTGAATCGGGTCTATGATCGAAAAAGTAGAGATTAGACTTTCCTTACCGGTTAATTCCTATGGGAATTACTGATAGGGATAAAACCAAAGTCCTAACGGTTATTGTGAGGAAAGCTGTTACCTAGCAGTGGAACAAGCAGTAGTTACCTGGTGACAGAGTAACGGAATTAGCCTAACACAACTAATTCAAAATCAACGAACTCGTTATTAGAGAGGTTGCTAAGCCTTAGGTTCGAGAGTTCAAGGGTATGCCACCAACAGACAGCCCCCGGTCATTGTGACAAAAACGTTCAAGTCAATTAGCCTTAACTTGAAAACATCTTTATTCCAAGAGCTTCTGCTAGAGTGGAGGAATAGAGGTGGACGTAGAATTAAAGACACGTTCCCACAGCGAACTTAGTAAAATGTGGTAGCCAGACAAATACGGCGGGTAGGAATGGCCTTCTACCCAGGAAAGAAAAGCCGTCTGGTGGTCTTTCGGCGTTCGGCGGTCAATACAGTCGAGGATGGCGTCAGCGGTCCCTAGTGTAATTCTAGGGAGCTGTTCTAACAAGATACTTAATTAGCTTCGGTTAATTGAGTATCAAAGAGCGGTGGTAACATCGTAAACAAGATTGAGTAACCTACTAGAATGACAGGTCTTTGATTACAGTAATGAAAGCACATTCTACTAGAGTTCTAGTATAAGACTTGATCTTGAACTGAATAGCTTACGACCAGCATTAATCTACTTCAAACTTAGGAAGTGGCTAGTAAGGACATGGACTAGGGGGTTAATGTTAAAGTAAGGGGTGTATCTCCATTGCAGTAGACTGGTTAATAATTCCAGTTAATTGCTCAACCCAGGACGTTGAATGGGTTGTTAAAAGTTGATACTGATAGGAACCTTGGATAGTGGTTCCTAACTATGAGTAAGGCCATTGTGTTGATGGGCGTGAACGACCGACTGGTGAAGCTTGGTTATTCTGTCTTAGTATTAGATAGTATCTCTTACTACTTAATACTCAACTCCTCATATACTACTTGTCCTCTTAATCTAAACTGACCAAGGGGATAAGTGTATATTTCTAAACGCTCACTCCCTCTTGGTGAAGCTTGGTTATACAGTTATTAAATGATATTAAAGTTAATAGAATTTAGATAACACTTAGCTATTACTTATTTAAGCTATTAACTTTTACTTATTACTTCTATACTTTTATAGATTAAGAATTAAAGAAAATATCGCTTAAGAAGCGAACAGCTTCTTGGAGCTTTGGCAAGAAAGGGTATGGGGAACATCACCTTTCCCTACGGTGGAAAGGTGCGGTCCCCAGTTAAAGTTATGTAGAGTTAAAAAGAGCTTCTACCAAGATAGATCAAGTATTTACACGCTCTGTTATCTTTTACTGATACAAATTAGGCAGAAAGCCCGTGACTTTAGTCATGGGATTAATGCTGAAAGTATGTTATAATAAAATTAAGGATAAGTTCACTAAAAGTCAAATTAAGCTTTTGCGTTGCTGGAATAAGTTGGGCTCTGAACCCTTTAACTGGGAACACGCTCAAATTTTGGCAACAAACGAGGACTATAGGAAGGATAAAAATATGGGAGAATTACACTATGAAAAAGGTAAGGATATTTTGATAAAGCTAACTGATAAACATAAGCTAACTGGTATCTATGGATCCGGAGTTAATCCCGATGATGTACGAGTAGCTTTAATTGCTAGTTTAGCAAAAGTATGTCAGACGATGGGAATCGACTGGAAAGGCGAGTTTTTCTCATTAGGATTACGGGCATACCAGCGAGAATTTGATAAGCAGAAAGCGGAGGAAAAGAAAAATAATGCTTAGATTTAACTTAGTACAGAATTATGATGGTGTAATCGAATCAAGTAAAACAGACTTTTTAGATAAGATTCACGCATTCCAAAATGGACAGCAACCAGATTATACTGATTGGTATTTAATTAATCATGGTAAGGGATATAACATTTACTTAATAGTTGATGCTAACCTAGAACGAGTAGCAAAAGGTATTACTAGTGATGATCGTATCCGTACTGTTACTATTTATTTAGCGATTGAAACTCCTCGATTAGATAATCAAACGATGCTTTGGATTTTTAATAGTGCTAACTTTAATCACTTCTCTGAAAATAGTTTACACCAATTGGTTGATAATCATAAGAAGGTTACAGCACAACAAGTAAGCAAGCTAATGGATGGGATTGAAGTTGATCTTAATCAAGGAAATACAGATATTCATACT
>JBMNOA010000115.1:0-2908 GCA_050942825.1 Bacillota bacterium
AAAAAAGATGGTATTCCTGTAGGTAGATGGAGAATCGGCCAGGTGCCTGTTCAAAGGCTTCTTGGAAAAGAGATGGTACTTTTGATGTGGGCAATTGAAGACTGTGACCCATCAGTTATACCAACGGCCATAAAGAACTGGAAGGGATTAAGCCCAGAAGAGAGATGGTGGCTTTTTACCATGACTAATGCTGCCACAGGCTATATAGGAGATAAGAGAGGTTGGCGTAAAGCAGTACGCTATGCATTGACCGAAAACCCTGTTGGTGAGACAAAACAGATGAGCCTTTTTGATCTAGCAATAAAAAGAAAAATTGATGACTAATGAAGGGGGACTTTAGATGAGATATAATGATAAATCCTTTATTGAGGTACAGTTCCCTGTATCCAAAGTTTCGAAGGAGAGTTATAAAGAAAGGAAGGCGGGGAGCGGTCAAACTCTTACTGGATTAGGAAAATGGTGGGGCAGGAAACCCCTAATACTAGTTCGTGCAGCCCTTTTAGGACTACTAATGCCAGCTACCGATAACCCTAAAAAGGATAGGGAAATATTTCTAAAAATACTGACTATGGATGAGGCGGGTTTATTAAAAAGAAAACAAAAATCTATACCGCCAAGAAAGGTATACGAATATTTAACCCCTAATGAAAAAAATAGATACTTTGAAGACGAGAGCTTATCAAAGAAGATAGCATATAAAAAGGGATTTTCTCGAGATGAAAGACAAGAATTACAATATATTGTCTTTAACAGAATGTCGTATGATGAGAAACTAAAATATTGTATAAGACCTGAAGAAGTGAAAAATATTGATACTTCAGAATGGACAAAGATAAATGAGCATTTGGGAACCCATGCCAGTTCTTTGCAAGAACTTGTAAAAGAGTTAGGGGAAATGAGATTTGGAAAGGTTCCAGTTATAGGTGATTGTTTTAGTGGTGGTGGCAGTGTTCCTTTTGAGGCAGCGAGGATGGGCTGTGACGTCTATGCTTCAGATTTAAACCCAGTGGCAATGCTACTGACCTGGGCGGCATTAAATATAAATGGTGCAAGCAGTGAAAAAGTAAAGGAATTAAAGGAATTTCAAAAGAAAATTTTTGATTTAGCTGACAAGCAGATTGAGGAATGGGGAATCGAAACCAATGAGGATGGAGATAGAGCAAACGCATATTTGTATTGCAATGAAACCATTTGTCCTGAATGCGGTTATAGGGTTCCCTTGGCACCTTCTTGGATTATCGGGAAAAGTACAAAGACGGTGGCAATCCTTAAAGAGAACAACAATAAAGGTTTTAATATAGATATCATATCAGATGCATCTAAAGCTGAAATAAAGCTTGCGGAAAAGTTATCCACTATTCAAAGTGGGAGTTTAGTATGCCCTCATTGTAAAATGTCAACACCTATCTCAACTATAAGAAAAGATAGGATAAGGGAAGATGGTTCCACAGAATATGGGCTTCGAGAATGGAAAAAGACCGAGTTTATTCCTGCTCCTGATGATGTTTTTCAAGAGATATTATATTGCATCAGGTACGAAAGGGAATACACAGATGAAAAAGGCAATTTAAAAACAGAAAGATATTATAGAGCCCCTACGAAAAAAGATCTTGAAAGAGAGCAAAAAGTTATCAGTCTCCTTAAAGAAAGATTTGTTGAATGGCAGAAAAAAGGATATATACCTGATAGTAGAATCGAAGAAGGTTACAATACAAGCCAAGTGATACGTGAAAGAGGTTGGACATATTGGCATCAACTTTTTAATCCAAGGCAATTATTAGCACAGGGGCTAATAATGGAGCTAATAGATCAGTACGCAGAAACCAAGGGAGAGAAGGTAATTGGACTTTTAGGGATAAATAAATGTTGTGATTGGAATTCAAAACTATGTATTTGGAACATTGGGGTTGGGACTGAAAAGTCTCAGAACACTTTTTCTAATCAAGCTTTGAATACCCTTTTTGATTATGGATGCAGAAGTTTCAAACATTTGGAAAATAATTGGTTTTTTAACATAAATAATTATAATATAGACATAAAATCATATATCAAAGTTGATGATGCAAGACAAGTAAATAGCAAGTTGGATTGTTGGATTACTGATCCACCCTACGCCGATGCTGTTAATTATCATGAGCTATCGGAGTTTTTTCTTGCTTGGGACAAGAAGATGTTATTGGATGTTTTTCCAGATTGGTATGCTAACAGTAAGAGGGCCCTTGCTGTTAAAGGAACGGGAGAAAACTTTAATCAAAGTATGGTGGAAATATACCGAAATCTAGCTAACCATATGCCAGACAATGGTATGCAGATTGTAATGTTTACTCATCAAGATGTTAGTGTATGGGCGGATTTGACTTTGATTCTTTGGTCATCTGGCCTGCGTGTTACCGCCGCTTGGAATATTGCTACCGAGACTGATGCCAGTGGCTTAAAACGAGGTAATTATGTTAAGGGAACTGTAATCCTTATTCTTCGTAAACAAACATCTAAAGAAACGGCTTATCTTGATGAGCTTTATCCAGAGATAGAGTTGGAAGTTAAAAGCCAGATTGACAGTATGCGGGATTTGGATGATAAGGAAGATCCTAATTTTAGTGATGCCGATTACTTATTGGCTGCTTATGCAGCTTCACTTAAAGTTTTAACATCCTATAAACAAATTGAAGATATTGATATTCAGTATGAACTGTCAAAAGAAAGAGTATCAGGAGAAGAATCGCCTATTGAAAAAGTAATTAATCAAGCGGTTAAAATAGCTTATGATTATTTAATACCTAGTCAGTTTGATAATTACATATGGAAAATGCTCACTTCTGAAGAGCGATTCTTTATAAAGGGTCTTGATCTCGAAAAGGATGGAGTAAATCAAATAGGGGCCTATCAGGAGCTTGCAAGGGGTTTTGGT
>JBMNOA010000116.1:0-2907 GCA_050942825.1 Bacillota bacterium
AGTATTTTTTGAGGATTTATGTTTAATTGATTAATGCAGAATTGTTTCATTTTTTCTGAAACCACAATAAATCCTGAAATCTGAGCGGTAATTGCAGTGAGTTTACTTGTATTTTTTACCAGATATTGATATTGATGAACGTTCGATTCGCCCATCGCCACAAATAGTGGAACATCCAGCCGTTTTTTCAAAGGAAGGGCACTAATAGCGTTCCACAGAAAGTGAGCATAAATAAAATCGGGTTTTGGGTTATTTTGATATAAATTTTTAAACGCATAAGAAATAGCCATTCTTTTACTCCTGTTTCTGAGCCAATATAGAATTGCATTGTTTGTTTTTGAAAAACTCAGGTATTTGGGGTAAAGAACTTTGCATTTGTCCTGCACAAGCGCTTTACCTGCCAATGCTTGTTTAAACAATACTGAAGGACAAATTACATTTACCTTATTGTGCCTGCAAAATTGTTGCGCCAGTTGATATACAAAAACACCCCGGGTTGGTGCGGCTTGCGAAGGGTAATTGTCAGATAGTACTGTTATTCTCATTTTAATTCTATTAAATACAAACTAGGCAACATGAAAATTTCTTAACTACATTAAATTTAAATTTTTCAAAATATATTCAAGTCTTAAATTACATAAATGATTCTCACAAAAACTACCCGCTTCAAATTGAAAATCACCATTGCTTTTTATCAAATATCTTCCGGGAACACCATTTATTTTCATCTGTTCTTTGGCAATGCTGTTACCAAAAACAGTTTGAAGTTCATTCACATAAAAGTTTCCCACTTTATCTTCGAATAAATCCACATCCATCGAAGAAAAATTTCCTTTTTGAGTTATTTCCTTTAATAGTTCAAAAGCTTTGGCTGGGGGTAAATCAAAATTGGCTTTGCCCGAACCACTGTGGAACTGCCCGCGCATGTCTTTCCCATGCCCGAAATAGGAATCACCAATACGTACCATCCGCCATTCTTTGGTGTCTGGTATGTATTCCTGAATATAAATGCTGCCCTTTTGCTTTTTACCGGCAGCGTTTCTTTTGGGACTATAACCGTGTTTAAAAAACTGTTTCGCTTTCTTAATAGCATCTCCTGGTGTGTTCTCAATATAAACCCCGCTGGCCGAGGCTCCCAAATTACTTTTCAGAACCAAGGGGTATTGCGCATTTTGCAAAAACTCAACAGCTTCTTTTTCATTGTAAAATACCTTTGTACCTGGGGTTTTAAATCCATTTACTTTCAGCCAGTAATGTTGCACTCTTTTATTTTCATACAACCAAATTTCTTTGAGTGAAGGATAAATCCGCCCATTCATTTCTTCAACAAGAATTCGCAGCCGCTCATCCCACATTTGCTTAATTTCCTGGGAGCGTATATCGGGCCATACCAAAAAAACATCACAGCCCGATTTTTCAATCTGCTCCATCCAATCGGCCTTTTCAAGGTAAATTATTTGGTACGATACTTTTAATTCACGGCAGGCGGCAATCCAGTGTTTGTGGTATTGTAACTGGTTGTAAAAAATACCTGCCTTCATTGTTGAGTTTTCAAAAATGAATTCATCAGGAGCCTTGATGTACGGGTTGTTTTTTTTTCTGCTCTCTGTTTCCCAGTCCTGAAACTCCAGCTTATTTCTCAGCCATCGTGTCAGCCAACCCGGTGCCAGTTGTTTTCCGATACTCAGTAATTTTATTTTTAGTGATTGCATGTTAATCTATATATGGTGAAAGTTTATTTAGCATGTGCCCCAGGTAAATCACATAACGACGCTGCGTGTTATCCAGTAATAACGTGTCAAAACTTGTGTGCGGAGAATAACTTATTAACGCCTCTTTGGCATAGGATAATGCAGGCACTTCATAAATCCTCCTGGTCAGTAACTGGTGATTATCGCGATGAAAACGTTTTAGTAATTTTTTTCGCACAAGATTATTCCTAATTTGCGCAGTTCCCATCGTTTTAATTTTACTCCATATCAAATATTTCAAAGACGGATTATCAAACCGGATTCCGTAATGGGAACCTGTTGAAGCCAATTCCTGTGAAAGTTTTGTAATAAGTTCAGCCTGATAGGTACCTCCAATCCCTAAATAGGGCACTCCCTTCAATGCCTCCTCAATAATTCTATATTCTATAAACGGAAATAAAAAGTGAGAAACTTTACCATAAGCCTGTGCCACAGTTCCGTTTGCCTGGGGCATTTTAAGTAGTCCATAATAAGCATGAGTCTTATATAAATCGGCTTTTGAAAAATCAGTTTCCAAATGCTTTTCAATTTTTTGTTTAAGCACATAGCTTAACTCTTTCAATTGCTTTTCCGTCCCTATCGCTTCTGATGAAAGGGGATAAAAAAGAAAACGATTGGCCCATTCTTCCCACTTCATTAACCGGTTCCCCATAAAATATGAATCGCGGAACAACTCACCTCCTAAACCGTTTAGTGAATAATCAGCATTTCCCATTGATTTTAATCGATACCCGGGTGTATAGGTTTCACTGTAAGCTCCCAAATGCCTGCCTGAACGACCGTCGAAAAAATAAAGATTCTGATTTAAGATATTTTCAATGTTTTCGTCTTCTGATTTTTCAAGTGATTGAGTGGGTATTAACTCCAGGTCAACTCCCATTATTTTAACTAGCTGTTTGGCGTAAAATATTTCCGCATCGTGTACACCAACTGTGTTATGCGAATGAATATGAAGGGGTGTGGTGAGTTCATTTTTTGCTAAAGCTAAAATAAGCCGGCAGTCGAATCCGCTGGACAGGCCTAAATCCCCCTGATAAGTATGAAACGCTTTGTTAATTGATTGAAAATAGCTTGTTAAATTTTCGATTTGCGCTTCAATGCTTTTGCTTTTTCCTTGATTATGCTGCTCAAAATGAATATTTAACTTATCCTGATT
>JBMNOA010000117.1:0-2878 GCA_050942825.1 Bacillota bacterium
AGACCGCAAACATTTTGACCAGTACTTAGTCAGAAAGTTGCGGTTCTTTTTTCATTTATTGTGACTGTGACAGTGACGTTTTTCTAGAAATAAAGTGACGTTCTACAACACGTTTGTATGATTGAGCTAGGATCATCCCCGCTTGTGCAGGGATAACTTAGGAAATAGTGGAAATGGAAAATCTGCATCAGGATCATCCCCGCTTGTGCAGGGATAACACATGCACACCAGTATTGATTGTCACGCTATCAGGATCATCCCCGCTTGTGCAGGGATAACTTTTTGATGGATCACATAAATATCTTTTTGGCAGGATCATCCCCGCTTGTGCAGGGATAACCATATCCCTTAAATCCGTATTCTTCTAATGTGTGGATCATCCCCGCTTGTGCAGGGATAACCGACGATGACAAATTGCCATTCTAACATAATCGGGATCATCCCCGCTTGTGCAGGGATAACTATCTTTCTGCAAGTTCATCGGGAAGTAAGGCAGGATCATCCCCGCTTGTGCAGGGATAACTTGATTCTATCTTCTCCAATAAGATTCACGGCAGGATCATCCCCGCTTGTGCAGGGATAACAGCATAAATGGAATATTATGCTCAAACAATGCCGGATCATCCCCGCTTGTGCAGGGATAACAATTCTTTATATTCTTTAATACCTGAATAAGTAGGATCATCCCCGCTTGTGCAGGGATAACATTGTATCGATTTAATCGATGTGGTTACGGCTAGGATCATCCCCGCTTGTGCAGGGATAACTTTTTCGTTTTTAAAAAAGTTAGTCGCACCTTAGGATCATCCCCGCTTGTGCAGGGATAACCTTGACCTCGACATATAGCTCGGTCCCTGCACAGGATCATCCCCGCTTGTGCAGGGATAACTTTTTCGTTTTTAAAAAAGTTAGTCGCACCTTAGGATCATCCCCGCTTGTGCAGGGATAACAAAGAGGGAAGGCGGTAAACATAGGAAAACACGGGATCATCCCCGCTTGTGCAGGGATAACTAGAAGCGTATGCAGATTAAAAAGATATGTTTAGGATCATCCCCGCTTGTGCAGGGATAACCAGTTGTTAGAAATGACCCGCAAACCATAGCCAGGATCATCCCCGCTTGTGCAGGGATAACCAGTTTCTATATTGAAAGACTTGATACGTACTAGGATCATCCCCGCTTGTGCAGGGATAACATTACAAGCTCTTTGAAAAGGACTGTTGTTATAGGATCATCCCCGCTTGTGCAGGGATAACCCTCAAGTTCTTTAAACAGTTTAGCATACTCAAGGATCATCCCCGCTTGTGCAGGGATAACTTTTTCGTTTTTAAAAAAGTTAGTCGCACCTTAGGATCATCCCCGCTTGTGCAGGGATAACTTTAAAATATCACATGACAACGATCATCGGGTAGGATCATCCCCGCTTGTGCAGGGATAACGTTGGATAGTCTACAATCTCAAACAGTGTGCCAGGATCATCCCCGCTTGTGCAGGGATAACTGTGATATTTTAAAGTTAGCCATTACTAATCCAGGATCATCCCCGCTTGTGCAGGGATAACTTACTTTAAGGAATACTTAAATGATGCGGACAGGGATCATCCCCGCTTGTGCAGGGATAACAGCATCTACAGTCGTGTTCATGGCCTCAGCCAAGGATCATCCCCGCTTGTGCAGGGATAACAGAAGGTTTATGGCGTTTCCTATAATCAGCTTAGGATCATCCCCGCTTGTGCAGGGATAACAAACCGTTGACATTACGGTTAAACCGTAGTACAGGATCATCCCCGCTTGTGCAGGGATAACGTGGATACGCTCAATGCGTGGAAACAGTCCGTAGGATCATCCCCGCTTGTGCAGGGATAACTCTTATAGCCATTTTCGAATTCGGCTACTACGAGGATCATCCCCGCTTGTGCAGGGATAACTCGTTATCGATACAAAAGGATCCGATCATCCCAGGATCATCCCCGCTTGTGCAGGGATAACTCAACGATAGTGATATCCATCTATTGCACCCCGGGATCATCCCCGCTTGTGCAGGGATAACTCGCCTCCGTAGTATTTTGCCAGGCAAATAGTAGGATCATCCCCGCTTGTGCAGGGATAACTGTTGTTTGTCCAATCACAAACAATACTAAATAGGATCATCCCCGCTTGTGCAGGGATAACTCTAAGGCCTCAAACAATTCTAGACTATTAACGGGATCATCCCCGCTTGTGCAGGGATAACTCTTTTCTTTTCTCAAGCTCCTTGAGCGTGATAGGATCATCCCCGCTTGTGCAGGGATAACTGCCCAGGTAGTGTATGAAAACGATGAATTCGAGGATCATCCCCGCTTGTGCAGGGATAACGAGGTAATTACCGATAGGTATACCGATATCGCCGGATCATCCCCGCTTGTGCAGGGATAACCGAAGCAAGATGGACCAGTCAATGGTCGTTCCAGGATCATCCCCGCTTGTGCAGGGATAACTTGATTGTGGCAAATCAATAGAGCCGTTTTCTAGGATCATCCCCGCTTGTGCAGGGATAACAAGTTCTCGTTTACCATAGTTTAATGCCTCCTAGGATCATCCCCGCTTGTGCAGGGATAACGGTTTGAGAAAGAACGAAGCCATGAGCCTTACAGGATCATCCCCGCTTGTGCAGGGATAACCTTCTCCTTGCCGTATCCCATTGCCACTAATCGGGATCATCCCCGCTTGTGCAGGGATAACCTCTTCCTTCCACAGAAGAGGCGGATATCGTAGGGATCATCCCCGCTTGTGCAGGGATAACCGTGTGCCTCCTAGGTCAATTCGTTATGTACTGGGATCATCCCCGCTTGTGCAGGGATAACTTGGATACACCAATGATCCGACCGCTTTTTTTAGGAT
>JBMNOA010000005.1:0-64151 GCA_050942825.1 Bacillota bacterium
TTATATAAAAAAATATTGCTTTTTTTTAAAAAATCTGCAAGAAAAGCAAAAGAATAATTGTATATATTTGTGAAGAGATATGATATGTCAAAGGATTGGTAATATTATTTATACTATTGATATATCAAACTTAACAACGTTCACAATTTTCTAAAGGGGCTAGCCTTTAGATATTTAGAAAAATATTTTTTAAGGAGGAAGAAAGAACAATGAAAAAACTGTTAGTTGTAGTACTGGCAGCCGCATTGATTCTTGGGTTTGCTACAACAGCATCCGCTGATGTTGGCGAAATGGGCAAATTGCCTAACGTCACCAAAATTGACAGCGTTTTCCCTGATGCTAAAAACGAAACCCAACAAGTCAAAGACGACACTGCCAAAATGTATGCTTTGGGCGTATTTGAAGGTTTGCCGAACGGCACCTTTGCTTATGACCAAACCATGACCCGTGCCGAAATGGCCAAAATCGTTACATATTTGACCAATGCAGTAGCAAGCGCTAATGCATTACAAACCAGCAGTAGCAGCTATCCTGATGTAAAAACTGCTGTATGGTATACCGGTTGGATCAACAATGTGACCACCGCCGGCCAAATGATCGGTTATCCTAACGGCAAATTTGGTCCTAATGACAAAGTTACCGTAGCAGAACTTTTGACCGCTACTTTGAGAACTTTGGGTTACACTGACCAATTAGCAGGCAACTGGCCTTATGACTATGTTGCTCAAGCTGCCAAATTGGGCCTGACCAAAAATGTTGATACCAATGATGTAAAAAGAATTGCCACCCGTCGCGACTTGGTTCAAGTAGCTTCCAATATCTTGGATCAAAGCATGGTAGTTTGGGACAGCAACTTGAACCGCTTTGCTCCATATGCAGCCAGTGCTTATCGCGTATTGGACGATGAAGCCGACTATCCTTTCTGGAGCGGTTGGACTGACAGCGTTACTTGGGGCTTCACTAATTTTATGACAGTAGCTCCCATGGACTTATTGGAATATGCCTTCAATGCTCGCGTATTGCCCGGCGTACTCTTTTATGATAACATTGATACTGTTGATGATGCTATTGATGCTTGGCATGTTGACAACTTCAAAGACGGCGAAATAGCTTTATGTCCTTATGTCTGGGATGATGAATATGAAGAATTTGTTGAAGCCGGTGACCATCCCGTTTTGGCCTCTCAATATTTCATCTCTAGTGACTACACCGTATTCGATCTGGCTAACATGAAAGCCGACCTCATTTATACTGCTGACGGCAGAGGCAATGATGCTTCCGGTGATGTTATCTATGTTGACGTAAAATCTTCTTATTCCTACACTGATGACATTGCTTGGAACAGAGTAGACTATTCTTTGGATATTGACGGCAAAACTGTCAGAATTGCTTCCGACTTCGTAGATGTCAATGAAGTCGATGTTGATTCAGTTGACTATGCCAAAGTGTTCTACAATGACAAAGGCAGAGCCTATGCTGTAACCGATCTTACAGAGTGGGATGCTGCAGATCAAGGTATCCTTGATGAATATGTCAGTGATGACGAAGTTATTGAACTCTATACCACCAGTGCAGCTCCCGGAGCTGAAACTTATGATATCGAAGATGAAGATCTTGTCGTTATCAAAGACAAAGCCTTCGTCAGATTGGCTGATCTTAAAGAATTGGATGTTTTGACCTATGGAATCGAAGACCCAGTTCAATGGTTCAATGGCCAATACATTTTAGCCGATGAATTGTCCAGCGGCAAATTGACCGAAGGCGACGATGAAGTACTCACCATTGGCGACGTAGATTATCTCTATGGCTTAGATGTATTTGGTTATAACTCTCAATACAATGAAACCGGTGGCGCCAATAACGATTATAATGAATTATTAAATATCGATGATATCGATGCAGCTTTAGACGGCACTGTTAAATATGCTCTGGCACGCAGTGGTTATGCTACTACCTTCGTTATCTATGACAACGGTAATGCAACCTCTGATGTATACGGTGTTGTTACCGATATCGATGTCAATAACGTAAGCGGCAAAATCAAAAATGTAACCATTCTCCAAAAAGATGGTGAAGAAGAAACTTATACCCTGGATAAAGACCTGCAATCTGACCTAGTTCTCGATGAAGCCAGTGGCACAATTCAACTTGGTTCTTACATCGAAGCAGAAGTTGATGGCGATACAATCATCGCTTACAAAGACAGCATCGATAGTTACCAAGCACCGATTATGCCTGGTTTAGAAGACGACGATGATAGTAACGATTATTATACCGAAGCCGATTATGACAATGGCAACTTAAGTATCGACAGAAACGGCAAACGCATCAAATTGGATGGTTCCTGGTACATCATCGACAGCAGCACCGTGATCTGGAACACCATTTGGGATAGTGTTGATCGTACAAGCGCAGATTTCGACTCTGCTGAAATCATCGATAATGCCGACTTGAAAGAAGCTCCGGCATTAGAGTGCGACGGTTATGTAGTAGCTGCTACCAAAAACGGTATCCTCAAACGTCTCTATGTCCTGGATGCCGCAGTATATTCCAAAACTAAATTTGATGTTATCAGCAAAGTAAGCAAAAAAAGCGATGGTTGGAACATCAACTTGTTACTGGCCGGAAAAACCATCTATGATGAAGAAGGCTACTTCTTCGGATCTGATTCCGATCAATTTATTCCTACCTCCATTGCTAAAAACACCTTTATTGCCTACTCTGCTAACAAAGCCGGCACAGTCGTCTACCCGAGAGCAGATAGAGATACAGATGTTCAAGATGTCAACTGGATTATCCTCAACTTGGAATTCCGCAATATCGGATATGATAATGGCTATATCAAAGACGGCAGACCGCTTGAATATACTACAAGTGAAGGTACTGACAATGGTAACTCTTACTGGGTAACTGCGGATGCTGACACTCAAGGTCTCCCCGGTTGGGGTGGTCAATCTACTGATGTTGCTGACTATGTAACAGAAGTTGTTGCCAAATCAACCACCAACGGTGATACCGTTCTCACCTTGGGCACCACCGAAACACTTTATTACTTAGCTGATGATGTAGTTGTAATCAAAGTTGATGATGCAGGCGATATGACCAAGGGTTCCGTATCCGACATTAAAGCCAGCACCACAAATCAAGCAAGATTCATCATGGCCATCAGCGTAGATGAAGATGCTCCTGACTATGAATTAGGTTATGTCTTTGTCTTAGATAAAGATCATCCTCTTGTTCCATCCAATTAGTATCACAACTCCATAATTCTAATTAATAGTTAAAAAAAGAGAGTCCTTCGGGACTCTCTTTTTTGTTTGAGAAGTTTAATATATATAATATAATAATGTAGTTAAAAACCCTTTATTATCAAGTTTTTTCTTTGTTGGTGGTAATTAAATAAATATTTTTCCTCTCCCCAAACAAAATAAAAAGAGGATAACTATTCTTATCGGGAGAAATATAAGAAAAGCAAACTCTAGGGTACAGACAGCTAATTTCAGGGGGGTGCCTTTTTGTCCAGAAAAAACATATTTCATTATATTGCGATCATATTAATTGCCATCGGATTGGTAGCCGCTTTTTATAGTGCCTGGCAGCGGCTTGCTATTGAGAGATCACATAAAGAAACGCAAATCCTTCTCGATTGGACCCAGGTAGTTGATTCCGCGCAAAGAGAAAATTCCTCCCTGGAGAAAGTATTGGCTGATTTAGCCGGTAAGTCTGTGGGTGGTGTGCTGATCAAGGAGCCACTTTTACTTGATCTAGAAAACGAAGGCAAAGTGACTCATTTCAACGGTTCTGAATTTTTGGCTGTTGCCGATGAGTATAATATTGCAGATTCCCGGGTAAATACCGATCATAATTATCTAATATTTTCCGATCAGAACGAAAGAGACAGAGTGGCCAAGCATATTAAGGCCAAAGTACCTCAAGCTTATTGTCAATTGATGGCCGGCGGCGATGATGCTTTTATTTTGCAAACATCCGTTCCCGATAATGATTTTTTGTCTTTGGGTTTAGGGTTTTCGCAAAGATATTTGCAAATCATAAAAGAGGCCGGGCTTAACATGGCGGTGCAAATACGCTTCTGGGGCAACTGTACTCCTGCGGGCATAGATGCGGTTATGAGTGATTTAACAGGCTCTCCTATCGTTGCAGTTGGTTTTAATGACCCCTATGTACCGGGCTATGAAAAAAGGGAAGCAGAATGGAAAGAAATCAAAGAATATTGGATACAATCTCTTAATAAATTGGATACCGATATCATGACCTTGGAATTTTTTGCCCAAGAGGGTTTATCCAATCTAGCTCTGGCCATGGATAATCATGTTTTGCGTTGTCATGCTTTGTCTGAGCAAGAGTCTGCTAATCTGAACGAAGAAGAGACGATTGACCGCTTGACATTAGCTGCCTCGGAGAGAAATATGAAGCTGCTTTTGCTACGTGTGCCCCACAAAGCCCAAGTCAATGAACAACAGGAGCTTATAGATGATTTGGCTGCTACCCTGTGGCAAAAAGGTGTGGTTTTGAAAACACCTTCGCCTACGGTGGCTCTTGCTCCTTCACCGTTTCTATTGCTGCTCTGCTCTTTGGGTGTTATAGCTGGCGGTTGGCTTTTACTAGGCAAACTACGATTTCCTCGGGCTTGGAAATATATTTTGTGTATACTTGTTTTATTAGCTATGATAGGTTTATTAGGCTTAGGTAAATTTGATCTGTTACAAAAAACATTTGCCCTATTATCGGTGCTGATTTTCCCCAGTTTGTCTATCATGGCTTTTTTACCCAGAAAAAGGCAGAAGCTGCCTAAGGCTATATTGTTATTCCTGTTGATGACAGTTGTCTCATTGCTTGGTGCTGTTTTTATGGCAGGATTATTAGCAGATGGCGATTTTATGCTGATGCTGAGACAATTTTCAGGAGTAAAAGTAGCGCATTTATTGCCGCTTATCATAGTGGCCGTATGGGCTGTGCTTTTAGCAGATAAAAAACAAAGCGTTATGCTGGGCTGCAGGAAAGTTTTGGTGCATCCTGTAGATGTTGGCATGGTAGTTATCGGTGTGATATTATTGGCGGCGATCGCATTTTATCTCATGCGTACCGGCAATGATAATCCAAATGCCGTATCGGATTGGGAACGCAGCTTCAGAGCTGCTATGGATCATCTGATGGTAGTCAGGCCAAGAACCAAGGAATTCCTTTTGGGACATCCATTGCTGTTGCTTTTATGTTATTTAGGTTACAGAAATAATAAATTCTTACCTATATTACTCTTAGGTGCTATCGGACAGGTTTCTTTGGTAAATACTTTTGCTCATATTCATACGCCGCTATTGGTCTCGGCTTTGCGTACGGTCAACGGCTTGATCTTGGGCATAGTATTGGGCCTAATCTTGATTGCAATAGTATTTATTGCTCTAAAATATCTTGCTAAAAGATCTCAGAAACAAAAAGAAGTAAAATAAAGTCACTAAAGAGGATTGTATGAGAAGATTTGTTTTAACAGGTTATTACGGCTTCGGAAATATTGGTGATGAGGCCGTATTGCTCAATATCATTGACCAAATAAAAAAAAACATCCCGGATGCAAGCATAACGGTGTTATCTAATAACCCGCAGGAAACGGCAGCTGCTTATGATGTTACTGCTGTCAACCGCTGGAAAATAGCTCAAACTTGGTCTGCTTTGAGATACTCTGATATATTTGTTTTGGGCGGCGGCAGCCTTTTACAGGATGTCACCGGTAAAAGAAGCCTTGCTTTTTATCTAATGCAGATATTTTTGGCTCGTTTGTTGCGTCGGCCGGTTTTCCTCTATGCTCAGGGTATTGGACCTATAAATGGAGTGAAAAATCAAAAGCGTGTGGCAAAAGCACTTAAAAAGTCCATATTGATCACAGTCAGAGATGAGGATTCCGCCTGCTTTCTGAAAGATTTAGGGTTAGACCAAGAAAAAATAATTATCACAGCTGACCCAGTTTTAGCGGCGAGAAAGCAACCCTGTCCTTTCCCTTTGGAACCGGGTAAAAAAATAGCCATTGCTATACGGCCCTGGCCATCTTTATCTAAAAAGATGATTGATAATTTAGCTTTTATCGGTGATTATTTTGCCGATTTAGGTTATCGGATAGTATTTTTGCCTTTTTGCGAGCCGCAGGATAGGCAAATAGCCCTGCAAGTGATTGAAATAATGAAATGCAAGCCTTTTATCTGGCCGGATAGATTTTCTTATGCCTCGATGATGGGGGCTATCGGTGCAATGGATGTGGTTTTAGGTATGCGACTGCATTCTTTGATTATGGCAGCAGCTTCTGGGACTCCCTTCGTTGGCCTCAGTTATGACCCAAAGGTTGATAGCTTTTGCCGCTCTTTACAGCAACCGGTTTTTTCTGTAAATGAGTTCTCTTGCCAAAATTTGATTAAGCAAATAGAGCAAGTGCTATCTGAGCAAGATAAGATCAAAGATGATTTGGCAAAGAAGAAAAAAGACTGGTCACTTATTTGCCAAGCCAATGCTGTATTATTGAAGCAAGCAGCAGATAGGGACCGCCAGCTTAGTCTCGAGTCCGCTCTTAATGCTATCGGCTCAGATTTTAAAATAGAAAACAACATTAAAAAAACCAAATATAAGGATGCTCCATGAGTAAAAATATTATAAAAGCTACAGGGTTGATTTTAGGTATTAATTTAATAGTAAAATTGTTGGGTTTTTTGCGGGAAACTAGTGTAGCATGGGGATTTGGCGCTACTTGGCTGACCGATGCTTATAAAGTGGCCTATACGTTACCATATTTTCTGCAAGCTATTTTGGGCTTAGCTTTGGTTACGGTGGTCGTACCCGTACTGACCCGTTATTGGGTCAATGAGCAGGATGAGGAAGCCGGCCGGGTAGGCAGTTCTTTGATTAATTTAACGGCCATTTGTATGGTTGTCATAACTATTTTAGGTATAGCGTGTGCTCCAGGATTAGTTTTTATCACAGCTCCTAACTTACCAACTGAGGCAGCCTCCTTGGCCATTCAGATGACCAGGATCATGTTCCCCTCTGTGCTTTTTATGAGTCTGGGTATGGTTTTTACAGGCATATTAAATTCACGTTATAGATTTGCCGCCGGGGCTTTTGCTCCGGGGATCTCAAATATAGTTATCATCTTTACAGTATTTCTTTTTTCCTCAACCGGCATCATCAGCTTGGCGTGGGGGACTTTGGTTAGCTTTATAGCCTTTTTCCTTTTATTGTTGATTGCCGTAAAACGTAATGGCTTTCACTATTCCTTGACCTGCGATTGGCAACATACGGCAGTCAAGGGGGTCATTAAGGACATTATGCCCATTGTATTGGGTGTTGCGGTCAACCAGATTTATGCTGCTATTAATAGGATATTTGCTTCCGGATTAAGCGAGGGCAGTATTTCAGCCTTGGATTTTGCCAGCAAATTGATGAATTTGCCCGTGGGGATTTTTGTGGCGGCGGTAGCGGCGGCTATTTATCCTGCCTTAGCCGAGAAGGCCTTAAAAAAAGATGAGTTGGGATTAGCTGCTACTATGAATAGAGGTATGGGATTGGTCAGCGTGGTAGCGATACCGGCAGCTGTTGGTTTGATTGTTTTACGTGTCCCTATTGTGCAATTGCTTTTTGAAAGAGGGGCCTTTGATGCCGCAGATACTAGTATTACGGCCTATGCTTTGCTGTTTTTTTCTATTGGCCTTTTACCGGTAGCAGCCAATATGATTTTGACCAGAGCTTATTATGCAGTAAATGATGTCAAAACGCCTGTCATTATGGGATTAGTCTCTATCGGTGTCAATGTGGCGGCCAGCTTTGTTTTAACTCCATATTTACAACATGGCGGACTAGCTTTAGCTAATTCCATAGCTGCTTTTGTCAATACGGTATTGCTTTATTATGTTTTGCGTAAGAAATTATCTTATCTATCTACGCATAAATTAATGAAGTCGATGGCTAAAGTTTTGCTAGCGGCAATTATTATGGGTGGTATAGTATGGTTAGTGATGCATTTTTCGGCTGGTCTGGGCGAAAGAGATTTGATATTAGCAGCTAGAGTGGGACTATCTATGATTATTGGAGCTGTTTGTTATTGGATACTAGCTAAAATATTTAAAGTCGAAGAAGTCACAGACTTTTCTCAAATGATTCGTAAAAAGTTGAGAAAAGCTTGACAAAAATACTTGTAAGATGAGAAAATATAATTTGACGAGAAATGAATATTAATGAAATAATTCTGGATCTTTATATCAATGGATTTTCGCTAAAGATTTGAGGGGTTGTGTAAATGTTATTTTTGATAGCTATTGTTGCAGCCTTGATGGTAGCACTTTTTGTCACTCCCTTATCAATCAATTTGGCTTTTAAATTGGGGGTCATAGATCGGCCCAATGCACGCAAGGTTCATACGGGTGCAGTACCCAGAATGGGTGGTATAGCTATATATATTGCTTTTGTGGCGGGCACTCTCATTTTAGGCTTTTATACCAGGCAAGTGGCAGCGCTACTGGTTGCGTCTACGCTGGTTATGGCTGGTGGTTTAATTGATGATATTAAAGGAGTTTCACCCAGGTTTAAACTGGTTATACAGCTTATAGGCGCGCTTATTTTAGTGAAATATGGCATCTATGTGGAATTTATTACTAATCCTTTCAGCGGTGGTATGATTTCCTTAGGCATTTTTGCCATACCAATAACCATTATCTGGTTGATGGGCGTCTCCAATGCTGTTAATCTTATTGATGGTTTGGACGGGCTTTCTGCCGGAGTTTCCGCTATCGCTGCCTTGACGATGTCTGTGGTATGTTATGCTCAGGGTCAGATAACTGCAGCTTATTTGGCTGCTATACTGGCTGCGGCGGCCTTTGGATTTTTACGCTATAATTTTCATCCGGCCAAAACCTTTATGGGCGATTGCGGTTCTTTGTTTTTAGGTTTTTGTTTGGGGGCTTTATCGGTGATGGGCCTTTCCAAAGGAGCTACCGTAATTTCCATATTTATACCGTTGATAATTTTAGGCATCCCTATTTTTGATACTTTTTTTGCCGTTATACGCCGCAAATTTTTGCATAAACCGATTTTTGATGCCGATAAAGGACATTTGCACCATTGTCTTTTGAGTATTGGATTAAGCCATCGCAAAACAGTGCTATTAATCTATGCAATCAGCGTAATTATGGGTATTGCCGGTATCCTAATGGCGGTACTTACTACATCACAGGCAGTAGTTGTTTTGATTATAATAAGTGTTTGTACTATAACAGGTGCGGATATATTAGGTGTTTTGCGTGGTAAGCCGGCACATTTTTTACAACGTAGCAGGGCCGAGTAATTTTGTAAATAATTTAAGCTGAAAGTAGGAGGAAAATGATGGCTAAGAAGGGTGCAGTTATATTAATTGTAGCAGCGATAGTTTGTGGAGTGGTCGGATTTGTGGTCGGCCAGGTTGTTCAGGCGGCCTTTAATAGTCCGGGTTCGGAAAACGATCCTTTAGTTTCTCAAAGCTATGTAGAAACTATTGTAGGAGAACGTACAGCAGCTTTGCAGACACAAATAGAAGAATTGCAAAATCAGCTTAATCTTTTGCAAGGCGGGCCTGCTACTACCACAACCTCATCTGACAATACCGATAAAAATAACTCTAACAATGACTCTAATAATAAATCTGAAGATATCGACAGCAATACGCAAAGCGATAAAACCGTTACGGTTACAGGCAACAGTGTCAATGTCCGTTCCCAGCCTAATACTTCAGCCTCTATAGTAAGTAGTGTAGCAAAAGGCGATAAGCTTACATATATCTCCAAAGAAGGCGATTGGTATAAAGTTAAAATGTCTAATGGTTCTGAAGGCTGGATCGCTTCTTGGCTTGCAACAGTCAATTAAACAGCTCTTATCAAGGCAGGCGTAAAGCCTGCCTAACTTTTTGAGGTATTAAAATATGATCCCAAAAAATTGGCAAGATATAATCAATAATGGTTCTGATGAAGAAATTTTGGCTTTATTACCGCTTATAGAAAGGTTTGCTGATCAAGAAGGCATATCAGCTTTAGCAATTTGGCCTTTAATAAAGAAGACTAACTTTGCGCTGCGTTTGCGTACTTTTCTCGCTGTGGCACGGATGCGTGATCCTATTGTTTTGCCGCTGCTTATCGACTATTTGCGTGAGGAAAAGGTTACTCACTGGCGTTTGTTGGCTTTGGATGCCATATCATTTTTGCCCCCAGCCGATAAAAGTGCTTTGTTAGGTCAATTTATTGATGATAGAGATATCATTTTTTTATGGGGGCTAATCAGCCTTTTGGGTGATCAGGGCCCCAATTCTCTGCCTTATTTGGTGAAATTTTTAGCTCAAGATACTCATAACTTTTTGAAAGACGAATTGATTGCAGAGTCTATTTTTACCGCCGCCGGGAATGATGATGTTATTTTATTAGCTTGGTCAGCTAAAGATGAAATTTTTTCCCGTTGGTATCGTTATCGTGTCAAGTGGGATGGAAAAAGACGCTATAATATATATCCTTATGCCGACTATTTGTGGCAAAAAGCGCAGCAAGCGGGTCTGGATCAAAAAACCTTTAAATCGTTATATTGGTGGAATAGGGACAAAAAGAGTATAATAAAGATATAAATAGTTTTGTTTCTTATTAAGGGTAAAAAGAATAATTAGGATAGAGAAGCTCCTCTTGTAGAAGGAAAAATCTATAAAGAGAGGGTTTTTTTTGTTGATAATAGGAGGTTTTTATTGTAATAACTAGTAAGACAAAATTATTTATTATAGGCGACTTGTTACGTCAAATTTTCACATTTAAAAGTGATATACTAAAAGAAAGTTGATGCAAAGTCGAGGGAAAAAGAGATGCCTTACAGAGCATGTCCTAATTGCAATCAAAGTTCATATATATCCAATGACAGAGGCATATGGGTTTGTCCCTATTGCGGTAAAGATATTACCCTGATAAATAAGGCTCTCAAGACTGAACCAAGTAAAGATAAAAATAAAAAATCTAAGTTTGATTACCCTCCCTTTTTTAAAAGATAATACTAATGTTTTTTGCCCCGGATAATTACTTTTGTGTATCCGGGGCTTTGCCCTGCCCTTTTTAGGAATTTTTAGCTTATCCTGCGGTAAGATATGTAAAAGCGCGCATATAATAGAAAAAGTGTTTTTTTAAGGAGATATGGATCTTGACTAAAGAACTTTTTCTATTATTGATTTTAGTCATAGGCATAGTGATTTATCTCTTTTTTAGATACAAAAATCCCATTTTACAGGCGCCCAGGCTTTTTGTGCAAATTGACTTTGTAACAGACAATATCGAATGGTTGATTTGGCATTTAGGTAATTCCTGTCATGATTTTCATATTACATTGCTGACTCCAAAAAATCTACCCAACAATAATATTATACAAAGCATCAGCCGTCGTTTCCAATTGGACTTATGGCATGAAATGCCGCAAGATGCTCAGTACATAGTATTTATTGATAGAAATACAACGGTGCAAAACCTTAATACACAAGTAGAGTTTATTTTAGATAAAAAAAAAGCAAAAGGAAAAACCTCTTTAACAAGCGAATAACTATTCGTTGCAAAAAGCAGTCGAAAGATAAAAGAGGTTTTTATGAGTATATTTGATAACTGGGCGCATAGCTTGCGGCAACTGTTATTTCCTATCACTATTTGTCTTGCCTGTGGACAGAAAATAAATGGAATAGGAATTTGCCCGGCATGTAGTGAGAAAATTAGACAAGCGAAACGCTGCCCATCATGTGCTGCGTTTTTATCAGAGGCATCAGATATTTGCCCTTTGTGTTGTGGCAATAAAAAACTGCCTTTTACGAAGGCCATAGCGGCATTGCCTTATGAAGGGATATTGCGGCGCTTTTTACATAATTATAAATATCATAATCAAACTTGGTTAGCCCGTCCATTGTCCCATATTTTATCTATCGCCCTCAGTGATTATGATTGGACCGATTTTATTTTGGTACCTGTACCTCTTTCTCCCACCAGAGAAAAAGAAAGAGGCTATAATCAATCGGAGCTTATCTCCTCCCTAGTGGCCAAAAATTTGGGTTTGCCTTGCTATAAAAAAGCTCTTAAAAGAGATATCGATACTCCGCCTCTTTATTCCCTTAATTGCCAAGAGCGTTATTCTTTGTTGACAGGGGCTTTTTCTTGCGGTGAACAAAGTGTGGCCGGTAAGAAAATATTATTAATAGATGATATTTTTACTACAGGAGCAACAAGTATTGTTTGCTGCAATACTCTTTTGCGTGCTGAGGCTGTGCAGATTGTGGTAGCCACTATTGCCTCCACGAAGGCATAAACAAATAAGTATATGAAACGACAAATTTTTTATTTTTTTGCAAAAAGTCACAGGGACAAATAGATTGTTTAAGAGGTTATAAACAGACTTATCCACATTATCCACAAAAACAATCTAAAAGTATCCACTTTAGTTAAAAAAGAAAGGCAAAATAGTTGAATTCTCGACAATGTATCTGGTTAGTCATACTGGTTTGATAAATCCGACCAATATAAATTGTAATAAAAAAAGAGAATAGTGACATGACTATAAAAAGAAGATGGATAATTAATAAAAGTATTTGGCAGGATTTTTGTGCTGTTTCTGGAATTATTAATTATGACGCATGGGCTTGTATTCTTGTATGTGAAAATATGATGCGAAGGAGTGAGTATTATGCAAGTTAATATCAGAGCAAAAAATTTAGAGGTAACCCCAGCCCTTCGTGAGTATTTACAAAAAAGGTTGAGTAAGTTTGAAAAAATGATCAATGCCCAGGAGGCAACCGCAACTTTTATTATGACCAAGGAAAAACAGAAAGTGGAAATAACCATGCCTTTACATGGCATTTTTATACGCGGGGAAGAAGAAACATATGATATGTATACTTCTATTGACAATGTAGTTGAAAAACTGGAAAGGCAAGTGCGTAAGTATAAAACCCGTCTTTTGAAAAAGGGCAGAGGGCTTGGAAAAGAGATAGCCAGTGGCGTTGTTGATGAAGAGGAATTTATAGATGAAGTACCAGTAAAGATCAAAAAATTCCCCATAAAACCTATGCCGGTTGAAGAAGCTATTATGCAGATGAACTTGTTAGGACACAACTTCTTTGTTTTTACTAATTGCGATAATAATGCGGTTAATGTTGTGTATAGACGTAATGACGGAGCTTTTGGTTTGTTGGAACCAGAGGTATAAAATAACAGTCGAAAGAAAATAGAAATTAATGCTGAGCAATCTACAGGGGGGCATTTGTCCCTCTGTAGGTCTCGGTATGACTATTTTCGGAGGTATATATAATGAAGTTTTTTGGGAATCTCTTTGATGACAATGCCAAAGACATAAAAAAATATAGCAAAATAGTAACCCTGATAAATAATTGGGAGCCACAAATATCTGCGCTCGATGATATCGCTCTGGCAGCGAAAACTGAGGAGTTTAAAAACCGTCTGCAAAATGGACAAGATCTTCACGAGCTGTTGCCTGAAGCCTTCGCTGTGGTTAGAGAGGCTTCTTGGCGGACTCTTTCTATGCGTCATTTTGATGTGCAGCTAATTGGTGGCATGGTTCTTTCTGATGGTAGGATTGCCGAGATGAAAACAGGGGAAGGTAAAACTTTAGTTGCTACGGCTCCTGCTTATCTCAATGCTCTTTCCGGCGAGGGTGTTCATGTGGTAACTGTTAATGACTATTTGGCAAAAAGGGACAGCGAATGGATGGGCCGAGTCTACAAATTTTTGGGTATGAATGTTGGTCTGATTATCCACGGCTTGAACAATGACCAAAGAAGGCATTCCTATGCTGCCGATATCACTTATGGTACAAATAATGAGTTTGGCTTTGATTATCTGCGTGATAATATGGCCCTTTTACCGCAAAATATGGTGCAAAGACCGCTTAATTTTGCTATAGTCGACGAAGTGGACAGTATCTTGATTGATGAAGCCCGTACTCCTTTGATTATTTCCGGTCCTTCAGACAAGCCGACGGAATTATATTATAGAGTGGCTAAGATTATTCCTAAATTAAAATATGAAGACGATTATACTGTTGATGAAAAAGCCCGGGCTGCCAGCCTTACGGAAGAAGGGGTGGCTCGTGTAGAGAAGATGCTGGGTGTGGAAAATCTTTACGATGCTGAAAATACAGAAATCAGCCACCACGTCAATCAGGCCTTGAAGGCTTATACTCTTTATAAAAGAGATAGAGATTATGTGGTAAAAGATGGTCAAGTTATTATCGTCGATGAATTCCGTGGCCGTCTGATGTTTGGCCGCCGTTACAGTGAAGGCTTGCATCAAGCTATAGAAGCTAAAGAAAATGTAAAAATAGAAAGGGAGAGCCAGACTTTAGCCAGTATTACTTTCCAAAACTATTTTAGAATGTATAAAAAACTATCGGGAATGACCGGTACTGCCAAAACCGAAGAAGAAGAATTTCGCAAAATCTATAAAATGGATGTAGTGGAAATACCCACCAATTTACCTATGATTCGTAAAGACTATAAGGATGTTGTTTATCGCACAGAAATGGGTAAATTCCGTGCGGTAGTTGATGATATTATTGAGGCTCATTCTACCGGTAAGCCGGTTCTGGTAGGTACTATATCCATTGAAAAATCAGAAATTTTATCTACTATGCTCAAAAAAAGGGGCGTGCCACATCAAGTACTTAATGCCAAATTCCATGAAAAAGAAGCGGAAATCATTGCGCAGGCAGGTAGAGTCAATGCCGTAACCATCGCTACCAATATGGCTGGCCGTGGTACCGACATTATACTTGGCGGTAATTATCAAGCCCTTGCAGAAGCGGATATGGCTGCCAATCAGAACAAAGAATTTAGTGATGAAGAAAGATTGGCTTTAATCGATAAATATAGAGAGCAAACTAAAGCTGAGCATGAAAAAGTAGTAGCTTTAGGCGGTTTGCATATTATTGGTACAGAAAGGCATGAAAGCAGACGTATCGATAATCAGCTCAGAGGTAGGGCAGGCCGCCAGGGTGATCCTGGTTCCAGTCGCTTTTACCTTTCCATTGAAGATGATTTGATGCGCCTATTCGCGGGCGATAACCTGACCAATATCTTGGACAAGGTAGGTATGGATGACAATATGCCCATTGATTCGGCCATTGTTACGCGTTCCATAGAAACAGCCCAAAAGAAAGTGGAAGTCCGCAACTTTGAGATCCGTAAAAGTGTCTTGGAATACGATGATGTCATGAATCAGCAAAGGGAGATCATTTATGCCGAAAGAAGAAGAGCTCTTTTTGGTGAGAATCTCCGGGAAAGTGTCTACGGCATGATTGATGACGTCATCGATAGGGTTGTCAAGCAATATATGGGGGAAAGCAATTATCCCGAAGAATGGGATTTGGAGGCCATGATTGAAGGGCTCTCTCCTTATGTAATAGAAGAAAAGCCCACGGTAGAAGAATTAGCCTCAATGTCTAAAGAGGAAATTCCTGAGATAATGAAGGAGCGTGTCCGTGCGCACTATAAAAAAAGAGAACAAGAGATGGGCGAGGATATCATTCGCCAATTAGAACGCTTGGTAATACTCAAAATAGTAGATGAAAAGTGGATGGATCATCTGGATGCTATGGACCAATTGCGTCAAGGCATCGGATTGCGTGGTTACGGCCAAAGAGATCCTCTGGTAGAATACAAATATGAAGCTTTTGATATGTTCCAAGCCATGATTGAGGATATCCAATCCGAGGTTGTTCGTCTGTGCCTGACTTTAAAAATAGTAGAACAACAACAAACGACCGAAAGAAAAACAGTAGAAAACAAATATGCAGAGGCTGCAAATAAACAACCAATCAGAAGAAATTCAGAGCAGATTGGACGTAATGATCCTTGCCCTTGTGGTAGTGGTAAAAAATATAAAAAATGCTGCGGAATGAATAAATAGAAGCTAAGGAGCTGCTTGATTCATGCTAGAAGATTTGCGAGCGGAAATTGCTCATTACCAACAAAGAATAGATGAACTTAGGGGGTCTCTTTGACATAGAGGCCAAACAAGATCAACTAAAAAAGCTAGAGGAAGCAACCTTTGCGCCTGATTTTTGGCAAGATAGTGATAAAGCTCAGCAAATGATGCAAAAGATTACTTTTATTAAAGAAGGCTTACGGAGTTTTGCAGATTTAGAAGCTCTTTTTTCCGATGCTGTTGTGTTGTGGGATTTGGCAGTGGAATCTAATGATGATAAATTGGCCGCTGAAGCTAAAAGTCAGCTCAATGTATTTTTGCAGGCATTAGAAACCGTGGAAGTAGATTTGATCTTATCAGGAGAATATGATAACCATAATGCAATATTATCCCTGCATGCCGGAGCAGGAGGAGTGGAATCCCAGGATTGGGTAGAAATGCTTTTGCGCATGTATACCCGCTATTGTGACAGAAATGGCTATAAAACGCAAATTATTGATTATTTAGCCGGTGACGAGGCCGGGGTTAAAAGCGTCACTTTGTCCATTGAGGGTTCGAATGCTTATGGTTATCTCAAATCTGAGCGTGGTGTGCACCGTCTGGTACGTATTTCCCCTTTTGATGCAGCGGGCAGACGGCATACCTCTTTTGCTTCGGTAGATGTATTACCTCAGGTTGACAATAGTAATGAAGTTGATATTAATGAGGAAGATTTGCGCATTGACACTTACCGTTCCAGCGGCAAGGGTGGACAGCATCTCAACAAAACTGATTCAGCAGTTCGTATAACCCATTTGCCCACAGGTATCGTTGTTCAATGTCAGGATGAACGTTCTCAATTTGCCAACAAAGATAAAGCTATGCAGATTTTAGCAGCTAAATTGTTAGATATGAAAATTAGGGAGCAGGAAATGCAACTATTGAAACTGCGAGGCCAACAACAAGAAATCGGCTGGGGTAGTCAAATCCGCTCTTATATTTTTCAGCCCTACCGAATGGTTAAAGACCATAGAACAAACCTGGAGGTGGGCAATGTAGATGCAGTGATGGATGGTGATATAGGAGGCTTTATTACTGCCTATTTGAAACAATCCATAAAAGAAAATAACAATTAAGAGGTGTAATTATGCCGGAAAAAACTATCAGAGATTGGGCCAAAGAGATCAGGAGAGAAATTATAACCATGCTGAGAGCATCTGCTTCGGGACATCCCGGGGGCTCCCTTTCTTTGACGGATATCTTGGCGGTACTATATTTTGAAAAAATGAACATTGACCCTAAAAATCCACTGTGGGAAAATAGGGATAGATTTATCCTTTCTAAAGGTCATGCTGCACCTGCGTTATATGCAACGCTGGCTTTGAGGGGATTTTTCCCTCAAGCGGAATTGGCCAATCTTCGTAAACTGGGCAGCAGATTGCAGGGGCACCCTGATATGAAAAAGGTTCCCGGTGTAGACATGTCCACAGGTTCTTTGGGTCAGGGGCTTTCCACAGCTTGCGGTATGGCTTTGGCAGCTCTCCTGGATCAACGTGATTACTATATCTATGCTGCTTTAGGAGACGGTGAAAATCAGGAGGGTCAGGTTTGGGAGGCCGCTATGCTGGCTGCTCACTACAAACTTGCTCATCTTATTGCTTTTATCGACCATAACGGCTTGCAGATAGACGGAAAAACTACTGATGTTATGAGCCCGGAACCGTTGGAGGAAAAATGGGCCGCTTTCGGCTGGTTTGTGCAAAGAATAGATGGACATGATCCCCAGGCTATTGCCAAAGCTATTGAAATAGCTAAAGCCCAAAAAGATAGACCTTCGATGATAATCGCCGATACTGTCAAAGGCAAAGGCGTAAGCTTTATGGAAAATATCGCCGGATGGCATGGTCAAGCACCTAAAGCAGAAGAGGCTGACCAAGCCTTGCGCGAATTGCTTTAAGGAGTGAATGATATGAGTGATAAAACAGTAAAAAAAATAGCTACCAGAGAAGCTTATGGTAAAGCCTTAGCCGAGTTGGGGTCACAAAACCAGCGTATAGTTGTTTTGGATGCTGATCTTTCCAAATCAACCAAAACCTGTGATTTTGCAGCCATTCATCCGGAACGTTTTTTTAATATTGGGATTGCCGAACAAAATATGGTTGGTGTGGCTGCCGGATTAGCCATATCAGGCAAAATACCCTTTCTTAGCTCCTTTGCAGTTTTTGCTACCGGACGTGCCTTTGAACAAATAAGAAACAGTGTCGCTTATCCGCATGCCAATGTTAAGATAGCCGCTTCTCATGCCGGTATCACAGTAGGAGAAGATGGAGCTACACATCAATCGATAGAAGATATTGCTATCATGCGTGCCCTGCCCGGTATGACAGTTGTTGTTCCGGCAGATGCCATTGAAACTGAACAGGCTGTAGCCGCTATTGCCCAAATTTATGGTCCTGCATATTTGCGTCTAGGTCGTTTGGCAACACCTCAGGTCAACGCAGATGATTATAAATTCTGTCTGGGTAAAGGAGTACTTCTGCAGCCAGGTACAGATATTGCTATTTTTGCTTGCGGAATGATGGTTCAGACTGCCTTGGAGGCTGCCAAACTTTTGGCCGGCGAGGGTATCTCGGCAGCTGTAGCTAATATTCATACTATAAAACCTTTGGATACAGAATTTATAATTGAGTTGGCAAGCCGTTGCGGAGCCGCTTTGACAGTAGAAGAACATAGTATCATCGGAGGTTTAGGCGGAGCGGTTGCAGAGACCCTAGCAGAAAATTGTCCTGTACCTATGATGCGAGTGGGAATAGAAGATACTTTTGGACAAAGCGGAAGTCCCGCCGCGCTGTTAGAAGTATATGGCTTAACAGCTGCTTCAATTGCCCAAAAAGCCAAAAAAACTTTAGCCAAAAAATAAAATCTATATAGAATAGAAGGTGATATAGTGGATTTATTTACAGCTATTGAACAGCGCAGAAGTATTCGTGCTTATACCGATCAAAAAGTTGCTGAGGAGCAATTGATCAAGGTTTTGGAAGCCTCCAGGATTAGTCCCTCTTGGAAAAACCTCCAATGCTGTAATTTTATCGTAGTATCCGATAGAGATTTGATGCATAAAATCGGTGAGGCCACAGGTTTTAACCCTGATCAAACTTCTTATGATAAGGCTACCTATTTGCTGGTGCTATGCGCTGATCCGGCCAAAAGCGGGGACTTCTGTAACAAACAATATTATCTTGTTGACAGCGGCATCTATATGGAGCATGCTGTTCTGGCCGCTCAGTCCTTAGGTTTGTCAACTTGCTGGATTGGAGCTTTCCCGGAAGAAAAAATAAAACCTTTACTTGGTGTGCCTGATCATATTCGCATTGTGGCTATGACTCCTTTGGGTTATGCCAATCAAACCAGAAAAGGTAGAAAAACCAAGTCTTTACAGGAATTTGCCTACGAAAATGCTTGGGAAAGACCTTTGAAATTATAAAATATTAAACTTTTTATTATCTATAGTTTTTAAAGATATAGGATGCGTATGCAACCTATATCTTTTTATTATATGTTGTCAATAGTAATGCCTCTTGATGAAGTATTTAAAGATTAATAAATATAATTGCTATTGTGCAAACAATCAACAATTATAGCAACATAAATAGGATTTTTTTATAAAATGTTATATACTGATTACTTTTGTAAAATATTAAGAAAAAAAGGAGGGAAAATTTTTATTAATGTCGAAGTGAAAAGATTGGTGACATTTATGGAGGAAGGACTAATAGCACTAATATGATTATTCAAACAGTGAATTTGTGTAAAAGATTTAAGAATGGAATCACTGCTTTACATAATATTTCTTTAGATATAGAACGAGGAGAATTTGTTTTTTTAACCGGGCAAAGCGGTGCGGGGAAAAGCACGCTTATACGCTTGCTCTTTAGAGAGGAATTGCCTACCTCGGGCCAAATTATTATTGGCGGGCGCAGTATATTGCGTCTCTCGCGTAAGGAAACTGTGCGCTTGCGCAGAAATACAGGAGTGATTTTTCAGGATTTCCGCCTTATGGAAAGGAATACGGTTTTTGATAATGTAGCTTTTGCTATGAAAGCTGTAGAACGTCCACCGGAAGAAATTGCTACAAAAGTTCCCATGGTCTTAGAAAGAGTAGGGCTTTTATCTAGAGCCAACGATATTGTAGAAACGCTCTCAGGAGGTGAGCAACAAAGGGTTGCTGTCGCCAGAGCTATTATAAATAACCCCATAATTATCTTTGCCGATGAGCCTACAGGGGATCTGGATCCGCATACTTCTTCGGAATTGATGAAGTTACTATTAGAAATCAATCGTGAGGGCACGACTATTGTCATGGCTACTCATGATAAGAATATTGTCGATGTTATGCGCAAAAGAGTGGTAACTCTTTCCGGCGGAAGAATAATCAGTGATGCGGTAGGAGGATTCCAACTATGAAGATAAGCAGTTTTCGTTATATCATACCGCAGGCATTTTCTTCTCTTAAGGTTAACGGTTGGATGACTTTTGCTGCTATTGTTACTATAACGATTTCATTATTTATTTGCAGTATTTTTTGGCTGATCATCATAAATCTTGATGCCAATGCTACAGATATTGAATCGCAGGTCGAAATAGTAGCCTATATCAGAGACAATGTAGAAGAGGCCGACTATGATAATATAAAAGCTTCTATTGAGCAATTAGACGGTGTTACCAGTATTCAGTTTATTAGCAAAGAAGAGGGCATGAAAACTATGTCCGAAAAATTCGGTGAAGATAGTGACTTAATTGCCGCTTTGGATGGAGCTAATCCCTTGCCTGACAGTTATGCAGTTAAAGCTGATTCACCAGAGCGGGTAGATAATCTTGCTGAAGCTATAGAGAGTATGGAACAAATAGAAAGTGTCCGATATGGACAAGGCTCGGTGGAAAAACTCTTTAGCTTGACAGATACTATGCGCAAAGCGGGTTTTGCTATTATGGCGCTTTTGGGTATAGGTGCTATTGTTTTAGTGGTTATGGCTATTCGTCTAACAGTTTATGCTCGTCGTAAAGAAGTTATGGTAATGAAATGGGTCGGTGCTACTAATGCCTTTATTCGCTGGCCATTTCTCATAGAAGGTATCCTATTGGGGTTCTTCGGAGCGGTGATCGCTTCGGTAAGTTCTCTTATAGTGTATGCTTTGGCAAGCGATTATCTATCTACGGCGGTTTCATTTATCACTGTTATTGAGGTGTCTCAGCTGTGGTGGCAAGTGTTCTCTTTCACTGCCCTAGCAGGTATTGTAATGGGAGCCTTTGGCAGTATTATTTCTGTTGCCCGCTTCTTAGATGTTTAATATTCGGATTATATTTAATTAGAAGGGAGAATTGGTTGAATGAGATTCTCGAAACATCTAAAGTATATACTAGTAACAATTATTGCATCAGCAATCATGGTAGCTGGATTCGGCATTAATAGTTCAGCAGCCAATCCTTTATCTGATTATCAAAAACAGCAAAAACAATTACAAGAAGAAATGGAAGATCAACAAAAAGCCATTGCCGAACAACAAAAAAAGAAAAAAACCATTCAAGGTCAAGTGGCTAATTTAGATTTGCAAATAAATAAATTGGAACAAGATGCAAAAAATGCTGATATTCAGCTGCAGGTAGCGCAAAAACAAATAGACTTGGCTAATGCAGAATTGCAGGAGGCCCAAGCCAATTTGGACAAGCGTAATAAGGCTTTATCAAAAAGGATACGGGAGATTTATACTACGGGAGATATCTCTTTGATGGATGTTTTTTTTGAAGCCACCAGTTATAATGATTTTTTGGTTCGCTATGATATGGTACAAAGAATCATGGATCAAGATATGAATCTTTTGGCCCAAATAAAAGCTGATAAAACCAAAATAGAAGAAAACAAGGCTTTTCTGGAGGAGAGAGCCTCTGATTTAAAAGTACTTAAACAAAGCAAACTGGATTCTAAAAAATCTTTAGAAAATTTACAAAAAGAAAAAAGACAGCTTCTAAAAGAGGCTGAAAACGATATAGAAAAAGCAAAACAATATTATGAAGAAATGGAAGCTGCTTCTAATGCCGTAGAAGCAAAAATACGTGCTATACAAGCTGCTAATTCCGGTAGTTCCGGTTCTTCTTCCGTTGCTCCTTCGGGCAAATTCACCTGGCCGATTCCAGGATATCGTTCGGTATCATCTCCCTATGGCAACCGTTTTCATCCTGTATTAAAAGTTTATAAGATGCATACCGGAGTTGATTTTCCTGCTCCGGCCGGCACTCCTATTGTAGCGGCGGCTAGCGGTAAGGTTATTAATGCTGGATGGTTGAATGGTTATGGTAATACCGTTATTATCGATCATGGCGGTGGCGTTTCTACCCTTTATGGCCATATGTCTTCTTTTGCTGTCAGTGACGGCCAATCCGTTTCTGCCGGCCAAAAAGTGGGCGGAGTAGGAACAACAGGGTATAGTACAGGGAATCACTTGCATTTTGAGGTTAGGATTAATGGTAAACATGTCAGCCCTTGGGGTTACATATAGATAAATAATTACAACTGCCTTAAAAGGGCGGTTGTTTTTTTTATTGCAATAGGATAGAATAATAAACAGACTAAAGATATATGCGGGAGAAGATTATGAAAAACTTCGTTGCAGTATTATTACTGCTTGTAGCTCTTTTTTTTACGTCTTGCGGTGAGTATAACGGAGAAAGTATTGACGCAGCCTCTATCGGCCAGACTATACATGAAAAAGAATGGGACTTTCTCAAAGAGCATATTGATTTTTATTCTTCTTACTTTACTGAAGAAGAATTTTCTTTGCTTTTAGATGATTATATGGGTTCTTATGCAGGGATCGGTGTTTATATAACAAAAAACCCGGAAGATAAATACGTTACTTTTTTAGCTACTATGCCTGAATTACCTGCTTTTCAGGCCGGTATAGAAGCAGGAGATGTTTTGCTTAGCATAAATGGGGAAGATTTGGCCGGTGTGGATATGGATGTAGTCGCAACCAAATTGCGCGGTAAAGAGGGCTCAACGGTCAATTTACAAGTCTTTAGGCCCACTACTAATAAAAATATAAAGCTGACCCTTAAACGCAAAATTATTGAAAGCTCCAGTGTTAGAGGGCAATTTATTGAAAACCAAGACGGTATTGCTTATATATATATCATTGATTTTACACAAAAAACAGCTGATGAATTTTTGAAAACCTATAATAATCTCAAGTCACAAGGTCAAATTAAAAGTTTGATTATCGATCTGCGTAATAATGGTGGGGGCAGTTTGTCAGCAGCTTTAAAAATTGCAGGTTATTTTGTTCCTGAAGGACAAATTTTGATGTATGAGCGGCTCAAAGAGGGTACCAAAGAATCTTATTCCAAAGGAGGGGCACAATTGCAATTGCCGCTGATCTGTTTACAAAATGGCAATACGGCCAGTGCTTCTGAAGTATTTATTGGCGCCCTAAAAGATTATAATCTGGCTCAAACGGTGGGAGAGCAAAGTTTTGGTAAAGGGATTACTCAGCTGATCTATCAGATGTCTGATGGCACAGCCTTACGTTTTACTAAAAGCCGTTATCTTACGCCCAGTAAATATGATTTGCATGAAAAAGGTATTGTCCCTGATTATATGGTAAAGATGGAGGGGGAAAATATCTTGAGAAGGATTTTGGATGTAGATGCCTCTCATGATCCACAATTAGCCAAAGCAATAAGTTTATTAAAATAAAAACAGGGAACAACCCTGTTTTTATTTCTCCCTTTTGGCGGCAAAGGCAACTACTTTGTTGAGAAGTTTATTGCTTACCTCATCGACTTTTTCAAAATCCATAGCTTTGCGATAATAGTATTCCAAATCGTCATGAAGAGCTTTAGCTTGGGAAATATTTTCGGAGGCTTCTTTTACTAAGGACCAAAATTGTGTTTTTAAGTCATTTGTAGTTTGAGATTCATCTAAATTACAGTTTTGGGCTAAAAATTGACCCATATCGATAATCCTATCTTCTTCCTGCCAGGAATCATGTTGGTTATCTGATTCGGCTATTATTGCTACTTCTAAATCTGGCAAAAGCAGCATTTCTATTTGTTGCGGCATAAAGGCATTATGATAGATTTCCGCATAATGACCTCGATTTTGAGCTGTGTAGGCTATTTTCTCCAGTAGGATATCCTTGCCGCTGCCAGGCTCTCCCCTTAATATATAACGTACAGCATATTGTTTGCTCAAAGCATCCGTAAGATTGATCAGGCCCTTATTGGTAATAGCGGAGGAAAAAAAGTGTCGGGATCGTGGAGTTTGGCTGCGAAAGATCTCATCTATAATTTTATCAGTTTCTGATACCAGCTTTTCTTTTAATAGTAATTGTTGATTAATATTCTGCCATTTTTGGTATATTTCCCCAGCCCGGGCGAGGTTTTTGTATCCTGTATCAAAATTTTCTTTGATATGTTCACTAGTTTCTATGATTTCCTTTTTATTTTGCCGCAAATATTTACTGTCCCAATAATCTCCTAAATTAATGATTTCATCAACTACCCCGGGGTATAATGGGTCGACTACATGGGAAGCGGTTTCTAAACACAAAAAGAGCGGAAATCCGCTCCTTTTTAAATTGTTTTGGTGCGAAAGACCCATTTTTTTTGTAAATAGTAGTTGAAGAAAAATAGTATAAAGCTAACCAAAAGTTTAATTACGGCTAAATTCACAGCCATAACAGTTAGTAAATAGATCGATTTTACCAGATAAGCCGACATGAGGATATTGATAGCGCAAAGCAGTCCATATTTCCACAAGGTTTTTCTTTTGCCCGCATAAGAATGGAAGACTGTTTTGTGATTGAGGATATAATTGATTAAAAGTGAAATTATTCGAGAAACAACAGTAGCATATAAAATATAGTTATTGGGACTGGCATTAATGAAAAGAAAAACAAAAAGCATAAAGGTGACAGTATCAATAGCAGTAGTGATTAAGGATACCATTATAAATTTAATAAATTGCCAATAGATTTTTAAGGCTTCCAAAACTGGATGATAATTGTCGCCGTGATTCTTTTTAATAAAGCTGGTTTTAATCGGAACCTGAAATATAGGTATAGATTCTCTCTGGCATTGCAGGATAACATTAGATTCATAGTCATGAGAGTCTCCCGAAAGGGACAGAAAAGCCGCTGCCAGTCCTTTGGGGATACCTCTTAATCCTGTTTGAATATCGACAATATCCTGGGAAAGGAAAAAGGAGAGAATTTTTTGCGTCAGCATCTTACCTAGTTTATTGCGGAAGGGTAAATTCATTTTAGAAAAATCTCTTGTACCTAATACCAGGCAAGAGTTCTTATCTTGCACAGCATTTGATACTGCCCTGATTGCCTCCAGGCTATGTTGGCCGTCAGCATCGGCAGTTATGGCTGTGTTATAGTTAGTAAAATCGTTAATAAAGGACTTTAAACCTGTTTTTAAGGCTGCTCCTTTACCTCGATTTTTATCATGTCTTATAACAGTGCAAAAAGGTAAAGTCAATAATCTATCAAAAACCCATTGATTTTTCTGTTCTGTGCCGTCATCTATAATAAGTATATGCTCGAATCCCATGGCCGATAGGCCGTTTACCAGATCAAGTAAGGGTTGATTTGGGTTATAGGCTGGGATAATTATCAACGGCTTTTTTTTAGCATTGCTGTTTTCCATTATGATGTTTTCAGCATTTGCATGTGCATTTGCCGGCATGAGGATACCTCCAAGCCTAATTTTAATTTAACATTATAACTTTATTATAAAAAGAATCTGCTGTCAACCAACTAAAAAATATCTTTGATTAAAAATAAATTGCTACTAATCTTTTTTTAAAACCAAGCTAAGAATAATAATATTTTTCATATTGTACAAACCAAACCTCATAAATTTTTCTGAGGTGATCTTTTATGAAAAAAAATAATTTTTTTATTAAACATAACTATAAATCGCTTGATGAAAAGGAGTTGAAAAAAACACTTAAAAAAAAGATTGACTTTTATATTAAGTATAAGATAAAGGGGTCTGGGTTATGATTTGTGCTATTTATTGCCGTCTAAGTAAAGAGGACGAAGAAAAAAATGGTGAAAGTGAAAGCATACAAAACCAAAAATCTCTATTAATAAACTATGCCCTGCAAAAACAGTGGCAGATTTATAAAATTTATTCTGATGAAGACTATAGTGGTATCGATAGAGAAAGACCGCAATTCAAGCAGCTTATCAAAGATGCTCAGGCCAGAAAGTTTGATATCATTCTTTGCAAAACGCAATCCCGCTTCACCAGAGATATGGAGATTGTAGAACGCTTTATCCATAATAAATTTATTCTTTGGGGCATTCGTTTTGTGGCTGTGGTTGATAATGCCGACAGTAGTATCAAAGGTAATAAAAAAGCCCGCCAGATCAATGGCTTGATCAATGAATGGTATCTGGAAGATCTATCCGAAAATATTAAAGTCGTATTGGATCACAAACGCCAAAATGGTCAGTATATAGCCAGTTTCCCTCTTTATGGTTATCAGAAGGATCCTTCGGATCATCATTGTCTGATTATTGATGAAGAGGCAGCGAGAGTAGTGGAAAAGATTTTTAATCTTTATCTGGCCGGTCACGGTAAACAGCATATAGCCGATCGTCTTAATCAGGAGGGTATAGTAAATCCCACCAGATATAAGCAGCAAAAGGGCATGTTATACAGGAATGGATATGCAGATAATCATAGTGGTTTGTGGAATAAAACAACCATCGGCAGAATTTTAAAAAACGAGATGTACATCGGCACTTTAGTGCAGGGCATCAAAAGAAAAATTAATTATAAATCAGACAAATTTATAAACGTGCCTCAGGAGAAATGGATAAAAGTGGTTGATAATCATCAGCCAATCATAGCAAAAGAAACTTTTGCCTTGGTACAAAAAATGATGTCAGAGCGTGTACGTTCCAATGGTAGGGGTTCTGTACATATATTGGCCGGTAAAGCTCGTTGTTTGGATTGTAAAAGCCTCTTAAGTAAAACTTCTAATGGTAAAGGCCAATCCTATTTAAGCTGCAGATCTCAAAAAAATTGCTGCACCAGACATTCCATTAGACTGGATAAACTTACTGATATTGTTAGTTTAGAGATAAAAGACCATCTCGATAAATTCTATGATTTACCTGATATCAAAAAGCTGTGCGATAACAAAGAAATAAATAATAAAAAGGCTTCTTTACAAAAACAAATAAATTCTCTAGAGCATGAGCTGAAAAAGCGCTCTCATGCTTTGAAAACGCTTTATTTGGACAAATGCGAAGGAATTATTTCCCAAGAAGAATTTATTGCCCTTAGTGAAGATTTTCGGTCAGAAAAAAAGAGCCTGGCTCAGAGATTAAATAATTTTCATTTAGAGCTGGCTGCTTTTTCATCATTAGATGAAGATAATGAATTATTATTACAAGATATTCAAAAATTTCTGCAATGTGAGGATATTTCACGTGATTTGATAACGTTGCTCATAGACAGTATCGAGATAGGGGAAAATCAGCCTACGGAGGAACAGCAAATTGTAATTAATTGGCTTATTTAAGTCTCGTTTTAAAAAAGCCGTTTTGACCTATAAGAGTGACCTCCTTAAAACCCCAAGCAGGTAAAGATGATAACATTTCAGCAAAATAAAAGTCCAAAGCATAAATATCGTGAGCGTCGGAAGAGATGATAACTGATGCTCCGAGCTGCGCCAACCTAGTTAGCAGAAAGTCTGCCGGATAGGGGCAGTCTGTATATTTTTTATAAAGACCGCCGCTGTTGATTTCAAAAATACAGCCGCATTGGGCTGCTTTCTCTAATGCCCGCAAGGCAATTTTTCGATATGAGGCAGCATCTTCATCAAAATAGCGGTTACCAGCATTTAGTTTTTTGATCAAGTCGAAATGTCCTATTATATCGGGCTTTTGCTTTTGGGCCATGTCTACTATCAGTTCATAATATCTCTGAACCATCTTTAAGACATTACCGCAAAAAACGTTTTCTATGCAGCTTTCCAGCTCCTCCGGAGTATTGTCGATTGAATAAAATTTTTTAGTTTTTTCATCCTTGATATAGTGTACGGAGCCGATTAGATACTCGAAATCCTGACGGTTGATTTGCGAATAATAGTCCTTTTCTATTCCCAAATGCAACTGAATTTGATTACTGTATTTTTCTTTCAGGCGCTTGATTTCCTTGATATAGGCCCTGGTATTATCAGGGCTCATGGAAGCCTCCTCATCAAATGGTGTATAGGAATGACCGGAAAATCCCAAAGAAGAAAATCCGGCTTTGATAGCTGCCAGAACCATTTCTTCGGCACTGTTTTGACCGTCGCAAAAGTTGGTATGAGTATGATAATTAGCGAGAATTTTCATATCAGGTCCCCATTATTTGAGGTATTCTTGTTTTACTTTGTGGTCGATAATATGGCGTTTGGCCAATTCATCTATGATATCCTCGATGGCTATATTCTGTTCTACCATTAAGACCATCACGTGATAGCACAGGTCGGAGATCTCAAAGATCAACTCTCTTTTGTCATTATTTTTAGCGGCTATCACAACTTCCGTACATTCTTCGCCGACTTTTTTTAAAATTTTGTCCAAACCTTTTTCAAATAGATAGGTAGTATAGGAGCCTTCTTTTTTTGTGGTTTTTCGCCCTTTAATTAGCTCATAAAGATCATCAAAAGAGAATTCTTTAGTCTGCTCATTGATAAAAACATGATCATTAAAGCAGGATTCTGCACCTAAGTGGCAGGCCGGACCGTCTTTGATTACCTCGATCAAGAGTGCGTCATTATCACAATCTGTTTTGATAGAAACAATATGTTGAAAGTTACCGGAGGTTTCTCCTTTACGCCAGAGTTTTTGGCGTGATCTGCTATAAAAGCAGGTCTTTTTTTCTGCTATGCTGATAGCAAGACTTTCTTTATTCATATAGGCCATGGTCAGTACTTTTTTTGTATAATAATCCTGTACAACAACGGGGATCAGGCCCTTTTCATCAAATTTAAGATTTTCAAGCATGTTTATTATCCCCCTATACGCATTTCAATTCCCTTATCCCTAAGATAAAGTTTCAAATCATGAATGTTTATTTCTTTATAATGGAAAATAGAGGCGGCCAATCCGGCATCAATACTAGGATATTGGAAAATCTCGGCAAAATGCTCCATGGTTCCCGCGCCACCTGAAGCAATAATGGGTATAGACACTCTATCAGCGATAGCCAAAAGCATTTCTATATCAAAGCCATTTTTCACTCCATCGGTATCAATGCTGTTGACCACCAGCTCACCGGCGCCACTTTCCTGACCTCTTACGGCCCACTCCAGAGCATCGATACCTGTATTTTCCCGGCCGCCTTTAGCAAAGATGCGAAAAACCCCGTCGACTCTCTTGATATCCATAGAAAGAACCACGCATTGATCTCCGTATCTTTTAGCTGCTTTTTCTATGAGATCGGGATTTTTGATAGCACCGGAGTTAACGCTGACTTTGTCGGCACCGCATTTTAGCACCCGGTCGAAATCTTCCAGGCTATTTATTCCCCCTCCCACTGTTAAAGGAATAAAAATTTGACTGGCGACTCTCTTTAATATATCAGTAAAAATTGAGCGTTCTTCAAAAGAGGCCGTAATATCATAAAAAACCAGTTCATCAGCACCGCTGTCATTATAAAAACGGGCTAACTCCACCGGATCGGAGACATCCTGAATGCCCTCGAAATTAATGCCTTTGACTACCCTGCCGTTACGAACATCCAAACAGGGAATAATACGTTTTGTGATCATTTTTTAACCTCCAGGTTTAAGCATTTGCCAATGCAATAATTTTTTGCAGATCCAGAGTATTAGTATAGATGGCTTTGCCTACGATAGCGGCATAGATATTCATATTTTTTAATTCCCTGATTTCACTTTCGAAGGAGATGCCTCCGGATGCTACAATATTCAGATTGATGTTACTAAGCGAGCGATAAACCTCCAGATTGGTGCCGGAAAGTGCACCGTCTTTAGCGATATCTGTATAGATGACTGTTTTTACTCCGATATCGGCCAGCTTATGGCAGAAGTCAAGGGCAGGTATATCTGTAATTTCTTTCCAGCCGTTTATTGCCACAAAACCATTTTTGGCATCCACGCCCACGGCAATCTTCTCCTGATATTTGTTGATCATGAGTTGTAAAAAAGCGAAATCAGTTACGGCAACTGTTCCCAGTATGACCCTGTTGACGCCCAGATCTAAGTATTGACAGATACGTTTTTCATCACGGATACCGCCACCTACTTGAACGAAAAGCCCTCCTTGTGCCATAAGGTTTTTTATGGTATCAAAGTTTACCAAACGGCCGTCTTTTGCACCGTCTAAATCTACTATATGCAGGTTTTTTGCTCCTTGGGCTTTGAACTGATCGGCTATTTGCAGAGGGTCTTGTGAATAGACAACCATTTGTTCATAATCACCTTGTGTCAGACGGACTACCTGTCCGCCCCTTAAATCGATAGCCGGAAATATTTCCATAAGTTCCTCCTTGGCAGTGTTTTTCTAGATTTCAGCGAAGGCTTTTAATAGGTTTAGCCCTACTCGTCCACTTTTTTCCGGATGAAATTGCATGCCGTAAACAACGCCTTGTTTGACAATAGCGGTTATTTCTATATCATATTCAGATACGGCTATAGTCGCATCAGCACAATTTTTGGCATAGTAGGAGTGTACATAATAAACGAAGTCCCCCGCTTGTATATATTTCAAAATGGGGTCCTCTTTTTTTAAAATCAGGCTGTTCCAACCGATATGTGGTATTTTGAAGCCCTTTTTTAAGTCGTTTGCCAGAGGGCAAACCGTACCGCCGATCAGATTTAATCCGGTATGCTCTCCGTATTCATAGCTTTTTTCAAACAAGAGCTGCATACCAAGACAAATGCCCAAAAGCGGTTTGCCCAGCGAAAGTTGTTCTTTTAGGGTATCGATAAGCTGTGTTTGCTGTAATTTTTCCATAGCGTCGGCAAAGGCACCTACACCAGGTAAGATGATGCGGTCGGCTTTTATTATATCCTCTTTTGAATTAGTAATTTTGTTTTCTAAATTCAGGAAAGTCAAAGAGCTGGATAAAGAAAATAAATTCCCCACACCATAATCGATGATCGCAATCATATTTTTGCCTCCTATACAGTCGAAAGATTATTAGGCCAAAGTCCCTTTGGTGGAGGGGATCTCATCGGCATATTTTTCGTCAATGGCTATAGCAATGGCTAAAGATCTGGCAAAGCATTTAAAGATAGCCTCAATAATGTGGTGGCTATTTTCTCCTGCCAGTTGTTTAATATGGATGCTGGCTTTGATAGTACGGCTGAAGGCCAGCATAAACTCTTTGACCAGCTCGGTATCAAAATCACCGACTTTAGTTTTATTGATGGAGACCTCAAAGTTGAGATAGCTGCGTCCACTCAGATCCACCGCGGTGAGGATTAAGGTTTCATCCATAGGCAGTACAAAGCTGCCATAACGAGTAATGCCTTTTTTTTCTGCCAGTGCATCGCAAAAAGCTTGTCCTAAAGTAATGGCAATATCTTCCACAGTATGATGAAAGTCCACCTTGGTATCGCCTTGGCAGCGAAGCTCAAGATCAAAGTGGCCATGACGGGCAAAAAGCTCCAGCATATGATCAAAAAAACCGCAGCCGCTGTCGATTCGATAAATACCCCTGCCGTCTAAATTGAGTTCTAAGGCTATCTCGGTTTCATTGGTTTGACGTTTTGTTGCTATTTTTCTCATAATAGGCCTCCCTCATCTAATATTACAGCGGTGCATCTTAACAGCTCTTCCATCTCTTTTGGGGAACCGATGGTAATCCTTACATACTCACTGATACGCTCTTGCTTGAAGTGACGGACCAAAATACCCCTTTGTTTTAGTTGCAGATAATATTCTTCACCGCCTAATTTGTCATGTCTGGCGAAGAGAAAATTAGCTTTGGAATCGGTGAGGGTAAAACCTAAGGCTTTTAGTCCGGCAGAAGTTTTTTCTCTGGTTTCTATGATCTTATTGCAACATTCATGAAAATAATCTTTATCGGTTATAGCTGCCGTTGCGGCTATCATAGAGAGACGGTTGATATTATAAGGATTAAAAGAAAATTTAATTTTATTCAAGTCTTCGATGATAGGCGGTGAGGCGATAGCATATCCTAATCTAGCGCCTGCCAAGGAGCGTGATTTAGAAAAGGTGCCGCATATCAGTAAATTATCATATTTAGGCAAAAGGCTGAGGCAAGAGATACCGCCGAAATCTATGTAAGCCTCATCTATAAAGACCAGTTGATCAGGGTTAGTTTGTAAGATCAATTCTATTTGCTCCAAAGACAGGCAAATACCTGTAGGGGCATTAGGGTTAGCGATAAAGATATTATGCCCGCAGTTAAGATAATCATTGAAATCTATGGATAAATCTTCTTTTAAGGGAAACTGCACAGCCTCAATGTTAAAAAGATCTGCATAGACCTGGTAAAAGCCATAAGTGATATCAGGAAAGCAGACTTTGTTTTCCTGATCGGCAAAGGCTAAGAAGCTGAAAGCCAAAATTTCGTCTGAGCCATTACCCACAAATATTTGTTGCGTATCCACTTGATAATATTGAGCGATGGCTTCTATCAGAGGAGAGGCTTCCGGATCAGGATAAATATGCAGTCTACCTACTTGTTGTATATCTATAGCGGAAAGCACCTGTGGTGAAGGAGGATAGGGAGATTCGTTGGTGTTCAATTTGATGTATTTTTGATCTTTAGGCTGTTCTCCTGGTGTATAAGGTTTGATAGCAGCAAAACGTTTGCTTAAGAATCTACTCATTTTTACCTCCGTGTCAGTAGTTTAATCGTCAAAGCGAATAGAGATTGATTTGGCGTGGCCATCCAGGCCTTCTTTGTGAGCAAAATCAATAATACGGTCCTTTACCCGACCAAGCGCTTCTTTGGTGTAGTAGATGAAAGAGGATTTCTTAACAAAATCATCAACGGAGAGAGGAGAAGAAAAGCGAGCTGTCCCGCTGGTGGGCAAGGTATGATTAGGACCGGCAAAATAATCCCCCAAAGCCTCCGGGACATTTTTGCCTAAAAAGATGGAACCGGCATTTTTGATGCTATTGAGCAGGTAAAAAGGATCATCAATACAGATTTCCAAATGCTCGGGGGCGATCATATTACTGATTTCTACTGCCTGGGCCAGATCTTGAGTGATAATGATTTTACCGTTTTCCTCAATAGCTTGGCGGGCAATCTCATGCCGTTGCAAAAGGGATATTTGTCTAGTCAATTCTTTTTGCACCGCCTGGGCCAATTCACTGCTATCGGTAACCAGTATGGCAGAGGCTAATTTATCATGCTCAGCCTGAGAGAGCATGTCTGCCGCAATATAAGCAGGGTTGGCACCGCCATCGGCTATAATGAGAATCTCACTAGGGCCGGCAATCATATCAATATCAACTAAGCCAAAAACACGTCTTTTAGCTGTGGCTACGAATATATTACCAGGCCCTACGATTTTATCAACTTTAGGTATGCTTTCAGTGCCATAAGCTAAGGCAGCAATAGCCTGCGCTCCGCCAATTTTATAAACTTTATCCACACCTGCTATTTTAGCCGCGGCCAGTATTTGCGGTGGTATTTGACCTTTTTTATCCGGAGGTGTGACCATAGTTATTTGTTCCACACCTGCTATTTTGGCCGGTATGGCATTCATCAGGACTGATGATGGATAGCTGGCAGTGCCGCCTGGGATATAAAGGCCGACTTTTTCTATAGCGGAATATTTTTGTCCCAGCACAATACCTTCTTTGTCATTGATAATAAAATTGTTATGCAGCTGATGCCGGTGAAAAGATTCGATATTATCGGCCGCCATTTGCAGAGTCTTGATAAATTCCTGATCTGTATGAGCATAGGCCCAATCTATTTCTTTTTCCGTGATCTGCAGGCAATCTATGTCAGCGCCATCAAATTGCTTACAATATTTAAATAAGGCTTGATCACCGTTTTTTTGTACATCGTCAATAATATCTGCTACAATACTTTCCACTTCAGAATAGTCTCGTAAGTTGCGGTTAAAAATTTCTTGACCAGCTATATTGGCATAATCAAATATTTTTATCATTGTCCAAAACCTCCGTCATTCTATCTATCATATGCCTAATGATCTCATTTTTGAATTTAAAGCTGGATTTATTTGCAATAAAACGGGCACTGATATCAGTGATTACTCTATATACTTTGAGGTTATTTTCTTTGGCAGTTTTCCCTGATTCTACAATATCTACGATAACATCTGATAATCCCAATAGGGGGGCCAGTTCCACAGAGCCGTTAAGCCTAATTATTTCAATTTCTCTGTTTAAAGAAGCATAATATTTCTTTGTGATATTAACAAAAGTAGTGGCAACTCTTAGGGTACTATCAGTATCTTCAAAATAATCAATAGGAGCCGTTACGGCCATGCGGCAGCGGCCCAGTTTTAAATCTAAAAGCTCATAAACGTCTGGTTCGTTTTCTAGGAGGATATCTTTGCCCACTACCCCTACATCGGCTGCGCCATGTTCGACATAAATAGCTACATCGGAAGGCTTTACCAAAAGGTAACGTACATTATTTTCCTTGTTTTCAAATACCAGTTTACGGCTATCATCATATATGGACTGACAATCATAACCGATTTTGGCAAATAATTTATATACTTGATTGCCCAGGCGTCCCTTGGGTAGAGCAATATTAAGCATGATAAGGCACCTCCTCTAATCTGCCATCCTGGTATCGATAAAGCTTTTTAAAACGCAGCTCACAGGGTATGTTTTTTTCTGTTCGTACAGAAAGACCACTATCTATAAGTTTTTGCACCTCACAGGAGAGCTTGCCATAATCAGCTCCAACATCATAGAGTATTACTGTATCCACATCATATTTTACCATATGTTTGTCATAACGTTCCAGTTCGTTTAGATAAATAGCGAAACCGATTGCACCGATATCCTTGCCGAATTTTTTCATCAAATTATCATAACGGCCTCCGGCCAAAATAGCATGGGGGATATTTTCTACATAACCTTGAAAGATAATACCACTGTAATAATCTATATCATTGATAATAGAAAAATCCAGCTGAATATTTTTTGCGAATTTGCTGAAAGAAATGGCCTGATAAAATTCTTTCAGATCATTGATGGCTTTTTGCATATCATTATTGATAACGATTTGTTCGGCTTCTCGCAGCGTTTGCTCAAAATCCCCATAAAGAGTAGCAATTTTAACCAATTTGTCTTGATAGAAGCAGGAAAGCCCCATCTTTTCTGCTGAAGTTTTTAACTCATGGGCATTCTTGGCCCTTATGCAGGCTAAAAGCTCTGTTTTTTTGTTGAAATCCACATTCAGACTGTCTAGTAAAGCAGTAACAAAACCCATATGAGAAATTTCCAGAATAAAACGGTCGCTGATTTTAGCGAGGCTGCTGATGGCCAGACGGATAACTTCTATAATAGAGTATAAATCAACATCACCCAAAAATTCCAATCCCATTTGATTGATCTCTTTGTATTCGCGATTTTGTTTTGACAGACGATAGACATTTTCAATATAGTAAAGTTTTTGATTGTTCAAGCGGTCCGCTTTGGTATTTTTGACTATCGAGAGAGTAACGTCAGGTTTTAAAGCCAGCAATTTGCCATTCATGTCAGTAAAGGTAATGATATTTTCACTGGCCAAAAAGTTTTTGTTTTCTACATAAAGGTCATATTCCTCAAATTTGCTCATTTTATATTTTTTATACCCTAATTGCTCATACAGCTTGCGCAGAGCTAATATAATTTTTTCGTCTTTTTTAATAGTGTCCAAAAAAAGTTCCATAAAAAAAATCCTTTCTGAGTAAAGTTCAATCTATTATATAACACTTTAGTGCATTAGTCAACTAAATTACTAAAGGAAGTTTATTTAATAACCCTTACATGAGGAGCCGTACCATCAATAATAGCTAAAGATAATGCTGGCAAAATTACTCCGTCCAGAGAATCATAGTCTGATGAGCATTGCCAGAAATCCACATCATAGCCGCGTTCCAGCATAGCTTGACCTATTTTACGCATAAGGGTAGATTTACCAACTCCTGGTCCTCCCTTTAAGATAAATACTTTTTCAAGCCCCTTTAATCCTTCCTCATAAAAAGAATAAAAACCCTTTGGCGTATTACTGCCGGGTAAAAGATAACGCATCTTTCCTTGACGCATAAAGACACTTCCTTTTATAGTACTTTTTATAATATTATGCGTTGTCTTGATTATGGTGAATGATCGTAGGGATAAAAACAAGTCCTCATTTATATATTTAATGATAAAGTAAATAAATTTGTTGGTCAGGCAATATTATATTCTTTTTTGCATATCTATAAAAAAGATAGACATGATAGGAAGCACTATTTTTATATAATATCAGCGGTCTGTTATTTAAGGAGGATTTTATATGGCAGAGACTATTTTTGTCTTTAAGCGCACTTTATTTTTGCCTAAGGGATCTCCACCAATTCTAAATGTTAGTGATATCAAAGTGGAAGTTCGGAAAGGACAAATCATCGAAGAAAAAGGTAATATTTTTTGTAGTGGTGATATAGATATACTTTTAGATTATATTTCTCAAGATCAGGAAGATATATCTAAGGGTAACCCTTGGCAAGTCTTTCTTTCCCTGCCTTTTGAGTTGGTAGAAGAGGGGCATAGCAATTGTCCTCCTCTTTGTGATTTAGAGATAGAAAATTTAGAATGGTTTATTGTAGCCCCCAGGGCCTTGGAGCTGAATTTACGTCTTTTATTGGTTAAGCCTGCAAACGATGAGATTTGCCCTGGGCAAAAAGAGTTGGTCAATCGCCGCCATGAATCAAGATTTACTAGGGAGGAGTGGATAGAAAAAGTGACGGGAAAATTATCGCCGGAAGAAACTTTACATATTAGTTTCGATCCCCAAAAATCAGATGAACAATTTTTAGGAAATTCTGATATTAACGAAAATAATGATGTTGAGGAGTATATTAAAGAATGCGCCGAGGAATGCGTAGAGGATCTAGCCGTATCAGGTATGACAGAAGATCCTTGGGAAAACCCTGCGGATTTTGAGCAATATAATCAAATGTCGGACCAAAAAACAGCTGTGGAAAGTATCTCCGATATAGATGATGAAGGGATTTCCCTTGCTGAATCAGTCATAGCAAAAAAGGATAAGTATGTTCCCTATGAAAATTTAGAAAAAAAACCTTTTTCTCTACCACCGTTAGTGGAAATAAAAGAGGAGATAAATCCACCTAAAGAAATTAAATTTGAAAAAGAAAATCCACCTAAAGAAACAAAATTTGAAGAGGAAAATCTGCCTAAAAAAACAAAATCTGAAAATCCTCCTCAAGAAGTTGAACATAAAAAGGAAAATCTGCAAATAAATCCTGACAAAAAAAGGCTGACATTATTTGTTAATGACAGCAACAGTAATGCCAATAGATTTTGTATGCGTTTTTATCGTGTGCAACCTGGAGAGGAGGCTCTCACTGTTGCATTGCGTTTTGGGGTTTCCATGGAGCAGCTAGCTGCTAAAAACAAAATTGAGCCTCAGGATATTCGTTCCGGCATGATGCTGTGTATACCTTCTTAATTATTGGTTTATGTTTAAAAAAATTTTATTATTATCTGAGTTGCAAAGAGGGATTTAATCCCTCTTTTTTGTGTATTTTTATATTTTTGAGGGTAAAATACTCAAAAAACAACTCTAAGGAGGATACAAAAAGTGCTAGCATTAATATTGGCAGCAGCAGCAGGCATCTCAATGGCAATACAAGGTGCTATGAATGGCGCTTTAGGCAGAATTATCGGCATGCTTGAAGGAAATTTTCTAGTTCATGCTATAGGACTTGCTGCGGTTGCTATATTGCTGTTTGCTATAGGTCTTGGCAAAGGAGATTTGGCTAAACTAACAGAAGTTCCATGGTATCTTTATCTGGGGGGAGTAATTAATGTAGCAATTATTTTTGGCGTAATGGTATCAATTGATAAAATTGGAGCAGGCAATGCTACTACAGCAATAATTGCCGGACAATTAGCTATGGCTTTAATCATTGACGCTTGTGGTCTATTCGGCTTGGATAAAACTGGTATGACTTGGGGTCGTGGTGTTGGTTTGGTGATGATGGCGGTAGCTGCTAAACTACTACTAGTCAAGTGAGGTAAGATATCCGCGAAAAATGGATAAAAATGAGTAAAAAAGTAGTTAAATTTCAAAAATACTCTTGACAAATTTGTTAGCTTTTGGGATAATCGATAGGCAAGGTTTTTGGCGGTGTAGCTCAGCGGTCCAGAGCACTCGGTTCATACCCGAGGTGTCGCTGGTTCAATTCCAGCCACCGCTACCACAAGGCGCGTTGGAGAAGCGGCTTAACTCACCAGCCTTTCACGCTGGCATTCAGGGGTTCGAATCCCCTACGCGTCACCATATCTTGTGGAATACGAACTTCTTTTTTAGGGTTCGTATTTTCTTATTTTACCAAAAACAAGAAAGGATATCCTTTCTTGTTTTTTTTTTGCATGTTTTCTGTTTTAGCTTGCTTTGCAATTATGAAGGCTTGACGCTCCTTGAATTTAAGAGAATTTTATGGTATAATATATTATCTGTAAAAACTTTTATATATGCTTAATTCGTAATGGAGCGGGGGACCCAGTCTTTTTGGGGTGAATCTATTTAAATAGAAAGGGGCAGCTACTCCTAACCCGACAGCTAACCTCGTAAGCATTAAGCCACAGGTTGTTATGTTAATGACATAGCAACTTTGTGGTTTTTGTTTTTTCTATTCTTTTTCCCATAACTCAGATGCTGATCCGGGGCCTGTAATATAAATATTCTTAAGCTCCTTGACATAATCATCGGTGACGTTGACCTGCATAGTTTCTTGATTATTCATAAATCTGAAAACGCCGTTATTAAAGTCAGTGCCTAATTCTTTGAAGAAGATACCTTCATGGACAATATCCTTGGTATGGTTGAAGCTTAGACGATAGGTATCTCCATCTTGCACTAGATAAGCACGCACCCCTTTTTCAAAATAACCCTCAGGATCTTCTAAGTGCCGTGATACAGAAATAATATGCAGATCAATAAAGGGTATTTCCCGCAACAAAATGTTGATAATAGAGCCCTTAGTGATTTCGCGCCAGCGGCTTTGAGCTGTTTGGCCGATTACAATCTGTGTGATGTTCTTTTGCCTGGCTATCTCGGCAATCACTTTGGTAACGGGCCTTTTTTCATTATCTTTTAGTATATATTCTTCTGCATGATGTTCCTTGGCCAATTGTTTCCATCTTGAGATATAATCAGTTTTTTCTGCATCGAACTCTTCTAAAGGCAAGGGATCAATTGTAAGGATATAAAGAGGGCATTTCAACATATCGGCAAGTTTACAGCCCCGACGGATTAACCTTTCTCCGTTTGGACCATAATAAACACAAACAAGAATGCTCTCATCCATACATGTTTTTATGGTTTTCATTTATTATTACCCCCCGTAAGATTTTTACTAGGATGGGAAAAAGTTGTTTTCTCTAATTTAGATAATTTCTTTATATAATATAATATTTATTAAGAATTTTCAATTAGGTGATAAAACTTCCTAAAATTTACTCCGCTTGAGGAAGGGGGCAATAGTGTGTCTTGGTTGCACCTGACCATTATTACACCGTTTTTATATACAGTTTTTATACCCTTAATTTTCAAATATATCCGGCGTATACACACCGGATGGTTTGTCTTGCCGATACCCATAATATCGTTTATTTATCTAATGAGATATATACCCATAGTAGCTGATGGAATACCCTCTGTTTATTCTGTGCCCTGGATTTCTGCACTGGGTATAAATTTTACCGTCTATATAGATGGGTTGGCATTAATTCTTGGTTTGCTTATTTGTGGTATAGGGGCTTTGGTCGTTTTATACTCGATCTATTATTTAGTTAAAGAGCGGGAAGCCCTGCATAATTTTTATGTCTATCTATTGTTATTTATGGGCTCTATGTTAGGTGTGGTTTTTTCCGAAAACATAATTTTATTATATTTGTACTGGGAATTGACAAGTATTGCTTCCTTTTTATTAATTGCTTATTGGTACCAAAGAAAAAGTTCGCGTTACGGGGCACAAAAGTCATTACTGATCACTATTTTTGGCGGATTTGCAATGTTGGCGGGCTTTCTCCTACTAGCAAATATAACCAATACTTTCAGCATTCATGAAATGATTTTACAGGTCGATTTAATAAAAGCTAGTCCGGCATTTGTGCCTGCTATGTTATTGATTCTACTAGGGGCTTTCACGAAATCTGCTCAGTTTCCCTTTCATATCTGGCTGCCCGCAGCTATGGAAGCCCCAACGCCCATTAGTGCTTACCTGCATTCAGCTACAATGGTAAAAGCCGGTATTTATCTTATTGCCCGCTTTACTCCCATCTTTGGCGGCAGTATAGAGTGGTTTTGGCTAGTGTCCGCCGTGGGGCTGGTTACTTTATGCTGGGGCGCCTTATTTGCCGTTAAACAGAGCGACTTAAAGGCTATGCTGGCCTTTTCCACCATTAGTCAGCTGGGGATAATTGTTTTGCTGCTGGGCTTGGGATCTGCGGCTATGTATTTTGGGTATGGTGAAGCGGGCCTCTTATATACTACTGCTATTTTAGCAGCCGTCTTTTATTTGGTTACTCACTCTATTATTAAATGCTCTTTATTTATGGTGGTAGGTATTATCGACCATGAAACAGGAACACGTGATATTCGCAGATTAGGCGGACTCATGAATCTGATGCCTATTACCTTTACTCTGGCAATCATCGGCAGTTTTTCTATGGCTGGATTGCCCCCCTTTAACGGTTTTCTCAGTAAAGAATTATTTTTTACCGGTGTGCTTAATGCTGCCCGGTTAGATATCTTTCATATGGAAACGTGGGGGATATTGTTTCCAATAATTGCTTGGATAGCTAGTATATTTACCTTTGTTTACTGCATGATTTTTGTATTTAAAGTATTTATGGGCAAATATCGCCCTCACAAGCTTGAGAAAAAGATTCATGAGGCTTCCTGGGGAATGTTGTTGCCACCTCTGGTATTGGCCTTTTTGATTATCCTGTTTTTCTTTTCCCCCAATATTTTATCTCATAATCTTCTTATTCCAGCTATGGGCTCTATTTTGCCAGGTTTCACGGAAAGTGGTTTAGGGGCTGAACCTATTAAATTTTGGCATGGCTTGACACCTGAATTATTGATGACTATAGGAGTTGTGAGCAGCGGTATTTTTCTCTTTATCTTTTTACGGCGCTGGTCTGGGTTTTTTGGTCACCTAACTGGGGAGCGGTTCTTGAATATTGTTTATGATAAATTGCTCGTTAAAATGGAAAGATTTTCAGAGTGGTTAACACGTGGTTATATGACGGGTTTTTTACGTGATTACCTGATGTATATTTTTATTTTCTTTGTTGTGATACTGGGCGGGTTCATGTTACTATCTGATAGTTTTTCCATTAATACTGCTCTCAACAGTCCGATTAGAATGCATGAGTTGATTTTATCGCTGGTGATGCTGGGTGCTGCCATGATGGTTTTGTTGAGTCGTACCAGGCTGGTGGCCATTATTAGTGTTGGAGTAATGGGTTATGTGGTGGCGATGTTTTTTATTATCTTCAGAGCACCGGATTTGGCTCTGACCCAATTAGTGGTAGAAACTGTAACAGTGGTCTTATTTCTATTATGTTTTTATTTCTTGCCGGAGATAAAACAAAAGACCCAACGCATCAAATTTAAAATAAATAAAATGATTGTTGCGGTGGCAGTTGGCGTTATTGTAACATTGATGGCTTTATCCGCTCAGGCTAATCGCCTCTTTGAACCGATTTCTTGGTTTTTTGAAAAGTCCTATCAACTAGCCGGAGCAAAAAATATCGTTAATGCTATTCTTGTTGATTTTCGTGGCTTTGATACGATGCTGGAGATACTTGTTTTCTGTATTGCCGGCATGGGTATCTATACCTTAATCAAATTACATTTGGATGGGAGGAATGATAATTGAGAGTAAATGATGTGATTCTCCAAACGGTCACCAGAGTTGCTGCTTTTATTATTTTGACCTTTTCTATCTATTTATTTATAGCGGGGCATCATAATCCTGGAGGGGGTTTTGTCGGGGGCTTGGTATTTTCTTCGGCCATTACACTGCTGTTGTTGGCCTATGATATTAAAACAGTACGGGAAGGGCTTCCTTTTGATTATAAAATCATCGCTTTTATCGGTGTTTTGATAGCGGTTCTCACAGGTGTGGGCTCTTTTATCTTTGGTCAACCCTTTTTAACTCAAACCTTTGGCCATATTAAGCTCCCTATTTTAGGTGAATTTGAGCTTGCTACGGCAGTTCTATTTGATGTGGGAGTATCTTTGGCGGTATTAGGGACGGCGCTCTCCATTATTTATACTATAAGTGAGGATATTGACGTATGGAAACATTAATGGCCGTAATAATTGGCATAATATTTACCATTGGCGTCTATCTTTTGTTGTCTGAAAGCCTGTTGAGGATTATTTTAGGCACTTCTATCATTACTCATGGCACTCACCTTTTGCTTATTACCATGGGCGGGCTCAAGACAGGGGGATCCCCCTTGTTGGGAGAAACTGTTGTTTCCTATACGGACCCGATTCCGCAAGCACTTATTCTGACCTCAATTGTGATTAGCTTTGCCATCACGGGCTTTTTATTAGTGCTGGCTTATCGAGCCTATGCTGTATTAGGCACTAATAACATGGAACAGTTAAGGGGTATTGATGATGAATAATATTGTTGTTTTGCCATTACTTATACCTTTACTGGCCGGGCTGTTTATGGGGTTTTTCCGGAAAAATATTGTCTTTCACAGATGGTTCAGCCTTTTGGCCCTTTGCTTGACCTGTGCTGCTTCTCTTTATCTAGTTCATCAAGTATCCGAGGCAGGGATACAAACCTTGTTTCTGGGCGGATGGCAGGCTCCCTTTGGCATTGTTCTAGTGGCGGATATGTTTTCGGCGCTTCTTTTAGTGACTACTACTATTGTAGGCATCACCTGTCTTTTGTTTAGTTTTAAATCAATCGGAGAAAAGCGGGAGCAGTTTTATTTTTATCCTTTGCTGCAATTTTTGCTAACAGGTGTCAATGGTTCTTTTTTAACGGGAGATTTATTTAATCTTTTTGTATGTATTGAGGTTATGCTCATTTCATCGTACGTATTGCTCTCCCTGGGGGGCAGAAAAATCCAATTTAGGGAAGCCATCAAATATGTTGTGATTAACGTAATTTCTTCAACGCTCTTTTTGGTTGCGATAGCTTATCTATATGCAATTGTCGGGACTCTAAATATGGCCCATCTTTCCGTACGTATAGCCGAGGTAGGACAGCCGGAATTCCTAACTACTGTGTCGATTCTCTTTTTAATGGTCTTTAGTTTGAAATCAGCTCTTTTTCTTCATTTCTGGCTACCGGGGGCCTACAAGGCACCACCGACCGCTATAGCAGCTATTTTTGCAGCGCTTTTGACCAAAGTTGGTGTTTATGCAATTTTTCGTATGTATACCTTGGTGTTTTACCATCAACCTGAGGTCACACATACGCTACTGGCTATATTAGCAGCCTTTGCCATGATTTTAGGAGGTGTTGGCGCGATTGCCCATCGGGATATCCGCAATATATTATCCTACAACGTGATAATAGGTGTAGGTTTTATTGTTTTCGGGCTGACAGTTTTCACTGGAACAGCGCTAATAGGAGCTATTTACTACTTTATTCATGACATGCTTATGAAAGCGCTATTATTTTTCTTGGGCGGCACTATCATCATTATCTGTGGAACAGGTAAGTTAAAGGAAATGAGTGGACTTATCCGCAACCATCCCTTACTGGGCTGGATGTTTTTTATCGCTACATTATCACTAGCCGGTATTCCCCCATTAAGTGGATTTATAGGCAAAGTTTTGGTGATTCAAGAAGCCTTGGCAAGAGGTGCGGCTGATACGGGGTTTTATTGGTTGGTCGCAATTGGTCTGTTGTCCAGCTTGATGGTTATCTATTCCTTGATAAAGATTTTTATCAATGCTTTTTGGGGGGAGACCCATTTAAGTATGGATATGGAGAAGGGAACTACCAAAGGTCTAATGCTGCCCAGCATTTTTTTGACTGTTATTGGTATTTTTTTAGGTGTAGGTGGAGAGGTTATATACCCTTATATTGAACAGGCTGCACAGAGTATGATGGACCCCAGTTTTTATATTGAAGCTGTGCTGCGTGAGGTGGTTTAATTGTCTACTCAGCTGTTATTAAATATCTTTATTGCTATATTATGGGTGCTGCTCAACGATGCGTGGAGCGGCTTGAACTTTTTGGTTGGTTACTTGTTGGGGCTGAGTATAGTTTTTATGATGAGGCGGTTTTTTCCAACACCGTTTTATCTTAAAAAACTGTTAGCGATGACTAAGTTGCTTTCAGTATTTATCAAAGAACTCATATCTTCCAGTATTTTTGTGATCAGAAATGTTCTGAAGCCTTGTATGACTTTTACTCCCGGTATTTTTTCACTGCCAACGGATTTGGAAGGTGATTGGGAAATTACAGCCTTATCTTTACTCATCACCTTGACCCCGGGATCTACAGTGATAGAGATTTCCCCGTCCGGATATCTTTATGTTCATGCTATGGATATACCTCAGGCGGAACATACGGTCATTAAAGCAATAAAGACCTTCGAAAAGGCTATTATGGAGGTGACAAGGGATGTTTAACATGATATTGACAGTGGCGCTGATTTTATTTTCTGTGGCTATTGCTATCTTAATGTATAGGGTGATTAAGGGCCCTTCAGTGCCGGACAGGATTATTGCTATGGATGCTATTGGTATCAATCTGATTGCTATGATGGCCATTTTATCTATACTTCTTAAGACGTATGCCTTTTTTGATATTATTCTCTTACTGGGTATTTTGTCCTTTATTGGCACTGTGGCTTTTTCCAAGTTTATTGAACGAGGTGTTTTAATTGACCATGATCGTAATGGGTGAAATTTTGGCAGCTGTTTTTATTATTGGCGGGGGGATTGTAAGCGTATTGAGTGCGCTTGGTGTGTTGCGCTTTCCTGATGTCTATACCAGATCCCATGCAGCGTCCAAAAGCTCGGCGCTGGGGATTCTTTGTGTATTATTAGGCACATTCTTTTATTTTTCCTTTGCAGAAGGCTTGATCAGTATTCGCCTGCTTTTAGGGATTTTCTTTGTTTTTTTAACTGCTCCGGTTGCAGCTCATGTGATTTGTCGTTCCGCCTACCATTGTGGAGTGAAGCTTGCAGGAGAAAACCCCCGGGATGATTTAAGAAGTTATTTAACAGAAAGAGATAAAAAACGTTATGATTAAGCGGGCCTGTCAGAAAGCCAACTTTCTTTAGTTTTATACAACATAAATTTTGTTTATTCTACAAAAATAAATATTGGTAATAGTGCTGATATTATACCGGCGTAAGCTGTGTAGATAGTAGAAATACAGTATTTGGTAGATGTTTATTTCTGACCATTTGTTTGCAGTAAAACGTTAGACAACCCTGTAATTTGTCGCAAAGTTATTAAAAGGAAAATATCTACTCCGACAAACTTTTCAACCCTTGTGTCTTATAATTTGAATACCGCTTGTCTTTTGACAAAATTTTATGACTCGCGGATGTTTGGCGGAGGTGGTATAAAAATGGTGGAAAACCCTCGAATTCATTCTATTAGTCGTAATGAGGGCAAAGCTGCGGTGATAAGTGCCGGGAAAATAGGTTCAAAAAGTAAAATAAGAGCGAAGTCTGCCAATATTCCCTGGCAGATTATAGGCTTGGCAGTAGTAGGATTTCTTTTGGCCAGGGCAGAAATTTTGGGTGGCCTTTATCCTTTTGCACCGGCTTTTTTAGCGGTAATTGCTATTACATATAAAAAACAGGGTATTTATGCTCTGATACCGATTTTTATAGGATTTCTGACCGTGATGGGTGGTCAGCAATTGTTTGTTTATACAGGAATAATTTTTTTATTAGCCATAATTTTTTCTCTTTATTCTTTTGATTCGCGCAAGCAATGGATCATGGGCCCCGTTTTAGTTTTTGCTGTAATGCTAGTTGGCAAAGGCCTCTTTTTAACCTTGAGTGGCTTCAATAATTATTTACTCTTGGTGGGAGTTATAGAAAGCTCATTTGCTGCTGGCATGACAGTTGTTTTCTTGGTTATTGCCAGGGCTATGCGCCGTTTGGATGGTAGACGCCGTTTTTCTGCGGATGAGATAAGCTGCTTTTTTGTAGTTGCTATGGGTTTGATTAGCGGCATGAATGGTTGGCAGGTCGGCGGACTTGATATCCAAAGTGTCTTTAGCCGCTTTTTGATCATGGGAGTGGCTTATCTGGGAGGTGGAGGGGCCGGTGCCGGTATTGGGGCTATGATAGGCATTGTACCGAGTCTTTCTGCTATAGTAGCGCCCTCCTTAGTTGCTACCTATGCTTTTTCTGGTTTATTATCCGGTTTGTTTAGTAATTTCGGGCGGCTGGGAACGGTTATGGGGTTTTTCCTGGGAAATCTTATTTTAGCATTATATCTTTTGGATGTTACGGAGATAAGCGGTTCTCTGGGAGCCACAGCGGCAGCCGCTATTATATTCTTTGCATTGCCTAAATCATTTTATAAAAAATTACGGTTTGCTTTTTCTTCAGCCAGCATAAAAACTGCCCAGGAAGAAAAATATGAGCAGTTGATGCGCTTTTCCGCTCGCCGTTTGCGCAATGCCAGTGTAGTTTTTAATAGCTTAGGCAGTTCTTTGGCGTCGATGCTGCAAGAGGGCAAAAAAGAAGAGGATAGCAGTTCACAAATTATTATGAATCACCTTTCCCGTCAACTTTGTAATCAGTGTTCTATGAGAAATATTTGTTGGGAGCTGGATTATAGCCAGACCTATAAAGGGATTATGAAGCTTTTTGCCGCTATAGAGGAACGAGGAGAAGGAAATATCAAAGATATTCCGGAAAACTTCAGTAAACGTTGCCCGCATGTCAAGGAATTACTGGCGTTGAGCAATTGTTTATACGAAATGTATTGTAATAATAATTATTGGCGAGCTCAAAGAGAAAATCTTCGTCTTTTAATCAGCCGTCAATTGTTGGGGGTTTCTCAAGTTTTGGAAAATATCGCCAAAGATGTCAGCGATTATCATGATCAGAGGGAAATTCTAGAAAAAGATTTGGCTCGTTCCTTAGGCAAAAGAGGCTTGCCGGTAGAAAATGCCGGAGTAGTAAAAATAACGCAAAAATCAATGGATGTCTTTGTCCAATATAGCGAGTGTCCGGGAGGAGAGATTTGCAAAAGAGCGGTAGAGGATGAAATATCACGTATGTCCGGACGTAATTATGATGTTCATGAATATAAGTGCAGCCCCTATAATTGTGCGGAGCGTTGCCGATATCGCCTCTTGGCCGACGGAGCCTTCTCTCTCAGTATAGGCAAGGCGCAGTTGGCTAAAGATAATAAAAATATTTGCGGTGATTGTGGTGGTCATATACTATTGGAAGAAGGCCGGGAACTGCTCATGATTTGTGACGGCATGGGTGCCGGTTCTAAAGCAGCAATTGAGTCGGACACAGCCTTATCTTTGGTATCGCGCCTGATAGAAGCAGGTTTTTTGGAAGATACGGCTATAGATACTGTTGATGCAGCTATGTCTTTGAGAAATGATAAAGAAAGTTTTGTAACAATGGATCTTTGTCTGATAGACTTATATAACGGCAGAGGAGAATTTATCAAAAGCGGAGGGGCGCCCAGCTTTATCAAAAGGGGCTCACGTGTTAAAATGATCAAAAGTTCAAGCCTTCCTATTGGAATGTTAATGGCTATGGAAAAAGAAGTAATCACAGAGCAAATATTGCCCGGAGATATGATAATACTGGCCAGCGATGGTTTGATGGAGGTTAATTTGACCGATGATGGTAAATGGCTAAGCAAAATTTTGGAACAGGCGGATGTGGATTCTGCGCAGGGATTGGCCGAATATTTACTAAATAAAGTTATTTCTGTTAGCGGAGGTAAGATTAAGGACGATATTACGGTATTGGTTGCTAAAATGCAAGCTGCTTAAAGTAAATTACTATTAGCTAAAATAGCAGGAAAAACCAATGAAAAAGCGAAAAGCTATTAAGAGCTTTTTGCTTTTTATTTAGGGGAGAGTTTAAATAATGGCTAAAATTCAGCATAAATTATTGCAGCAATTAAAAAACTATATAAAAACCTATGATTTAATAAGACCGGGGGAAAAAATTGTTATAGCACTTTCCGGTGGTATGGATTCGGTTGTACTTTTGCATCTTTTATTATCTTTAAAAGAAGAATTTGCCATTACTTTGATTGCCGGTCATTTGGATCATGGTATCAGAGGGGAAATAAGTGCCGAGGAAAGCCGTTTCGTAAAGTCACTTTGTGCTGAGTGGGGCATAATCTGTTATAAAGAATATGAAGATATTATAGCAATCTCCGGCGGCAAAAATATTGAAGAAGTGGCCAGAGAAAAACGCTACGCTTTTCTGCGTGAGGTAGCTAAAAAAGCTTCTGCCGACAAAATCGCTACGGCTCATCATGCTGATGATCAGGCTGAAACAGTTTTACTGCATCTTTTAAGAGGCAGCGGCAGTAAAGGCTTGGGAGCTATGTCCCCCCGGGAAAATGATTTAATCAGGCCACTGCTTTTTGCCAACAAAAGCGATATTATTGATTATTGTCAGGAAAATAATCTGGAATACAGAGAAGATAAAAGCAATGAGGACTGCAGGTATCTGCGCAATAAAATACGCTTATGTTTACTGCCCTATCTAGAAAAAGAATATAATCCTAATATTAAAGAGAATCTTTGCACTACGGCAGAAATTTGTCGTGAGGAAAATGCCTATCTTAAAGCATTGACTAGAGAGCAATATAGTATAATAAAAGAGCCTGACGGTGGTGTAGACAAAAAAAAATTATCAGCTCATGCTCTCGCGATGCAAAGATTATTGATTAGGGAAGCATACACAGAAGCAGCAAAGGGACGTGATTTGACCTTTGCCCAGACGGAGGCTGTAATAAAATTACCGGAAAATGGCAGTATAGATTTACCAGCTAAAATTACTGCTTACAGAAGACAAGGAAAAATTTATTTTGGTAGCCTGACGCAAAAGACCGTCAAAGATCATAGTATTTATAAACTACAAGTAGGCTCCTGGCATGACTTATGCGACGGCTGGCAGTATAAGGTGCAGATATTGTCGGTGGATGAAAAAATACCGATGGAACAAAATAAAAGTGAGGACAGTATTATTCTGCCCTTCGATCGTTTGGATAAACTTTTTTTCGCTGGGAGGCGTCCGGGAAGCCGCATGAAGATCTGTGGTATGGACGGTCATAAAAGTATTAAATCTATTTATCAGGAAGCAAAAATCAGCAGCGAAAAAAGAGCTAATAGGCCTATATTATACGATGATGGAAAAATTATTTGGTTGCCCTTTTTACGAAAAGCCGTTTTTGATGCCCAAGAGGGTAGACGAATTATAATATACTGCCGCTTTACGGATATTTAAGTAAGAATAATGGCAAATATGATTGAAAAAAACCTTATAATATGCTAATATTCAATAATATGCTAATAATCAATAAGGTATAATAATTTTTGATCTTAAGATGCCAATATAAATAGAGATAATAATAGAAATATCCGTTAATTAAACGGAAGGAGGAAATTTTTTGAGTCGAATACTAAAAAACGCTACTATTTTTCTCTTAATAGTTATGTTTGCCGTATCTATTTATACATGGGGAAACAGAGATACAGAAACTCCCGATATTCTGCAATATAGTCAGTTTATTAACGAAGTAGAAGCAGGGAAAGTCAAGGAAGTTTCTATTACTAATACTGCTAAACAGTATTCTATAGAAGGTAGCAGAAAAGACGAAAGTAAATTTCAAGTCAGTGCTTTTCCTGATTCAAATATAGCCCAATTCTTGCGTGAGAACGATGTTTTAGTCAGTTTCCAAGAAGAACCACCACAGCCATGGTGGGTAACCTTATTAGCTACTATGTTACCTATGCTTTTAATCGTAGGGCTGTTGATTTTCTTGATGCAACAAGGGCAAGGTGGTGGAGGCAAAGTAATGCAATTTGGCAAGAGTCGTGCCAGATTGAATGTGGATGATAGAAATAAAGTCACCTTTAATGATGTAGCCGGAGTTGATGAGGTTAAAGAAGAATTAGAAGAAATCGTGGAATTCCTTCGCGACTCTAGAAAGTTTAACTCTTTGGGAGCCAGAATACCTAAAGGAGTATTGCTTTATGGACCTCCTGGTACAGGTAAAACTTTATTAGCCAGAGCAGTTGCAGGTGAGGCTGGTGTGCCCTTCTTCTCCATCAGCGGTTCCGACTTTGTAGAAATGTTTGTCGGTGTAGGTGCTTCCAGGGTGCGTGATTTATTTGAACAGGCAAAAAAACATGCTCCTTGTATTGTTTTTATTGATGAGATTGATGCTGTAGGCCGTCAAAGAGGTGCTGGTCTGGGTGGTGGCCACGATGAAAGAGAACAAACCCTTAATCAATTATTGGTAGAAATGGATGGCTTTGCGGCCAATGAAGGTATTATAGTGGTGGCCGCAACTAACAGACCTGATATTTTGGATCCTGCCCTTTTGCGTCCCGGCCGTTTTGACAGAGAAATAACAGTAGATGTACCTGATGTTTTAGGTAGAAAACAAATATTGGAGGTTCATGCTAAAGGAAAGCCGATTGATGATTCCGTAGATTTTGATGTTGTAGCTCGCCGTACTCCCGGCTTTACCGGAGCTGATTTGGCTAATGTCATTAATGAGGCAGCCCTTTTAGCAGCCCGTTATAATAAAAAGAAAATTAGCATGAAGGAAATGGAAGCTGCCGCCGAAAGGGTTATTGCTGGACCAGAGAAAAAATCTCATGTCATCAGCGAAAGAGAGAAAAAACTTGTTTCTTACCATGAAGCAGGTCATGCAGTTGTTTCTTATTTTTTACCTAATGCTGATCCACTGCACAAAATCTCTATTATCCCCAGAGGCCGTGCCGGCGGCTATACCTTGCTCTTGCCTAAAGAAGATCGCCGTTATGTGACAAAATCGCAAATGCTTGATGAATTGGTTATTTATCTTGGTGGCCGTATGGCTGAAGAATTAGTATTAAAAGATATCAGTACCGGCGCCCAAAATGATTTGGAAAGAGCTACCGAGATTGTCAGACAAATGATTACTCGTTATGGCATGAGTGAGGATTTAGGTCCCTTGACCTTTGGCAAGCGTACCGATACAGTATTTTTGGGCAGAGATATCTCTCAGGAACGCAACTATAGTGAAGCTATTGCTTATGCTATAGATAAAGAAGCCAGACAAATGATAGATGAGGCCTATAATAAAGGCAAAACAATTTTATCTGATAATATTGAAAAGCTTCATGCTGTGGCAGCTGCTCTGATGGAAAAAGAAACTTTGCAGGCTGAAGAATTCTATAAATTGATGAAGGATAATAATGATCCTCCGAAAGATCCGTCAAATTCGCCGGTTAATGATGATAGTGAGGCGCAGATTCCTCCTATGGACAGTAATGTTCAGGCTCAGCCCTGGCCTGCTGCACCGCAACCTGATACTGTTCACCCAGAAGATTTTTCTCAGTCAATAACAGATAGTCCGACAATTAATATTTCTTTTGTCCAAAAAGACAAAGATTAGAAGGATTTTCGCCACTGATATAGAAATATGTCTTCAAGTGTATATCCGGTATGATGGCTGCGGGAGATTGCTTTAGCAAGCCGAAGAAGTAAGTGGCGGAAATGTCAAGCTGCCATGAATCTTTCAGGCTCCAGGACCGTGGCCGGACTAAACCCTGAAAAGACCCTTAAGGGGCACCGAAGGAGCAAGCTTTTGTAGTGGAAACTCTCAGGTAAACAAACAGGGAGATGACAACAGTCATTCTCCCTGTATTTTTTTATTTTTAGCGGGAAATGATTAATTTTAGTATGAGGAGAGAATAGTTGTTATGGATGGTCAAAACCTAAAAAAGACAGCTTTATATGATGAGCATATAGCTTTGGGCGGCAAGATAGTAGATTTTGGCGGTTGGGCTCTGCCTGTGCAATTCAGTGGCATATTACAAGAGCATCTGACTGTTCGCCAAGCAGCCGGTCTGTTTGATGTATCGCATATGGGAGAGATAACAATCGAAGGGCCTGACGCAGAATCTTATCTACAGCATGTGGCTACAAATAATATTGCTAACGCGGAGGATTGGCAAATTATTTATTCGCCCCTTTGTTATGAAAACGGCAATGTAGTTGATGATGTACTGATTTATAGATATAACCGACAGAAATACCTTTTAGTTATCAATGCCTCTAATATTGAAAAAGATTGGCAATGGCTTAACCAACAAAAGAAATTTTTTGCTGTACAATTAGACAATATTTCTGGTAAAATATCACAAATGGCTCTGCAGGGACCGAGAGCACAAAAAATCTTGACTAAAGTCTGTAACGGGGCCTTGAGTGATTTGCGCTTTTATCGCTTCTATGACGAGGTGGAAATTTGCGGACAGCAGGCTATTGTTTCCCGCAGTGGTTATACGGGAGAGGATGGTTTTGAGATTTATATGTCTAATTCCGATGCAGTTGATATTTGGCGGGGCTTATTAGCTGTTGGTTATGAGGATGGCCTGATACCTTGTGGATTAGGGGCCAGGGATACTTTGCGCTTGGAAGCTGCCCTGCCTCTTTATGGTCATGAAATCTCCGAGCATATTTCTCCTCTGGAAGCCGGATTAGGCATGTTTGTCAAATTAGATAAAGGTGATTTTATCGGTAAAGCGACTTTGGCCGAGGCTAAAGCCCGGGGTTTAAAACGTAAATCAATAGGATTTGAAGTTATTGGACGTGGCATTGCCAGGGAAAATTATCTTATAGAAAAGAATGGCCATCAGATCGGTTTTGTTACCAGCGGCAGTTTTGCACCATCTCTAGGCAAAAATATAGGTATGGCTCTTATTGATGCCCGATATGCTAATGTAGGAGAAGAAATAGACATTATTGTCAGACAGAGGCCTGTACCGGCCGTGATTATTGCCAAACCATTTCTGGAAAAAAAATATAAAAAATAAGAAGGAGTTAATTATTATGAAAGTTAAGCCAGATTTGAAATATACCATAGAACATGAGTGGGTAAGAATCGAAGGTAATATTGCTTATATAGGTATAAGTGACTATGCTCAAGAGCATATGGGAGATATCGTTTTTGTGGAAATGCCTATTGTAGGTGATGAAATAGCAAAGGGCGATGTCTTATGTGTTTTAGAGAGTGTCAAAGCAGCATCGGATGTATATGCTCCTGTAACGGGTAATCTGGTAGAAATAAATGAGGATTTGGCTGATAATCCATCCTTAATTAATGAAGACCCCTACAAGGCTTGGATAGCTGCTATCGAGATGTCTGATTCAGCTGAACTTGAGCAATTATTAAGTGATATTGACTATGAACCTCTGTGTCAGGAATAAAACTTACCAAAGATTAATTATCAATTAGAAAGTTGATAAGGATGTGAATTTATGCATAGATACTGCGGTAACACGCTTCAGCAGCAATTATCCATGTTAGCGGCTATAGGTTATAAAGATATTGAAGAACTTTTTGTTACTATACCGGATGCTGTACGCTTGCAAAGAGATTTAGATTTGCCACCGGCTTTGGCAGAGCAGGATTTAAAAAAATATGTATCTGCTTTGGCCGCCAAAAACAGTAATTTGCAAGAATTTACTTGTTTTTTAGGTGCAGGAGCCTATGATAGGTATATTCCGGCTCTTATTCACCACCTGACTTCAAGGCAGGAGTTTTTGACTTCGTATACGCCTTATCAGCCGGAAATAAGTCAAGGTGCTTTACAGGCCATATTTGAATATCAGACCATGATTTGTCAATTAACTGGCATGGAAGTCGCTAATGCTTCTATGTATGATGGAGCCAGTGCACTAGCGGAAGCTGCTATATCCGCAGCTCATGCTCAAAAACGTCATACTATACTGCTTTCTGCTGCTTTACATCCCCAATATCGGCAGACTATCAAGACTTATTGTCGGTTTAATGGTTTGCAAATACAAGAAATACCTTATAAAGATGGTATTACCGATATCAATAGACTTAATGCTATCTTAAATGATGATGTAGCCGCTGTTGTAATCGGCCAGCCTAATTTCTTTGGCTTGGTTGAAGATGTGAGCTCCTTTGCTGAATTAGCACATGAGGCAAAAGCTTTGCTTTTGGTTAGTACTGATCCGATCGCTTTGGCTTTATTGGAGGCCCCTGGAAAACAAGGAGCTGATTTTGTGGTGGGAGAGGGTCAGCCTTTAGGTAATCCTCTAGGCTTTGGCGGGCCCTATTTAGGGTTTTTTGCCACCACATACAAAAATCTGCGCCGTATGCCGGGGCGTATAGTGGGCATGACCAAAGATAAAGATGGCAAAAGAGGATTTGTTTTGACCATCCAAACCAGAGAGCAGCATATTCGAAGAGAGAAGGCCACCTCCAATATTTGTTCCAATGAGGCTCTATGTGCTTTGACTGCCGCTATTTATCTTGCCACGCTGGGTCAAGAGGGCCTCAAAAAGGTTGCCGCTTTGTCCGTGGCAAAAGCTCACTATGCCTATGAACAATTGCTCAAAAGCGGCCGTTTCAGTCCGCTCTTTGACGATCAACCTTTCGTTTTTGAATTTGCTGTTCAAGCCCATCAGGATATCACACAGCTTAATAAAAGGCTATTACAAGACAAGATCATCGGTGGATATGATTTATCCCTTGACTATCCGGAATTAGCAGGAGGATGGTTAGTGGCCTGTACAGAAAAAAGAACTAAAGCAGAAATAGATTTATTGGTACAAAAGGCGGGTGCATAAGATGAGCTTGATCAATAAAGAGGTTGCCCTATTATTTGAAAAATCCGTAGCGGGTCGCATAGCTTATTCCCTGCCGGACTGTGATGTGCCTTTCGATGGCGTAGGGGCATATTTGCCGCAACAATATTTACGCAGCGAGGATGCAACTTTACCTCAACTCAGCGAGCTGGATGTGGTGAGGCATTATACCCAGCTTTCGCAAAAAAATCATGGAGTGGATGGCGGTTTTTACCCACTGGGTTCTTGTACTATGAAATATAATCCCAAAATCAATGAAGATATGGCTGCTTTGGTGGGTTTTACGGACATACACCCTTATCAAGATGAAGAAACTGTACAGGGTAATCTTGATTTGATGTATCAATTACAAGCTATGTTGGCGAAAATCACTGGTATGGATAATGTGACGCTGATGCCTGCAGCTGGCGCCCATGGCGAGATGACAGGCCTGATGATGATCAAGGCCTATCATGAGAGCCGCGGGGAGATCCAACGGACTAAAATCATTGTTCCAGATTCTGCTCATGGTACTAATCCTGCTTCTGCCGTAATTGCCGATTGTTCGATCATTCAGGTGAAGACAAACGCAGACGGTGGTGTTGATCTTGATGATTTGCAGTCTGTAATACATGAAGAGACTGGGAAAATAGCTGCATTGATGCTGACAAATCCAAATACATTAGGATTGTTTGATGAAAATATCCTACAAATAGCTGAACTTATTCATAAAGCTGGTGGTTTACTTTATTATGATGGTGCGAATGCTAATGCTATCATGGGTATTAGCCGCCCAGGTGATATGGGCTTTGATGTAGTTCATCTCAATTTGCATAAAACTTTTTCTACTCCCCATGGCGGCGGCGGTCCCGGAGCGGGGCCAGTGGCTGTAAAAGAATTTTTGGCTCCTTTTTTACCTGTTCCTGTAATTATCAAAAAAGATGATGCTTATCATCTGCAATATGATTGTCCGCATTCTATTGGCAGAATAAAGGCCTTTTATGGTAATTTTCTAGTACTGGTAAAAGCTTTTTGTTATATTCTTTCACTCGGATCTCAAGGACTTAAAGAGTCAGCGGAGGGTGCAGTCTTAAATGCTAATTATCTCATGCACATGCTAAAAGAAGATTATGATCTGCCCTTTGAGAAGCCTTGTATGCATGAATTTATCTTATCAGCTAAAAGACAAAAAGATAATAACGGAGTTTCGGCATTAGATATAGCCAAAAGATTATTGGATTTTGGCTATCATCCTCCTACAATCTACTTTCCCTTGATTGTGGGAGAAGCCTTGATGATTGAGCCGACAGAGAGCGAAAGTAAAGCTGTTTTGGATGAATTTATCCAGGCTATGAAAACTATCGCTGTTGAGGCTGCAGAAAAACCCGATTTGGTCAAATCGGCTCCACATCATACTCCGGTGAAAAGACTCGATGAGGTAAATGCAGCTAGAAATCCTGTCTTGATTTGGCAGCCTCAACGTATTGATAATGACCAATGAAAAATATTAAATCAGGGCTATGATATAAAATTATCATAGCCCTGATTTAAATTAAGGAGCAAGCGAAAAGGATATTAGGGCAGGGAAAAAATATTAGGATAGTAATTTCTCGATAAATGGAGTAAAATAAAATATGTTCAATACTAGTGTAGGTTTTATTGAGGGGAATCATGAATTTTAATTTACGTCTGATAAAAATTGAAAATCAACAGGATTTATGGAATGAACTTTTATCGATTGGTGTAAGTCCTGCCGGCTGCGATTTAATGGTTCCCAAAGGGCTTTTTTATCTTTTGCGTGCTGATAATCTTTCTTTACCGGCCGCATTGATATTAAAGCAAGACCTTTTATCTATCGGAGGAGAAGCTGCCGTCCATGAGAAAGTAATTGTCAATCAAGTAGTAACAACATCCGTGATATTAATGGCTACTTTAGCCCAATATAACTTGCTGGCGGATAAATTGCAAAATCAGCAGTTTGGTCTTCCTCTTTTGGGACAGCAGATAGGACAAATTTTAAATTCTTTTAAACATAAGAAACATGTAATCCCCTGCAAAAAGCAAAATCTAATTTGTGACCAAAGAACCTTGGTGATGGGTATAGTTAATATTACTCCTGATTCTTTTTATGATGGGGGCAAATATTTTGAGCCTGCTGCTGCCATAGACCGCATTTTTGCCATGGCGGAAGCGGGGGTCGATATCATAGATATCGGCGGTGCTTCTAGCCGCCCGGGTCATGTGCCTCTAGCCGCTGCAGAAGAGATAGAGCGAATTCTGCCCATTATAGAAGCCGTGGCGCCTTTTTTACAGCAACCTATCTCTGTGGACACAGATAAAGCACAGGTTGCCGAGGCTGCTCTGGCTGCGGGGGCCTCAATCATTAATGATATTGAAGGGCTTAAAGAAGAAGACATGATGTCTTTGGCAGCTCAGATAGGAGCGCCTGTAATCATTATGCATAACAGCCGAGGCATAGAGCATGGTCCCGACATTATGGGGGAAATTATTGCTTTTTTCCGGCATACTATTGGAAGGGCTAAAGATGCAGGTATAAAAGAAGAACAGATTATTATTGATCCTGGTTTGGGATTTGGGAAAAACACCAACCAAAATCTTTTTATTTTACGTAATTTAACCCAACTTAAGAGCCTGGGATATCCTATTTTAGTAGCTGCCTCACAAAAAAGATTTATTGGTGATGTTTTAGATTTGCCTGTAGAGGACCGTCTTATGGGTTCTACTACCGTAGCGGCTATTGCCGCCTTTAGTGGAGCAAATATTTTGCGTGTACATGATTTTGAACAAACAATTCAGGCTTTGAAAATGGCGGATGCTATCAGGAGAGGAAAGAAATGAAGCAGGATAAAGATCAAATTATTTTGACGCAAATGACCTTCCTGGCCAAGCATGGGGTTTTTGCTGAGGAAAAGAGCCAAAAACAGCCATTTATTATTGATTTGACTTTGTATGCTGATTTGTCAGCGGCTGCTCTTAGCGATGATTTATCTTTGACTATAGATTATGGTCAAGTTTATCTGTTGGTCAAGGATATTGTGGAAAATCACAGCTTTAATTTGCTGGAGCATCTGGCGCAAGTTATTATTGAGGCTATATTAAAGTACCCTCATGTTGATAAAGTGAGAATTTCGATTGAAAAACCTCAAGCAAAGGTTGATGATGCTCAATTTAGGGCTCGGATCGTTATGGAAAGGACCAGGTTTTGATGGCAAAAAGAGTTTTTCTGGGTTTGGGTAGTAATTTAGGTGATCGCAAAGCCTTTTTACAAAGAGCGATAGCAAATATTTGTTCATTACCGGGAGTAGTTTTTAAAGCTAAATCTTCTCTGTATCAGACTTCCCCCTGGGGGGTGAGTGATCAGGCCGACTATTATAATGCAGTTTTAGAGGTCTATTGCAATTTGCCTGCCGATTATCTATTAAAATCAATACAGCAAATAGAGAGTAATTTAGGAAGAATAAGAGCAAAGAAGTGGGGCCCGCGCACTGCAGATATAGATATTTTGCTATTTGGTGATGAAGAAATTAAACAAGAAGGTCTGCTCGTTCCGCATCCTTTTTTATCTGAGAGGTTGTTTGTTCTTCTCCCACTGGTGGAATTAGATGCTGATTTATCAGTGAAGGGTTTAAATGTGGCGGATTTACTAAAAAAACGCCTACTCTATGAAAAGACTCACGGTATCGAACATAAGATAGAGAAGGTCTCTTCGGCCGATCAATGGTAGAATAGTAGTAATGCAATATAAAAAATTGGTGAAAGATGACAAGATACTATAGAAATAGGCCTATCAAATGTTACCGGCAAGCTTTTCCTGAATACTACATATAAAATTATCTAATAATATAAAGGACTTGTTATTATGGAAATAATAAAATCAAAAGAAGAAATGCAAAAAAAAGCCTTGTTATGGAGAATACAAGGTAAGACTATAGGTTTGGTGCCGACGATGGGCTATTTACATGAAGGACATTTAGCCCTTATTAAAAAAGCACAGCAAGAAAATGATATCACCATCGCTACTATTTTTGTAAATCCTATACAATTTGGTCCTAATGAGGATTATGCTACTTATCCAAGGGATATCGTAAGGGATAGCGAGTTGTGTATGAAAAACAACTTGGATTGTTTGTTTATTCCGGATAAAGAGGAAATGTACCCGCCGGGCTTTAATACTTATATAAATGTAGAGGGCTTGGACAAATATCTTTGTGGTGCCAGCCGCCCGGGTCATTTTCGCGGGGTTGCTACCATAGTAATGAAATTATTTGCCCTATGCCAGCCCACTAGAGCCTATTTTGGACAAAAAGATATCCAGCAATTAACAATATTGAAAAGAATGGTCTGCGATCTCGATTTGCCTCTGGAAATACGCATGGTCCCCACTTTGCGTGAGGCTGATGGTTTGGCCATTAGTTCCCGCAATATTTTTTTGACCGCAGAAGAAAGACAGCAAGCTCCGGGCATCTATCGAGCATTAACTCTGGCTGAAAAAATGATTGCAGCCGGCCAAGACGATGCCATCAGTATTATAGAGAAAACCGAGGATTATCTGAAAAAAGAAGTTTCTTTAGGGCAAATAGATTATCTGCAAATAGTCAATGCCATTAATCTTGTTCCCCTGCAAAGGATACAAAAACCCCTGATCATAGCTGTGGCTATAAAGATGCCTCATGCACGTTTGATAGATAATATTTATTTAGATGATTAATACTATCTATAAGATTTTAAAATATGGTAATTTATTGACATTATTAGTATATTAAGATATACTTTTTTTATTAATCACTATTAATTAACTAGGGAATGGAGTGGGCTTATGAATATTTCTACCAAAGGTCGTTATGGTTTGAGAGCCATTTTAGATTTGGCAGAAAATTATCGTGATAAGCCTATTGCTATTTCGGCTATATCCATGCGGCAGAATATTTCCGAAGGATATTTAGAACAACTGATGATACCGATGAGAAAATATGGATTGGTCAAGAGTATCAGAGGTGCCAAGGGTGGATATATTCTGGCCAGAGATCCCAAAGATATTTTGGTAGGAGAGGTGTTTAGAGCCCTGGAAGGCCCTTTGCATATTGCCAGTTGCGCCAGCGAGATTTCTTTAGAAAGTTGTGCCAGGGAGGAAGACTGCGCTAGTAAAAAATTATGGCATGATTTGCAAAAGGCAATTAATGGGGTTTTAAATTCCTATACTTTGTCCGATCTTTTAAAGAATGATAACTAGATTATTTAAGGAGAAGTAAAACAATGCATAAAGTATATTTGGATAATGCTGCTACAACTCCTGTTTTTCCTCAAGTGGCAGAATATATGAAGGACTATCTCATTAATCATTTTGGTAACCCTTCCAGCATACATTCTTTTGGATGTGATGCCAAAGCTTATTTGGACAATGCCCGTAAACAGGTAGCTGATACATTATTGGTGCTTCCTGAAGAGATCTTTTTTACCAGTGGCGGTACAGAAGCAGATAATCTCGGCATTATAGGCACAGCCGTAAAAGCTCAAAAAGGCCATATCATAACATCAGCCGTAGAACATCCGGCAGTCCTCTCTACTTGTAAATATTTAGCTAAAAATGGTTTTGATCTAACAATCTTACCAGTAGATTCTTATGCTATGGTCGATCCCGATGAGTTGAAAAAGGCTCTTCGACCCGATACTATTTTAGTTACTATTATGCATGCCAATAATGAGGTCGGTACCATCAATCCTATAACCGAATTAGGAAAGATCTGCAAGGAAGCGGAAGTACTATTCCATGTGGATGCTGTACAAAGTTGGTGTAAAATTCCTTTTACTGCTGATAGCCTAAATGCAGATATGATTAGCCTCTCCTCTCATAAAATTAATGGCCCCAAAGGTGTGGGTGCTCTTTATAAAAAAACGAATGTGCGGTTGAACAGAATAGTCCATGGCGGTGGCCAAGAGAAAAAAATCCGTCCCGGTACAGAAAATATGCCCGGTATCGTTGGTATGGGCTTCGCTGCTGAAATCAGCGCTCAAAATCTGGAAAAAAACATGGCGCATTGGAAAAGTTTGCGGGATAATCTGATCACACAAGTCTTGGAGCAAATTCCCTATTGTAAATTAAATGGACATCCCGTTGATCGCTTGCCGCATAATGCCAATCTCAGTTTTAACTATATAGAAGGGGAGGCTTTGCTCTTACATTTGGATTTGCAGGGCATTGCTTGCTCGGCCGGTTCTGCTTGTTCCTCCGGCTCTAGTGGGGCATCTCATGTTCTGCTGGCTATGAATATGGAACCCTGCTTTATTAATAGCGCTCTGCGCTTTTCTATCGGTTTTGGAAATACACAAGAGGACATTGATTATACAGTAAATGTTTTACAAAATAAAGTAGATGCTTTACGCAAAACGTCACCGCTTTATCCTCATAAATAAAACAAATAATTTGCGAAACTTCCGCTTAAGCGGAAGTTTTTTTGTGGCAAAAAGCTGTTTACAGCATAGTATCCTAATGAAGGAATATTTTTAGAATAAGGGAAAAAAACGTTGGATTAGCTGCAAGGAGGGAGAAAAATGAAAAAAATCTCGATTTTTGCGTTTTTGATTTTTCTAGTAATATTATCATGTATTATTGGTATATTAAATACTTTCTTTCTTTGCGCCGCCGCCTTTTTATTATTAATCATAATTACTATTTTTATTTACTCTTTGTTTTATAGAAAGCAAAAAGATAATGAAATATGGGAAGATGAGCCTTAATAAATATGCATATTATAGCAGGTTCTTTGTGAATAATAATTAATAAAAGGATTTGAAGTAAAAAAAAAGAAATTAAAATAATGTCTAATTTAATAAAAAAGAAAGGTTTTTTGATGTATAAAAAAAGAAGATATTATCAACATACTAAAACTCGAAGAGGGGAGGAAAATAGTGACCATAACAGATATATTGTCTCCAAACCTATATTAATTATAGTGACATTACTTATTATTGGTATCGGCTGTTATTTTTATTGGCAATCTGTTTATGCACCAAGAGGAGCCTTTGAAAGCAGTGCGGCAAAAAATAATCAGCAAGGACCCCTGATTGGACAAACTACAAAGCAGGTTGATTGTGACTATTTTATTAATAATGCTACTATTGTCGATGGCAGCGGAGCCCCGCCTTATAAGAGTAATATTGCTATCAAAGGCCAAGAGATAGTTGCTATAGGCTCTTGTGTGCCCTCTGAAAAAGCTAGGGTCATCGATGCCAGCGGTATGATTGTTTGCCCGGGATTTATAGATTTACACACCCATACTGATGATTACTGGGAGGTTTCCCCTGATGGCGCCCCTGCGTTAATGCAGGGAGTTACTACTCATATTGTAGGCAATTGCGGTGATTCCCCACAAAATATAGCTGCTTATTTGCAAAAAGTAGATCACAATGCCATCAATGTAGGTGTTTTTGTAGGTTATAAAGTATTGAGAGAAGCCTTTGTAAGACCGGGACATACTGTCACCTTCGAGAATATTACCGCTATGCAAAAAAGATTAGCTTCCGGCATAAAGAACGGGGCTTTCGGTCTTTCCTTGGGCCTTTCTTATTATCCACAAAACCAAATTACTTATCAAGAACTGCTGGCTTTGGCTCAAACAACTAAAGAAGACAATGCTGTGATGGCCATTCATATACGCAGTGAGGGGGATAATTTGATTTCTTCGCTTAGAGAGGCCCTTAAGATAGCCGAAGATACCGGGGTTTCTTTGCAATACAATCATATTAAAGCCTCAGGAAAGGCTAATTGGTATAAACAAGAGCAAGCTTTAGAGTTATTCAATCAAGCCATAGAACAGGGTCTTGATGTGAGCGGTGATGCTTATATTTACACTTATTCCAGCCATGATTTAGCCAATGATTATCACTCTATTTCTGCCGATAATATTATAAAAGTAATTAAAAACGAGCATGTTATGATAGCCAGCGATGCGGGATTATCTGCTCTCGGGAAGGCTATACATCCCAGAGCATATGCTAATCATACAGCTTTTATCTGTCGCTATGTCAGGGACAAGCATATATTAGATATCCAAGAGGCCATAAAAAAAATGACTTCCATGCCCGCCCAAAAATTAGGACTTACGGACAGGGGTCTTTTGGCTGTGGGCAAAAAGTCTGATATAGTGGTATTTAGGTTAGCTGATCTCAAGGAAAATGCCACCAGAAAAAATCCTTCTCAATTGTCATATGGCATGTCTTATGTATTTGTAAATGGTGCCTTAGCGGTTGATAAGGGTAAAATTACGGGAATAAAGGCAGGAAATGCTTTGAGAAGATAGAAACCACCATATAGTTAAATAAATTAAGAAAAGGTGATATTTTATGCGTCTAAGTCAGTTTGAGATGGAGAATGGTCAGGAAATATTAGATATACTAAACAATACTCAGTATTGTCACATCGCTATGACAGATAATGCACAGCCATACATAGTCACAATGTTTTATGCTTATTTACCTGAATATAAAAGAATCTATGTTCATGGTGCTAAAGAAGGCCGTAAAGCCAATGTATTTGAAAAAGGTGGTACAACGGTTTGCGTACAAATAATAGATGATATTCAGATTATTCCGGATGAGTCTCCTTGCGATTATTTTAGTGCTTATAGAAGTATAGTCTGTGATGGAATCGTGCGACCTGCCATAGACGAAGAGAAGAAAGTAGCTCTCGATCTCATTGCCAAAAAATATTCTGGGTTAGAATCATTTTCCTTCTCTCAGGAGGCTTTAGATTCTGTAAGCTGCTGGGGAATTGAATTATTGACTGTGGTAGGCAAAAAAATACCTAAATGTCCTCAGCATGATTAAGTATACAGGCACTTTTTTCTTATTGCTTTAATACTATGCCATAGCCGAATGAAAAGGAGGTTATGGTATGAATCAATATCCTATCGATTATGATATGGAAAGAATGATAAAAGATGCTATAATGGGAGAAAAAATGGCCGTACGCAGCTATGAAATTATGGCTACCTTAGCCCCTAATATGCAAGAATTAGCCCAAATAAATATCATTAGACGAGATGAGCGCAAGCATTCTTGTTTATTAGAAAATCTCTATGATGAAATTATTGGAGATTA
>JBMNOA010000118.1:0-2777 GCA_050942825.1 Bacillota bacterium
TGCATACAGGTCAAAGATCACAGACTGAATCAACCAGGATCTAGGATGCCTACTACGTATGCAGTAAGTAGACGAGGATTATTGCGGATATGTTCCGAATAACAGGAGAATTATTCAGAAACCTACGATCTGTTGTCTGAAACAGTATACGGTGCTTCCGCGTACCTAACATTCGATACACGGCAATTCGTCAATGATGCAAAGGGGTTGCTGCTTCGCTCACTCCATAGTAAGGCCTGTAGGCTCGCAAACTATACTAGAACCTCCAAAGGTTCTTGCTCCAAGTTAGGTCATGCCCATGACTACCTTCAGATTCCATCTCGCGATGGACACCCTTGGCTTGGACTTGGTCGTTGCCTAGCCGTGCAGGGAACTTTCACCCCGTGTGAAGCGCCATGCCCGGCGCACACAAAAAGGGCACCCGACCGGGTGCCCTTTCTATCTAGTTGAGCATTTACTCCTCGATCATCACCAGAACCTTAACAAGATTGGCTCCCTCTTTCGGAATTGAGTAAACGTGAACCTTGACACCTATGGAAGCTTCTTCTACAGCAATAGGCTTATTATCTGAGTCCTTGAACACGAACTGGGTGTTTTCGTCCAGTACGTAGTACCGTGCAGAACCATCGATAGCCTCGCCAACGTTATCACCACTGCTGTAATAACCCTTTACGGTAATTAGGTTACCATCAATGGCAGCTATACGCTGATCACCTGGGTCACCCTTACTTTCATCGGCGCCTTTGACGGTAAACGTGGCTTTATTCCCCGATACGGTGTAAGTAACAACGTCACCCTTCTCAGGTAGAGTTCCAGCGTAAACATAATCAGTAATACTACCGTTGCGAAGGACACTAACCATAGTCGTCACCGAATCATCAACCTTAGCCTTGTAGCTACCTGCAGCAATTCCGTAGACAGCGTCAGTCTCAACTGCACTGCCGGCAGTCATGACTATGATCGTGGCTTTGCCATTGTCCGACTTAATCTTACCTTGGAGTCCTTCTGCGTTAGCAAGAAGATCTGCAAAAGTAGCCGTCTTAACCTTACTAGGAGCCTTCATGTTGAAAATGATGGTGTCCGAAGTCACCAGCTGACCCTCAACAACATTGTACTTTTCACTTATGGCAATCTCTTCTAGACCGGTCACCACTATGTCATAGTCAGAATCAGCATACTGCTTAGTGATGTCAACTACACCATCATCAACCTTATATTCCACAACAACGTTGATTTCCTTCTGCTCAATGAAGTCCGAAGTAGGCGTGCCGATAGTGTCGAAATCATCCTTGCTGATTTCGTAACTCACCTTAGTGCCGTCTGCCAAGAGCATGTTGACATAATACTTGCTTCCGGAGACTGTGTGAATCGGCCCGATTTTCGATAGAATAACTGCCACCTGACTAGATACAGTTGCTCCATCCAGAACCTGCAAACCTACAACCTTACCGTCCTTATTGAGAATGGCTTTGACTTCTTTTCCAAGATCATCCTCACTGAAAGCGAACACGGTGCCGCCGAAAGCCGTCAGTTTCGTATCGCCAATTGTGGCTGTGCTCCCAGACAGTCTGTTGAATGTTCCCGTATGAGTATCTCGAGTGACCACCAAAACAGCCTTTTTATGGGTGTCATTCTTTACAAATTCGACTACATCGCCTTTTTGAAGTCCGCCTAATTCTGAGGCAGCACCACTAAACAGGGCCTCTACGTCCTTAAGTGCCAGTGGAAAACCTGCTTCAAAAGTCACTGACTTATATAGGCTGCTTACGTTCTTCACTACACCAACAGTGTACTTGACAGCGATTACGGCCTTCGCCGAAGAGCTTTCGTAGATAACCTTAGCTTCATAGCCTGACCCAAAAGTCGTCGGTACAGATGAAGTTACATCCAGGAAATCTACATAGAACTTCTCCGGACTTACCTTAGTACCATCTACGTAAACGCCATCAGTCTTTACCGTACCCTTCTTCACAGACTCCCCAGGTGTAAGATCTTCAACAAATATTACTTTGTTGTCTGCATTAGCCCACACCTTGACTTTGTGACCAAGTAGCCCACTAACGTCTTCAGGATTAAGGAGTGTACGTTCAATCACAGCTGCATCTACAGGCTTAACACGAATGGTCTTGCCATTATTAGAAAACAGCACAGGCGCATCAACCAAATAACCGGTGACCGGTGCTGCGCCAAGAGCGGTCAAGAAGGTCACGTCATCCTTCTTCTCATACTTAACATCAGTGCCAAACCCAGTCTGAACTATGTGGGCTATTGTAAGTGAGTTCTCCAAGAGGGCCGCTACTTCACCGCGGACTGCAGGGAGGTTAGCCGAAATAGCTACACCCTTGTTTAGTCCGGTTTCTACTGCTTTGGCGACCCAGGTAACTGGCCAGTATACAGGCTTTACAACTTCAGGTGTATAACCTATAGCACAAAGGATCATCTTGAGTGCTTCAGCATAGGTTACCTGAGCTTCAGGCTTAAATGTGCCATCCGGATAACCGTTAACTATATCCTTGCTGTGAGCCAGGTTGATGAAACCAGTGGCCCAGTGAGTTGCAGGAACATCGGAAAATGGAGTAGGTACTCCAGCCATCAGTTTGGCCGCTTCACCAAGGCCCATAGTCGAAATAATCAACTTGGCAAATTCAGCCCTGGTTACGGTGTTTTCAGGTTTAAATGTTCCATCGGGATAGCCATCGATAATCCCAAGGGAAACCAACTTGAGAATATCATTCTTGCGTGCATGGTCCTCTATGTCGCTGAAACCAGCAGCAAGC
>JBMNOA010000119.1:0-2740 GCA_050942825.1 Bacillota bacterium
GAGACGTCCCACGCGTCGCCGAAGTTGCCTGCAACCGCGTCCTTTGCCGAGGCTAACGCCTGAACGTTATCGTAATACAAAACGCCCGACAAGTTGCTCGGCGTCGTGCAAGTTCCTACCGCGACAACGTTTTCGATTACAGCGCCATCAACCTTCGTCTTTATTGCGATATCTATCGAACCAGCAGATTCAAGTTTGCTGCCCGTGCCCGAAAGTATCGCTACGCTGTTTTTAACGGAAGCACCGTTTTGCACTCTGGAAACCAGTAACGTACTCTGCGAATCACCATAAGTTCTCGTTCCGTCGATTACGCCTTCTACAAATACGTTTTCCAACGTTCCGTAACAATCGGACACCACGGCTCCGCCGCCGTTTCCGTACGCTACAGCGGCATTTAAAAACGCAAGGTTTTTAATCACGCCCGTTTTACCTAAAAGCGACACGAACGACGCACCCTCTCCGCCGGTTGGATTTTTAAACGTTGCGCCGGAAATCGTATATCCTCTGCCGTCGAACGTACCAACAAAGCCGTATTGAGCGCCCACTTTCTGTCCGCGTTGCATCCAGTTGCAGAATCCGTTATACTCGCCGTTATACTGTATATCCGCGTTCAGGATAAAGTGTCCGTCCCAAACGGCGGCGTCGGTGCTCTGCGCTTTTGCGTACTCGCCGAATTTAGCCAACTCCTCTGCGGTAGATATTATCTTTGTCGCAAGAGTGAGAGTTCCTTGGTAGGCTAAGTCCTTCTCACCGTCATTCACCCATATTCTCACGATTTTTTCACCTTTGCCGAACGCCGCCAAAGTATCGTGGGGAATGGTTATTTCGCCTTCGCTCTCTGTCCAGTCGGATATTCTGGTATCGTCTACAAAAACCGCTTTTACCGTACTTCCGCCGACGTATGCCGACTTGGAATTTTCCGCAGTAATATCGGTAAGATTGAGAGTATGGCTGTTTCCACTACTCATATCCACGTCAAAGGGATAGCCGTTTACGGGTTGAACAACCGTATCGAGATATTTATCGATATAGCTTTTTTCTAAGAACTCGACGTCGCTTTCTTTAAGGTTCGCCTCCGTATCTTTCAATACTGCATTAGCTACGTTTACCATTGTGCGCGTATTGTTCGCCCTATCGTTATCGTAATAATTTGCAAGTACGTAATGCGTTTCGGTCGTTTCGTTTGAAACGATAGTATACTTCGTATACGCTCTTGCAACAAACGAATTATTCAGGTTGTGTTCAAGCAGATTGACTATAGAGCCTTTACAGTATACGCCCGTGCCTATACGTGCATCAGCGCTCAAAGTGTTGAAAGTGAGATTGATAATGCGCACGGGACTGCCGTTTTCGCCGTTACTTCCGTTATACACTCCGTCTACCGCCCAATCGTATTTTGCGCTTGCGCCGAATAAATTTTCCTCGGTGAAATCGGCATATTCAGTCAAGTAGTTTTCAGGGGCAATTACCATACCAAAAGATACTGACGAATAAACCCCTTGCTCTACGTCCGCTATATTTGAGAATAATTCTCCTCGCTCATTCCTGCGGCAAAACGTAAGCCGTAGTTGTTGCCTGCGTTTCCCAAGCGAACGCTTGCTCCCTTCACCATAGTGAGTTGCATTTTATCTGTTTCAGAAGTAGCCGCTTCCGCTTTAAACAGATTTGTTTGTAACATTGCAACGCCGATTAAAGCACAAAGCACTGCGCATGCGCCGATAATAATTTTACTTCTCTTTATTACTTTCATTTTATTCCCCTCCCACAAAATTCGATATGTACGGAATCACCGAGAAGATGTCGTCTTCCATGGCTGATGAAGTAATAACATCGTTCTTTTCAAAGTTGATAATTTCGATAACTGGAATTGTAAAGTTCTTTTTCATCATTTTTCTTCCTCCTTATTGTTTTATATTTTCGGGCATTGGTATTCCCGTAAATTTTTGATTGAAACTACGAACTATTAAAATCTACGCTGACTAAATAAACAATTTATCTGTCGGCATACCCAACTGAGTTACCGCCGCTTTAAAGGCGTCCATGTCCGTATCGCTTAAATACTTGGTAACTCCTTCTATCGCAGGATTTAACTCGCCGATAATTAAATTTGTAGAAGAGCTGCCCATTGCATGTACGTTCTCTATCGTTACGCCGTCCTCTCTCGTCGCATACAATAATGCAAAGTTAGTGCCGTTTGTATAAGAACCGTTCTTCCACTTTATATACATAGCGCAGTTCCTTACCGTCGCGCCCGATTTCAAGTTGGTTACCAGCATGGTGGCGGCATCATTACCCGATCCTGCTCCCATCAAATATCCGCTGGTAAACACGTTTTCGATTGTTCCCCAACAGTTGGACGCCAGCAAGCTCGCCGTTCCGTTTTTAGTTACTTCTGCAAAGCATACGTTCTTGACAACGCCCTTTGCGCCGATATTCGAGAATATATTCGCATGAGAACCGCTGGTAGTTACGGTAGGATTGTTGCCTGTCTGAAAATTGGAGATTATATGTCCTCTGCCGTCGAACGTACCGATAAATCCGTTTGTAGAGTTAAAAATGCCGTAATACCAGTTGCAGAACGCATAGAAGGTTGCGCCGTTGCCGTCGATATCCGCCGACACAATGAAGTGTCCGTCCCAACTTAACGAAGTGGGTTTTTCTGCATATTCATAGAACGAGGCGAACTTCTCCCAACTGTCTATAATCAGCGTGGCAAGCGTAAGCGTCGCCTTGTATGCCG
>JBMNOA010000120.1:0-2732 GCA_050942825.1 Bacillota bacterium
TTGTTTCCTGTCTTAAACAGAATTTGCAGCTCGGACATCTCTCTGGCATTTCCATATCTTTAATTGCTACCATTTTGTTCTCTCCATCTCTTTTCCATCATCAACTTTACATCCCTGTTTTTCTAGTAACTCTAATTTTGCCAATGCCAAGCCGATTGATTGACACGTGCCATAAGACAGATTCTTTTGGATTTGTTGAAAATCTTCTATTGCAATTTCTGATAGATTGTCATTCCATGAAAACGGAACGGATTTTATTTCAATATTCATTCTTCTCCACCTCTTTTCTCGAATAGCTTGAGCATGATGTCGCCGTCATTGTTTCTTGATCTTCTGTCCGTTCCTTTTACTTCAACTGGGAAACACATTTCTTTGATCCTGCTATAAATTCTTTGCTTGTCTATATCTGGCGGATTGTCTAAGTCTTTCTTAGATAAGTTTGTTGTTACAATTAACGGTTTCCCCGATCTATATCTGCTGTCAATAACATTATAAACAATTTCATTGACGTATTCCGTTGATCTTTCCATTGCAAAGTCATCAATCACAAGCAAACTGAAATTATTAAGACTGTCAATATATTCCTGTTTTCCCTCAAACATTCCAGTCAGTTTGTTTACGATCCTTGAAAAGTTCGTCACGCAACACGGAATGCACTTGTCTATTAGCTCATTCGCAATACAAGACGCAAGAAAAGTCTTTCCAGTTCCCACACCGCCATAAAAGATTAACCCCTTGCCTGCTTTTTTAAACTCTGAAAAGTTGTCAACATAATTTTTAGCAATGTCTGTAACATATTTGTTTATACCATCGTCAGCGGAAAAACGGCACTTCTTTAGCTCTTTATCAGTAAATCCAACACTTCTATATCTTTCGATCGTCAGAAGTCGCTCTCGATCCTCAAGATCCTTTTTTTCTTTCTCTGCCTTTTCTGCCTCACACTTACACAAACAATGTGGCGTGACCTCTGTACCATCAGGAAGATTGATTCTCACTTGTTTTCTTGTATGACATTTTCCGCAATACAGAAGTCCATCATCGCCGATGTAATCTCCATCATTGATTTTAATTCCCTGCTTTGCCAGTTCTGCAAGCATATTTACTGCTTTACTCATTCCCATTAAAACCAACTCCCATCGTAGAATCGGCCCATGCGTTGTACTCTGCACAAGCCTTTTTATATCCTTCAATGTCTACTTCTATGCCGTCCGGCCCCTCGTGAACAAAATCCGTATAATCAACTGGTTTCATCTCAGTCGGCTTGCTCTCATTCATACAATATGTTGGCTTATTTGTCTTTTCTTCCTTTAGTGGAAAAACGCCTTGCCAACTATGCTCAACCGATTGATTAACGATTGCCGTTTTTGTCTTGCTATCGGTTGACATTTTATCTAGCTTATTCAAGATCAACTTTAATGCGTAATTGGTCAGCGGTTTCTTTATCAGCTTTCGCATTTGTATAAATGCCTTTAGCGACTGCCTTAAATCATCATCATCTGTATAAGATTCAATCAAATCATCATAGCTTTCGCCCTTACTTACTTTCTTTTTATTAGATGTATTATTATTTATTGTATTATTATCTTTAATCTTTTGTTGATACCCCTCTGATTCATTTGTTGATACCCCTAAATCATTTGTTGATACCTCTGAATCATTTGTTGATACTATTTTTATGATACGGTTTTCTATTTCTTTCGTTCCGCTTTTATATGTTAATGAAATATCTATATATCCGTATTCTTTAAGATGTGAAATCCATTTGCTAACCGCTTGTGTTGTTACGTTGTATAAGTCTGCAAAATATTTATTACTTGCCCAACAATAACCTTTTGCGTTCGTTAATGCTGTTATTTCTCCATACAATAATTTCTCATTTGCTCTAAGCCGTTTATCGTATCTTACATTCCCAGGAATAACCGCATAATATGACGTTTTATCATTGCTCATTCTCTTATACCCCCTTTATAAGGCTTATAACAAACCCGGTTTCTTGTTCGCTAAGGTTGTACCATTCTCCAGTTTCTCTGCTAGCCTCAAGCATTTCATGTATTTCTTGTTCTACGTCATAGGCATTTTCAAGAAAATCACTTTGAGCGACAAGTTTAAGCTCAAACGGTCTTGTATCTAATTGTTTCATGCGTCTTTTAACGTCTTTTGAAAATCCTATTTTGTATTTTCCACCACACTCTAGCATATATACATATCCTGTTTTCCATTCGCTTTTTCTTTGTTCTCTCTTTCTAGCCTCCGCTTCTTCGCATGACTTCATATATCCATTCATTTCTTGTTCTATGTCAAGCCGCCTTTTTTCGTTGTATATTTCTATATCATCTTTACAATTTACCGCATATCGGATAAGTCCAAATGCCAGCTCTAATAAATCATTTGCATTTGTTTCCATGCCTTGCCAGTCTGACATTGAAATGCCGTCCTCGTATTCCTTGAAAACATACGCCATAGTTCCATTTAATATCCTCTTATCGTCCATTTTCAACCTCTTTTTTTCTAACAAAAAAACCACACAAGTATTGGTTCGCCCCCTAATACTCGCATGGTCTTTTTATACCTATTCAGTTTTCCCCACTTATTCAGTTGGGGCGACAACTGAATAGGCCGTGTGCTGATGAGTGAATGTCTTAATTTTTCATTTTGGGGAACGGCCATATAGGCGGCTCCCCTATCTAATAGAAAGGACAACACTGTTTATATGATTATAATACTCCTACAAT
>JBMNOA010000121.1:0-2713 GCA_050942825.1 Bacillota bacterium
GATAAGATACTGCCGCAGATAGAAGACTGGCAGAACCGCCCGTTAGAAGCGGTCTATCCGATCGTATTCATTGATGCCATCCATTTTTCTGTCAGAGAAGACGGCATAGTGCAGAAGTGTGCAGCATATGTTGTCCTGGGAATAGACGCAGACGGAAGAAAAGATGTACTGACGATTGAGATCGGAGAAAACGAAAGCAGCAAATACTGGCTTTCTGTCCTGAATTCGTTGAAAAATAGAGGGGTTAAGGACATACTGATCCTTTGCTCAGATGGACTATCCGGGATAAAGGATGCGATCACTACTGCCTTCCCGAAAACAGAACATCAGCGCTGTATTGTACATATGGTCAGGAACACTCTGAAGTATGTGGCAAACAAAGACATGAAGGCATTTGCTAAGGATCTGAAGACGATCTATATATTGACTAGCAAGTAGAAATGTACAAAAGTTATGGAATAATTATGTACAATTTTCCCCGGTAGAAGATTCTGTCAATATGTCTTTGAGTCGATATGATTTCCCGGTAATATTTACTACATGAGCATGATGCAGAATACGGTTTAAGATAGCATCTGCAACGACAGCATCATAAAATACGCTGTCCCAATTACCGAAGTTGATGTTCGTCGTGAAGATCGTACTCTTCTTTTCGTAACGCATGTCGACTAACTGGAAGAACAGGTTAGAGTCTTCCTTGTCGATCGGCAGATACCCTATCTCATCGATGATCAGAAGCTTGTAATGATTGAAATGCTTCAGACGCGATGCGAGCCGATTCTCCAGCTTCGCTTTCTTCAGCTGCTGCAGGAGATCATTGCATTTGATGAAGTAAGTGATGTTATGATGCCGGGCAGCTTCGATCCCGACCGCTGTGGCCAGATGTGTCTTTCCGACGCCGCTTGAACCCAAAAATACGATGTTCTCAGCCTTTTCCATGAACCCAAGGGTAGCGAGCTCCCGGATCTGTGTTTCGCTGATCGAAGGCTGAAAGCTGAAATCAAAGTCATTCAGCGTTTTCACGAATGGAAAGGCTGCCGCATGGATCGTGCTCTGTGCCGCAGATGTTTCCTTGAAGTCGACCTCATAATTCGTCAGTTTCAGTAGACCTTCCGTAAAAGAAAGCCCATCTGCGCCGACCTTCCCCGCGATCTCCTCCAGATGTAGTCCCATCTGACCCAATTTCAGGACATTCAGGTTGTTCATCGTCTGTTGATAAATGCTGCTATTCATATACGGCTCCTATCGCCCTCAAATTTTCGCGAGCTCTTTCTGCAATGTTTTCTTCCGCAAAGGAATGTGTCATCTCTGCCAGAGCGGAATAATGTTTCTCCTGATAGTTCAGCTTCATGGATGAAATATCGTGCAGAGCGATGAGCCTCGTGTTACAATACACGTGGATCTGGTCATCGTGGATCTGCAAAATGACATCCCTGCCAATGTATTCCGGCGGTACGGAATACTGGCAGCCTTTGTATCGGAAGAGGCTTGCGTTGTCAACACGGACTCTATGATCGATCAATTGATAGGGATCTCTCACACTATCCGGCGGTAAGGGGTGTAGGAGATCCCTTTCCTTTTTCAGATACATCACCGGGATCCTTCCTGTTCCGGAATGGACTTTTCCATTTTCACGGTCATTGATCCGTCGAAGAAGATCCGCAAAACCGACATAACTCAGTTTTCCGTTATACGCCCTGAGTTCATCAAGGATCCGCATTGGCGATTCCACCTTTCCCTTTGTCTTTGGTGTCGCTGCGATGCACGGCTGGATCCGGAATCCGTAATCATCGGCAAACTGCTGAAATTTCACGTTAACTTTTCCCATTGATCCCTTCGTTCTTGCCTCATCCATCACGGTCTTCATATTATCAGTGACGATCTCTTCCGGAACACCGCCAAAGGTCTGAAATGCATCATCCAGGAAAGCGAACAGGACGTTCTGTGATCTCGTCATCGAGAGCCGGTAAACACGATATCGAGAGTAGGAAAGGATCAGAACAAAGATATTCACTTCGATCCATCCCTGGTCTGTCGTAAGCAGCTTCATGGATTCTTTCCAGTCCAGCTGAGCCTGTTTCCCGGCTCCTGTTTCATATCGGATATATGCGCCTGTTTTGTTTGGACTCCGCTTACGGAAGTAATTTCGAAACTCTGGGATCTCATTGAGATAGTAGCAGAAATTCGAATAGGAACCGGAATAGCCATGATTGTCTAAGAGATACTGCCACAACACCCGCCGGTAGTAGAACTTCTGCTCATTTTCATCAGAAAGCAATTCTCTGATGATCTCAAGGTAAGGTGTAAGACAGTTTGATGATGTTCTGTGGCTGGACTTTCTGAATCCCTCGATATACTTTCCGACCGTCCGTCTATCTACACCAAGTTCCCTGGCGATCTGACTTTTGTTGATCTTCAGATTTGATGTTTCCATTATCGGTTTTAACTTATGCAAGTCCTCCAGTCGTTCGATTCTCAGATCTGTGATAATTGGTGATTTGATGATCATCGTAAGGCCTCCTTCCAGACCTATCGATGATACCAAATGTACATTTTTGTTCCAGAACTTTTGTACATTTTTAATTATGACATATCACACGGCACCAGAAATGCCTGTTCCCATACCGATATTTCATATTCGCATGTCTGTCGAATATCATCAGTGAGCTTTTTCCCTTCAGATATCCCATCACTTGCGATACGCTGTATTTTG
>JBMNOA010000122.1:0-2703 GCA_050942825.1 Bacillota bacterium
GGTCCTATATCCGTGGGGCATCCCGACAACATTAATTGCCTTGTCGGGGCTTACATACCGAGGGGCTACAATAGCATATAGTAGGGCTTTGTAATTGTACCTAAAATCATAACTGGCTGTGGTCATGTGTGAGCCTCCTAGATGCTGGCGGCGGTCACGATAGAGTAGGCAATAACTCCACCAGTGACCAGCCAGGCTAATCCGTCTGACTCAGCTATGGGCTTTCTCAAGGCAACTATTCCTGCCGCTATGGCGGCGCTAACTACAAAACTATTCAATGTTCAAGCCTCCCTCCACTAGGTCTATTAACCTGCGCAACGACAATCCGTGTACAGCTCTCTCAAATTCCTGGTTTAAGAGGTATATTTCCTTTACTCCAAACTTATCCGTGTGGATCTCTTCTTCTATGAATAGGTGAAAGTGCTTCATGCCCTTAAAGATGAATTGCCCTTGACCGGGGATATTGACTGCTATGGTTATTTCGCCATCTACTTCACCTATTTCATGCTCTTGCTTTTTTTCAATGAGCATTTATAAACCTCGCTTTCATTGTGGTATAATATCAGTAGGGTTTTTATCTGGCCGCCGTAACAAGCGGTCTTTTCTTTTTCCTCTGCATCATATCCGGGATAGATACTACTCTGGCAGCCTGTAACTTCAACGCCTCTATCTTCTTCTCTAGTTCCAATAACTTTTCCATGGCCAACTCAAAGTCGGCTATTTCGTGATCATCAATAGTTCCGTCTTCTGCAATTTCCATAAGCTTTACCCTGATCTGCTCGACGTCGGAATGCTTGTTCAATAGTCCCAGCACCGACTGGCACAAGTTGTCGTGGTCTGGTACCGCGTGAGCAAATATCTGCCCGATGGGGCAGTATTCTGCGCAGTACCTTGCCGTTAAAGTCGGATCCTGGTATATCTCCTGCATTTTAAGAGCTATCTCTGGCGGTGTGACTGTAACCTGGTGTTCATAGTTGGTCAGTGTCCGGGTGCCAATATGCAACCTGAAAGCTGCTTCATCTCTGCTTATTCCAGCCCGGTTTCGTGCCTCTCTAAACATCCTCTCTCCCCTCCTTTCCATATATAGTAAATACTGTAAATGTTCTTTGATAACTACATACTTTTCCGGGGCTTTCCTGCCCGTAACCATTCAATGAAAGCATCCCGGTTCAGCCTGGGCTGGTTGCCTATCCAGAGAACCCTGACACCCTGTTTCTCTGCCTTGCGTATAACTGCAAGGGCCGATGGTTTTGAACAGCGGCAAAGGTTCATGACGTCCTGAGATTTCAGGACAATGGGCAACTGGTCGGGTTCATATATTTGCTCAGTGACGGCTTTAAGCTCAGCTGACATGTTATCTATCTCCTTTGCTTAGATTTATAGGGATATAAATTGCGGGTCCCTTCTTTAAATTTCTACCCTGGGCGTTCACCGGGACAATCCATTCGTGGTGCTGCAACACCACCGGCATCCCTCAGACGTTACTGGCCCATTGCTCAGCGTTTAGGCGAAGGGTATACGATTGTCAAAGAACTAAACGGGGCATACTATGTTTAAGCTGCGTCCCCGCCGGGAGGGTGCGAACCGTTAGTTAACGCACCGTTAACCCTGTGAGTAAAAAAAATATTTTCTAGCGGTATCTTAAATATTTCATGTATCTTAATCGCTACTTCTTTTGATATGGGACGGACATTGTTTTTCATCATACTGTAATAGCTCTTGGTTATACCGAGCTTATTAGCCATATCTTTGGGTTTTAAACCAGTTTGCTGTTCTATTTGTATTAAGATATTCACATTAACTCCCCCCTTCCTCGTTGGTTAACTGTGCGTTAACTATATGATAATTAACATTGCGTTAACTGTCAAGAGAAAAATTTAAAATTTGTTAACTTTCTTTATTTAGTTAACATTATGTTATAAGTTATATATAGAAAGGGGTGGCAACATATGTCATTCGGCAGAAGAATTAAGCAATTAAGGGAAGAAAAAGGAGTTCGCCAAGAAGATATAGGCAATTTATATATAACCAAAATTTACCTCCTTACTTGTTTTTCTCGCTTTTGTCAAAATATTCTTTCAGTGCTTTTTCTATAATCTCTGCCTGAGAAGTTTTTGTCTCATAAGCCTCTTTCCTCAGTTGCTCGTATAGGTCCTCCGGCAAGTAGGTTGTGGTGCGAATTTTACTGCTGCTCACAATAATTCCTCCTTTTTTTTGCTGCCGGTATGCCTGTGGCTGTCCGGCGATAAACTCTGTTTTTAGCCTTAATAAGCCAAGAATAATCTGCCGGTATGTTGTTAAACTGCCCGACAAATGTAGTCCCTCACCTTCCTGGGGACAAAAGGGCTTTGCCCGGCCTGCCCAAATATTGAGCAGGCCAGAAGCCTTCTAGGAAGGCGCCACATTCTGAGCAGTATTTCCCCACGACAGGTGCTCCGCAGAAGGAGCAAGTACCCTAGTCGATGCGGGTGATAACCCGCACGGAGATTCCCTCTTTATGAGGGTAACACCCATGATTAAGGGTGTTTTTCATCCTCCTTCCTGGCTATTCACAAAACCGTTTGCACGGTCTCCGCTGGAAGGCGTTTCAAAAGATATTCACGCGCCTCCTGCGCGGAAGCGAAAACACGGTCATAACGGAACGGGGTATATATATCACCATTACCGCGGTTGTCTCCAATAGGGTAATTACACCGAGTAACC
>JBMNOA010000123.1:0-2691 GCA_050942825.1 Bacillota bacterium
GTACATGCTGGAATCACCCCCGCCTACGCGGGGACTACGCGAAGGCCCACTCTCCCATAGTGCATCCCATCGGATCACCCCCGCCTACGCGGGGACTACGCTCACGATGTGGCCTCTCTATGATGACTACAAGGATCACCCCCGCCTACGCGGGGACTACTCTACGCTGCGCTGTTCCCTGCTGTCGAATTCACGGATCACCCCCGCCTACGCGGGGACTACCAGTATCTCGGCGGGGTCGACGCCGGCCTGGCAGGATCACCCCCGCCTACGCGGGGACTACTTGTTCCACGCGCTTTCCTTCGCGATCGCGCACGGATCACCCCCGCCTACGCGGGGACTACGGGGACGCCGTCTTTTGTTTTCGGTGACAAATCGGATCACCCCCGCCTACGCGGGGACTACATCTCGAACCTGCCGGCGATCTCGGTCCACCTCGGATCACCCCCGCCTACGCGGGGACTACCCGTTACATTCGCTTTCATTTCTGATAGCTTCAGGATCACCCCCGCCTACGCGGGGACTACTCGCTGTTCTTCATTTTCTCCCTCTTTATTGGAGGATCACCCCCGCCTACGCGGGGACTACCTCTACCGGAAAGAAGGCGCCTGCCGGATACACGGATCACCCCCGCCTACGCGGGGACTACCAGACCTCATCTCCGAAACGGTTCGTGAAAGTCGGATCACCCCCGCCTACGCGGGGACTACCCGCCGGAAGTGAGGTTGAGCGCGGCGGTTTGAGGATCACCCCCGCCTACGCGGGGACTACACGTAGTCCCCGACCTCCGCGGCGGAAAACACGGGATCACCCCCGCCTACGCGGGGACTACCATCGTCATTGTGACCCCTCCCAAAGGGCGTCCGGATCACCCCCGCCTACGCGGGGACTACGGCTGCCATCCGTCGATGGAATTGGCGCACTCCGGATCACCCCCGCCTACGCGGGGACTACCGGATTAGCGTGTAATTGACTAACGATTTGTAAGGATCACCCCCGCCTACGCGGGGACTACATGCCCGCCCTCGTCCAGGGGACCATGCCCGCAGGATCACCCCCGCCTACGCGGGGACTACCCTCACTCCGGAGGCGACCTCCTGGCCTGCGAAGGATCACCCCCGCCTACGCGGGGACTACATCCCCGGACTGCTCGAATTCGGTAGTATCGCCGGATCACCCCCGCCTACGCGGGGACTACCGTCAACGACCCGACGAGATGCTGTGTGTTCGAGGATCACCCCCGCCTACGCGGGGACTACGTGCATGTCTGCCTGATCGACCGCAAGATCAGGGGATCACCCCCGCCTACGCGGGGACTACAAGATGACGATTCGAGGGATGTTTTCAAGGAGAGGATCACCCCCGCCTACGCGGGGACTACCGGTGTGATGAGAGATTCCATCCTGCGCTGCCCGGATCACCCCCGCCTACGCGGGGACTACGCCCTAATTGACCCTTATGAAGCGGAATGCCCCGGATCACCCCCGCCTACGCGGGGACTACTATGTGTAGGTCCAGAGGCCGACCCTTTTATCCGGATCACCCCCGCCTACGCGGGGACTACTCGCCGTTTAATCGCGTTCATCGCTATTAATGGGGATCACCCCCGCCTACGCGGGGACTACACCGAAATCGCGAGTTTCTGAGCGGGTCTTAACGGATCACCCCCGCCTACGCGGGGACTACCGTCCTTTCTCGCCTCTGTGCGTCCTTAATGTGGGATCACCCCCGCCTACGCGGGGACTACGAGTGCATCCTTGACTGAACCGGCGGCCGAGAGGGATCACCCCCGCCTACGCGGGGACTACGTCATCGTGAGATATCGGCCCGGAATGATGCCCGGATCACCCCCGCCTACGCGGGGACTACCGTGCGGCCGCGCGGATCTGGGGTTTCCAGTGCGGATCACCCCCGCCTACGCGGGGACTACGTCCGTCGTCGATTCTAGCACCGAAATCGCGAGGGATCACCCCCGCCTACGCGGGGACTACTGGATTTTCTGTCACTCTATCACCTTGTGCGCGGGATCACCCCCGCCTACGCGGGGACTACGCCAAGGCTGGCGAATTCTGGCATGGAGGCGGAGGATCACCCCCGCCTACGCGGGGACTACCACCGGTTATCACCCACTGCACTATCCATGCGGGGATCACCCCCGCCTACGCGGGGACTACCTATGTCTCCCATGCTCATCTGCAAATCCTGAAGGATCACCCCCGCCTACGCGGGGACTACCCCCACCAGGACCGCCAGGGAATACCTCCGCGGGGATCACCCCCGCCTACGCGGGGACTACGATGACAAGGTTTCAATGTATCCCGGAGTCATGCGGATCACCCCCGCCTACGCGGGGACTACCTCGCCGGACGGCGAGAGAGTGAATTTAGTGAGGGATCACCCCCGCCTACGCGGGGACTACGCGGTCGCCGACCTTGAACAGGATCGGCTGGCCGGATCACCCCCGCCTACGCGGGGACTACTCCGGCATCCGCACCAGCGAGCCGCTGATCGCCGGATCACCCCCGCCTACGCGGGGACTACTGCTCGATATCGCTTTTGAGCTGCGATACGGCCGGATCACCCCCGCCTACGCGGGGACTACTGCCAGCGGACGACCATGCGGTAGTATAGACGGGGATCACCCCCGCCTACGCGGGGACTACAGGCCGGAGACGTTGGCTTTCATCTCAC
>JBMNOA010000124.1:0-2690 GCA_050942825.1 Bacillota bacterium
AAGAATCAGGATCCGACCAATCACTATGACAAGACCCGAATGAGACTGAATTTCGAGATTGGGCCCGATGGAAAAGTGCATCCGTTGGGATATCAGGAGAAATCGCTTGAAGTCCGTTTGCAGGAACGGTTGACTGAACTGGGCTGGAAGCCTTTCAAACCGGACAGCAAAATTCAACCAAACTGTTGTGCGAAATTTATTTTCGGAGGTAATCATGACCGTACGCTTGAGATGGCATTTGGGCCCCAAACCGTAAATCTGGACAAGGGAGCAGACAACAGCCATCTCCAACGATGTCCGGAAATCGAACAATGGGCAAAAGATGTCTATGACTGGTGCGCCAAACGGTACGGACAGGAAAACATAATCGGCTTCCAGGTTCATCTTGATGAGAGCAGCCCGCATATCCATGCCTTGATTGTTCCTGTCGGACAACGAGCCAAAAGCGGACGCGAATGCGTCATGTGGTCGGCTAAGTTTGGCAAGAGCCGTTATGAGTATGGCCATATTCTTCGGGAAATGCACACCTCTCTATATGAAGAGGTAGGGAGCAAGTACGGGCTGGAACGTGGTGACAGTATCGAAGGACGGAACGTCAGGCATCTTAGTAAACGCGATTATATCCGGAAACTGTCCAAAGATGCGAAACAGGCGGAGAAAGCAGTCAAGGGGCTGCAGACTATGACACGGAGATTGGAAGCACAGATATTCAGGTCTCAATCCCAACTTGAAGAAATTGAGAAGTCTCTGAATTCCGGCAAAATCGCTCTTCAGGAATATGAAATTCAAAAGACCAGGATACAAAAACAGATTTCCGAATACCAGTCCAAGCTTGAAGACAAGGCAGGTAAGCTTCAAGAAAAGGAGCAGGAACTGGAACAGATGACAAAGAATATAGACCGTGTCGGTAGAGTGGCGCAACCTTTTCGCAATCACAAGATAGATTTTGAGCCTCCACGGATCACTGGCAAACCTCCGATATTCGGTGTTGACAAATGGATTGAGGAGCAGAACATGTCTATCGCCAGCCGATTCGTGAAGATTGTCCGTCAGATTGAGGAACTGTATCGGAAGGATGCCGAACAGCAAATACAGGCGGTGCAGAATAATGCGTTGCTGGACTATCGGGAGCTTAAATGGCTGCAACAGGAGTATGCACGACTGACGGCTATCAACGATAATCAGACTGAACAGATGCAGACATTTCTTGACCAGCTGGCTGAGCCTTCTGTGCGGGAACGAATCTTTTCTATCGCTGATGCTTTGATTGGCGGGCAGCCTGTCGCTGTTTCATCCGGCGGAGGCGGTGGTAACTCCGATTCAGACCTTCGCTGGGATGGCCGCAGACCAGATGAGGAGGATGAGGCGTATAGGAGGAGGTGTCTGATGTTTGCGATAAATGTTGTAAAAAGACAGAGTGGAAGGAAAAGTTATAGAAGAAGGTAAGATGAATCAATCCATTGTTTACTTGATTCTTTCTACATTTATGTTTATTTTTGCACATAAATGTAGAAAGATTTTTCTATGGAAAAGAAGGTATATAAAAATAGGATTAGGGTTGTATTGGCTGAAAAGATGATTACAAATACATATTTGGCCGAACAACTTGGGGTATCAAAGATGACAATAAGTCGGTGGTGTACTAATGCTACACAACCTAGTGCACCACAGTTGATTGAAATCTCGCAAATCCTCCAGTGTGATTTGAAAGATTTGCATGAACCATTTGAATAGAAAAAAGAATGACAAAAAAGAAATATACATTTATTGATTTGTTTGCCGGATGTGGTGGATTGTCTGAAGGTTTCATGTCTTCAGGATATTTTAGTGGATTGGCTCATGTTGAGTGGGAGCTTCCTATGGTACAGACTTTAAGAAATCGCTTAGTACAAAAATGGAATGAAACTGAAGAGGATGCAAAGAAAAAAGTGATTTTGTTTGACATTCAAAAAACAGATGAATTGATAAGCGGAAATTGGTCAGAAGAGTCAATAGCCCAATACGGAGAAAACAATGATAATAGTATACAAAAAGGTTTAAAAGAAATAATAAATAAAGAATCTGTTGATTTTATAATAGGTGGCCCTCCTTGCCAAGCATATTCTATTCATGGCCGTGCCACTGATAAACATTCTATGAACGATGACTATAGAAATTATCTGTTTGAAAGTTTTGTCAAGGTTGTAGATTATTTTAAACCAAGGGCATTTATTTTTGAGAATGTGACAGGAATGTTGAGTGCAAAACCTGGCGGAACACCTGTCGTGCAACGAATATATAAGGCATTTAGAGACATTGGCTATAATACTTTGCGCCCAGAAGAGTTTAAAAATGCGGTATTCGATGCTTATGATTACGATGTCCCGCAACATCGAGAAAGAGTTATTCTTATAGGTATTAGAAATGGGGAAGATTTTACCTTAGAAGATTTTTATAAGAACATGTCTCTTTGTGCTAAAGAGACAAAAAAGACGGTAAGAGATGCTATAGGCAATATGCCTCCATTATATCCATTGGAAACAGTAACAAAATATAAAGGAAGGTATATATCGCACCAATGTAATGGAAATGATTTGCACCATTTGCCTAGACATTGCAGTGCTCGAGACATAGAGGTTTTTAAGACATGGATTGGGAATAATATGAATTATTGTTCACAACAGGAAGCTATTGATTTTTACAAAAAAATA
>JBMNOA010000126.1:0-2677 GCA_050942825.1 Bacillota bacterium
GATCATTTTAAGGATTTATTTCATGAATTGGCAGAAAATGACAGGCAAGAGGCTTTTCGTTATATCAATGAGGAAAAACTTCAATTTCCCTGCTTATTTATCCTTATGCCGGAAATTGAAGCACTTAATCTATATGAAAATTTAAACGCCCGAAATATCAAAACATTAAAGATCTGTGCTAAGAAACTAAATAATCAAAGCTTAGTTTCACGTGTTGAACAAGTCTCATCGCGGAGAGATTATAAAACATATGAAGCATTAAAGTGGATGTTTGAGACAGGCCTACAATGGGAGGGGCCGGATGGGGATAATAATACATATGATGCGATAATAGATACCGTAGTGGCGCTTTTGATTCAAAAATATGGGGAAAAAACTATTTTGCCTGCTGTAGCAGATCTGATTTTTAAACGTAATCAAAAAGGGCTTTTTATTCATGATTTGGTATGGGATTTTTTCCAGGAGTTTGATCCCGCTTCTTTAAGGCTGGTAGCAAAGCGGCTGCTTTCCAATAATCCTAAGGATGTAGAGCTGGCATGTAAGCTGCTTCATTTGCAATTGCCCCCAGATACAGACAAAAAAGCAGCTAAGAAACGGCTATATAAACAGTATTTATCATGGCTAAAAGAGAATAGTCCCTTTTTGTATCTGACCGGTGAATTTTTTCAGCTCTCCAGTGATCCCGAGCATATAAATATTGATTTGGAAGCCAAGTATTTATGTAAAAAAATATCCTACCGTAATAGAAAACCTGTGGAATCTTTCACAGAAAAAGAAATTGGATATTTAAAAAAATTCCGTGAGAATGCAGCAGAAGAACAAAAAATTCTTTCGACGTACTCACATAAAATCCATAGGCGCAATATGCGTTCATGGCAGCAATGGCTACAAAAAAGGACAGAAGAACAACTGGATATAGCTAAAGCCGATTTGGGGGTGGGACCATGATTACTGTTAATAATAAGCCCTTGGAGGCTACAGATATCATGAGTGAATATCCCGAAAACAGTGTTGAAAGAACAATAATAAAAATATTATCATCCAGTCAGCAAACATATAATTACGATTCAATCAACCAGCTGAGGTTCGAGCTGAGATTGCGCCGTGAGATTATCAATGCCTCAAATGCCCTCTATCGAAGCAAAATTTCTTTTAAAGTTTTTCGGGATTCCATCTGCAATCCTGACTATTGGGCACGTATGAATGATGGCGGTTTTGCGCTTAAAGCAGGTGTTAAGCCTAGTGATGCCATTAGAGATATTTACATTAACAGTCATTTATATGGCACAGAATGTGCTACCGCCATGCTAATTATTTATTATAAGGCAATATTGGAGGTTTTTCCGGAAGATGCTTTTAACAGGTTATTTCCCAATATATATTTAATGAACTGGCACCGCATAGAAAGAGAGCTTCGAGAAGTCGGCTTAATGCACCGGGCAGAAGATTATCTACCTGCTGACCGTAGGTATTTTGCCAACCCTGATGTGAACCCCGAAACACCGCACTGGCAAGGAGAAAATGTTATTGATTTGGATAATGGGCTCTATTATGGCCATGGTATTGGTAAATATGGAGCCGACACCTTCATCAAGGTTCTTAACAATAATCGAAAAGAGGGGGCAGAAAGATCAGCGTATTTGATGGATTCTGCAGGACGTCCGAATTTTAAGCGTTTATCCTATCTCTACGATCAGGCTGTTGCAGTTGCTTCTCCTCCTTCTTAGTAGGCATATTATTTTCTAGTCTCTCTTTATAGCAAAAAGTCTAGGCCAAGGCTGCGCTATTATCTATATAGGTATAATATGCGCAGTTTTGGCTTGCTGGCTGTTGATATAGTGCCATGTGAAAGGAATGTGCTCTTTTTAGATAATAATTGACATATTAATCTTCAGGACAGTATAATTTATAAAAATATTATTAAAGAGGATAAAATATGGAAAAAGAAATTAAAACTAATGCTATGAGATTATTGGAAAAAAGCAAAATACCTTTTATCACACATACTTATAAATGTGATGGTTTTCTTGACGGGGTAACGGTGGCCCAAAGAGTGGGACAGCCTATTACAAAAACCTTCAAGACCTTGGTGACACAGGGGAAAAGCAAGAATTACTATGTATTTGTGATCCCTGTTGACTCTGAGCTTGATTTCAAAAAAGCTGCCAAATCAGTAGGTGAAAAGTCGATAGAAATGATCCCGGCAAAAGATATTACGCAAATAACGGGATATGTGCGTGGTGGCTGTAGCCCTATCGGCATGAAAAAGCAATATAAAACCGTAATTCATTGCAGTGCTCTTGACTGGGAGGCGATAGTCTTTAGCGGCGGCAGATTAGGATCACAAATTGAGATGAGTCCTCATGAATAAGCTAAAATACTGGGAGGTAGTTTTAGTGATTTGATCAAATAACCTTATTAATTAGCATGATTAAACAAAATTTTGATATATAACGATAAATAATAACAAAATAACATTTTATCTGGAAATTATTGACATTTATCTAAAATATCTTTATAATTATTGAGAAAGCATAAGCCTTAAATAAACACTCGACTTTTGATACTAATATTTTTATATAAAATTGATGTTCTTTAAAAAAGAAAATAGAATAGGGTAAACCTTACGAAAGTATGGGACACAAAGCTACAGGGTCTAAGTTAGTATTAATATGAT
>JBMNOA010000128.1:0-2653 GCA_050942825.1 Bacillota bacterium
CATCAATTGATTTCTCTCCAGTTAGTGTTCCTGCTGTTCTTTCCTTTTCTCCAGCATTTCCACAAAGGCCCCCATTCTTGTGGCAGTCTGGCCTTCTCCTCCGTGGGCCGGATCCACTCCGTCACCGTCAAGAACGAGACAGGGGAGACCGGCTTCCTCAAAACGTTTTTTTGCAAGGGCTGACCCGCCTATAGTGTGCTTGCATCCCCAGTGATTGAACCAGACCACTCCGTCACAGCCTGATTCTCTGGCCTGTGAAATCCCGGCCTGGATCCGCCTTTCCACCGGTCCGTTGTGGTGGTTGTATACCATCTGCCTTGCCATGGCCACATAAGGATCTTCGGAGGCCATTTCTTCAGGGGTGATTACCTGTTCCATGTCGGAGCCGATGATCTGAACTCTCTCGTTGATGTACAGTATTTGCCTCAGGGCTCCGGACCAGTAAGGATTTGTATGGATCCAGTACAGCCTGACCCCTCTGGCCGGTGCTGAGGAACGGGCGTCTTTCAGCAGAAGGTCTGAGAAGTGTTCCACTTCCCGGGTTCCCAGCAGTACGTTGTTGACCATGGCTCCGTATTGAGGTGATACAAGGTCGGTGGGAATGTAGTGGTCCTTCTGGAGCTGGCGGGCCTTGCGAAACTTGGACATTGTATCCACGGCCCTGTCCGTCCGCCGTTTCAGGGATGCAGTGTGAATTTTTTTGCCGGTGATTTTTTCCAGAAAAACAGCCAGTTCTCTCAGCTGGTCTGCTACGGCCCTCACCTCAGCTTCTCCCTGGGTCCGGGGTACGTCGATGAAAAAAGACGGGACTTTGTAGAAGCTGGCCAGCCTCCGGAAGGTCACCAGGTTGGCGTCGCAGGTCAGGTTGGTGTAGACGATGCAGCGAGGCTTTGGAAGCAGACCTTTCTCGGCGGCTCCTGTAAAAATCTTGTGGTATGAGCACAGGGTTTCCGGCAGCCCGGAGGCTTCGGCGTTCTGGATGCAGCTCTGCTGGCATTTTGACCCCTGAAGGTAGGCGGAAAAAGCTTCTGCGTTATAGGGGGCAAGCCCCACCTCCTGAAGAAGTTCGCAGGGTGTGAAAATGCTTACTATTGCTGAGTGGGCCGGATCTCTCAGGGGCTCCAGCATTGTGTCCATCATGAGAGCGGCCAGATACTGGTACCCTGGCATCAGGGCTTTAACAGGCCTGTGGCGGAACATGAAAAGCTGGGCTTCCCATCCGGCTCTGAGAACCTGCCGGCCCTTTGCCGGATCCCTGTCGCAGGTCTGGTCTACTATTTTTCCAAATCTTTCTACTACGGTCATATGATTTCTTTCTGTGATTAAAACTTGTGCAGTGGCACCGGGTTCCCGGCTCCCTTTGGTTACAGCTGGCTTGCCCCTGTCTTGTCTTTGAGAAAATTGATGTACGCACTGCAGTATCTGGTGGTAGGTGCGTTTTTCTTCCTTATGTATCCGATCCGCATTTCTCCGTCTGTGTCCAGGGGCTTGGAAATAATGTTTGGCCCGCTTAGAGAGGAGTCGATTATTCCTGAGCTGACGGTGTAACCGTTCAGGCCTACTGCCAGGTTGAACAGTGTGGCCCGGTCCCGGACCTTAATGTTTTTCCTGCATTCCAGGGCGTTGAGAGGTTCTTCCGAGAAATAGAATGAATTGTTTGAGCCCTGTTCGTAGGACAGGTATGGATAAGGTTCCAGATCCTCAAGGCTCAGAGTTTCCCGGTCGCTTAGGGGATGGGTATTGCTTATAAAAATATGAGGCGCAACCCGCAGAAGTTCGGTGAAAACAAGATCATTTTTCCGGAAAACCTTCTCCAGAACCGTCTGGTTGTGGGGGCTCAGGTAAAGAACCCCTACCTCGCTTCTCAGGTGGCTTACGTCTTCAATAATCTCGTAGGTCTCGGTTTCCCTGAGTATGAAGTCGTATTCTTCTGCAGGAAAAAGATTGATAACCTCTACAAAGGCGCTTACCGCAAAGGAATAGTGCTGACATGAGACGGCAAAGCGGGGGTTACCCTTGTGGCCTCTCTTGTATCTTTCTTCCAGCAGATCTGCCTGTTCTATTACGTTCCTGGCATAACCCAGAAATTCGTCTCCTTCTCGGGTTGTGGTGATGCCCCGGTTGGTTCTTATGAAAATGGTTATGCCCAGTTCTTTCTCAAGTTCGGAGATGGCGTGGGTCAGTGAGGGCTGGGCGATGAAAAGCCTTGAAGCGGCTTCAGTCATGTTTCCTACTTCCGCAACTTTAAGGACATATATTAATTGTTTTAGTGTCATAAACAGCCCTCCCGGGGAAACTGGTTTAATTCCAGAGAATATAAAAAAACCTGTATATTATGGGAATTATACTCTCCGGAACATCGATAACGGAAACTGAAATATTGAACACAATAATAGTTAAAAACGGGGAAATAATCAAGGAAAATACCTGTGTATAGGTATGTACTGAAGGGCCTGGCCAACGCCGGCTGCCGCATTTCATTGAAATGGGGCAGTGCTTTTTCGTGTGAGACAGGATCCAGCAATAAGATTAGTAGCAGGACCAGCGGCAGGGCCAGTAGCAGGTAAAGACGTGGGGGAGCAGTACTGCTCCCCCGGCATCCCGCGAGCAGTACTCACATCGATTACCCGGTCCACTACTGCTCCGCCAGCAC
>JBMNOA010000129.1:0-2648 GCA_050942825.1 Bacillota bacterium
GTTTTCTATGTATATATAGCGGAACCTTCAAAAAACGAGATATTCAGAGGCGCTGATTATCAATAGGTTACAAGTACACTGATGTGTTCATTTTTGAAAATATGAGTACATTTTTTCGTGCTATAATCCTGATTTACAACGAGTTAATGAAAAATCGCCAAAATCGCCGAAATACTACATTTTTAGGCTTTTTGGACGAGTAAAACAGTTAAATAAAAATTATTTACAAATGAGCAAAAAGACTGATGATTTCAGCGGAATGGTATCCAAGAAGATGAACGAGTGTGACTACAAGATAGCGTTACACAGGATGTGTCAGACAATATTGTTGGCCATAAGCAAGTTCAAACAGGAGACTGGTGAGGCGATGGTTGAGGTAAGGACTACTGATGATGAGCCTGACGAGGAGTTGAACGAGGCTACTGGCAAGTTTGTCAAGGGAGGCAACAAGCTGGGGATATACGTTGATGTCACTGAGTTTGTAGATGACGATGATGACTTCGGTGATGATGATGAGTAGTTGTCATGGGCAAGCTGAGGAAGTACAACGACAAGAGACCGAGGCCTAACGGTGTTGCACCGAGGGAACACTATGTGAAGAAGGGAGGAAGCTGGAAGGCCAAAATGAGCTTCGACGACGAGGCGAGTGCTGACAACTGGGTGGCCATACACAGCTCACCTGTATTGACTTGGAAGGTCTATGAATGCTCAATTTGCCATAAGTTCCATTTGAGTAGTATAAGAAAAGAGGAAGATGAATAAGGAATTGGAGAAAAAGGTAGAACAGGCAGTAAAGCTGTTGCAGGTCTGCTACAAGGCTGCTGGTGAGCCATTGGAGGTAGCTTACAGTGGTGGCAAGGACAGTGATGTCATATTGGAGCTTGCCAAGATGGCAGGAATAGAATATCAGGCTATCTATAAGAACACCACCATTGACCCGCCGGGGACGATAAAGCACGCAAAGGAGAACGGGGTGGAGATAAGGAGACCCAAAAAGTCGTTCTTCTCTCTGATGATGAAAGGTGGATACCCTAATAGGTTCACGCGTTTCTGTTGTAGCGCGCTTAAAGAGTACAAGATCCTCGACAACTGTGTTATGGGTATACGCAAGTGCGAAAGCGTAAAGAGAGCTAAGAGATATACAGAGCCTACCGAGTGCAGGATATTCGGAGGCAATAAGAAGAATCACGTCAATGCCATCTATCCTATCTTGGACTGGAGCGATGAGGACGAGCTGGAGTTCATTAAGGAACGAGGAATAAAGCTCCATCCATTGTATTACCGTGAGGACGGTAGCATAGACATCACTAAAAGGCTTGGGTGTATGTGCTGCCCACTGATTTACTACAAGAAGCGTCTGAATGCGTTCAAGCAATATCCGGGTATGGTAAAGGCTTATCTTCGCTGCGGGAACGAGTTCTTGAAGAGCCATCCGGAATCTAAGGTGCCGAAACAATACTCAGACGTGTACGAGTACTTTGTCGCAAACGCTTTCTTTGATAACCAAAGGGATTATGCGAAGGCGAAATTAGGGGGTGGTATATTCTCTGATAAGCCTGACTACAAGAAGTTGATTGAGGATTATTTCAAGATTGAATTACCGGATTTTGATTAGATATGAAGTACAGAAAGAAACCAGTAGTTATAGACGCTATTCAGTGGACTGGTGACAACTACGCAGAGGTCTTCGAGTTCACCGAGGGTAATGCCTATCCTATGGGATCACACAGTGAAACACTTGGCTTATCGCCAGATGGTGATGTAAAGGCTGAGAAGGGAAGCTTTATCATCCGTGTCGGAGAAGCATACTACCCTTACCCGGAGGCAGCGTTTAATATGAAATACGAACCAGTAAAACAATAAAACATGAAGTACATGAGAAAAACGCCCGTAGAGGCTATCCAGTGGAATCCAGATAACCGAACAGAGTTCGATAAGTTTGTGAGAAAATACACTGAAGATTACACATATTTTGAATATCTTGGTAACATTTTATTAAGCTACTGTGACTTTAATGCACATAAGCACGTTGTTAAAATTCCCAAGTTCGGATGGGTTGTGAGAGAGGGTAAGACCTTCCAGTTCTACAAGAATGCTACGTTCAGAACGACCTTCGATGAAGTGCAGGAAGACGGCAGCAAAGGCATTGACTGGGAAGGCATGAACAAGACAATCAAAGAGGCTTTTGACGGCTTTGATGAAGTGTTCAAAGACTTCAATGACGTCTTTGGAGCAGAGCCAAGCAAAAAGGCTTATGGCGTATTCAGTACGATGGTGCGTCTCAATAACAAAGGCCGTCTGGCAAAGTTCATTGATGACCTCTACAATGGCGACGAAAAGACGCGCGAGGAAATCAAGAAGCAGCTCTCTAACGGCTTGAAAGAGATGGAAGATTCTGACAAAACAAAAGGTACCGAATCCGACACCTTTGAGTCCGTCCTCGATGAAATGAAGGAGCTGCACGCCAAGAAAGATAAAGATTATGGCTCAGCGTTCCACAAGAGCTTCGAGGAGTTCGGCGTTACTGCCGGTGTGGTTCGCCTCAACGACAAGATGGAGCGTGTCAAGAGCCTTGTAAAGAACGGCAAGGCTGAGGTCAAGGACGAGAGCCTCTTGGACAGCTTAAAGGATGCGGCTTGCTATGCAGT
>JBMNOA010000130.1:0-2640 GCA_050942825.1 Bacillota bacterium
TCAACGACTGAATTCCCCGGCCCAACAGCTTTTCTACACATCTGCCTTCACCATATATCACCCTCGATTCACTTTTTATACATAAGTTAAGGTTATACTACCTAAAAACATTATTATCATCAGGAGGTCAGGCAAATGGCATTTAACGACGACGATGGACGGATCATCAATCCGGCAACGGGAAAACCTTACGGCGGTTTTTACAGCACTAATTACGGGGCCCCGGAACACCAGCCTCCTGAGGGCTCAGGTCAGCTGGCTGCTACCCGCTATGTAACAAGAAAAGCACTTATTTTTTCACTAATCATAGCCATAATTATATCCACATGCACAGGGGCCTTCCTGGGGCTCTGGATTTCAAGCCGCACTGAAAAAACCAGTTACTCCCGCCTCTCTAATGAATCTCTTGAGGACGCCACCGGCAGTGACATGACTATTGAGGAAATAGTAAATGCCAATGCAGATTCAGTGGTTGAGATTACTACAGAATCTGAACAGATGTCTTTGTTCGGCGTACAGACCAGTGAGGGTGCCGGTTCCGGAGTCATCGTCACAAAGGACGGATACATTGCAACAAACTACCACGTAATTGAGGGCAGCCGTTCCGTTTCTGTAAAGCTTCATTCTGGCAAAAAATATGATGCAACGGTTGTAGGTTACGATGAAAGCAATGATCTGGCTGTGCTGAAGATCGATGCAGATAATCTGAATCCTGTTACTATAGGAAAAAGTTCCTCGGTTGCTGTTGGGGATCTTGCAGTTGCAATCGGAAATCCTCTTGGAACACTGGGCGGAACTGCTACCTCTGGAATCATCAGTTCCCTGGACAGGAAGCTGTCTATTGACGGCCGCCAGCTTTCCCTGCTTCAGACCGACTCGGCAATTAACCCTGGAAACTCTGGCGGCGGCCTTTTCGACCAGAACGGCAAGCTGATCGGCATCGTAGTTGCCAAGGGCTCCGGCACTGGCATCGAAGGACTGGGATTTGCCATTCCAGTTGACACTGCAGCTCCAATAATCAACCAGATAATCGAAGATGCAGAGAAATAAAACCTGCGGCCGCTGGTGATGCGGGCATTCTGGCGGTTGGCGCCGCGGAGGCCGCTGGTGATGCGGGGATTTTTCCATATATCATGGAAGGCACACCTCTTTTTTGTATTTTTTCTGAAAGCAATAACCCCCTGGCGCCTGATTGTTTCAAGGGCCAGGGGGTTTTCATCAAATTGTTGTTTTGTATTTTTTTGTATTGTTTTGCAATGCAGCTATTAATAATCGACTTACGGCAGATCCCGTTTCTGCATGACTCTGCATTCTGCATAAACCTGCATGATATATGAGTCTGCGCCTTACGGGTTTTACGGGGCGATCCGTTATATATGAGTTTATAGTGGGAAGGAGAAGTATTTTTTTGCAGGTGTTCTGCTCAGTGACACTGCAATCAGCATGGCGACCACTTCTCCTGTAAGGAACTGTCCTATGTTCCATGGAATCTCTGCCAGGGCAGTTCCCACGTTTCCATAGATTGGTATTTCTCCCAAGAAATAGCCTGCAACCATAACCAGTCCTCCAGCAGCCATTGCTGTCATTTCGACGGCTCTTCTCTTTCCTCCACTTACTGATTTCTCCGATCCTTCAATGGAATTCTCATTCTTGCCCAGGAACTTTTCTATTATAAGACCGCACACGAAAGCCATGAGGAATTTTACAATGAAGGTGCAAGGTGCGAAGAAGGCGTATCCGCCAAGAACGTCTCCCATAGCTGAACCCAAACCTGCTGCAAGAGCTCCGTTTCTTTTTCCCAGAAGAAGGACTCCCAGGAAAATAACTGCATCTCCCAGATGCACGTAACCCTGGGTCATTGGAACGGGTATGCGGAACAAACTTGTTGCCACCAGTATCATTGCCATAACCAGTGCTGTGAAAACCAGCTTTCTGATTCCACTGTTAGTATTGCTGCTATTTCTATTCGACATTGCTGTCCTCCAATCTCAATAATTAATCTTATTTGCCTGCAAGGGGCCAGTGTTTCAGATTTCTGGCTGCCTCCGACTTGCGGCTCCCTTTTACCTGATGAATGTTACCATTATTTTGTTCATTAATAAATATGCAATTACTATTATTTTTGTAATAACAGATTAGTGGATTCACTGGATTTCAGCGAATTTTGACGGATATAGAGTACAGATTTTTATAAAAATGACAGATACAGATTAAGTTGGGATGCATTCAGGGAGTGGGGCTCAGTACTGCTGACAAGATGCTGGGGGAGTTTAGGAGCAGTACTGAGACAGTTTGTTGATGTGAGTACTGCTCGCGGGGGCTGGGGGAGCAGTACTCTTTCTGATTTTGGGTTTCAGTACTGCTCACAGAGTGTTGGCGGAGCAGTAGTGGGCCGGGTAATCGATGTTAGTACTGCTTGCGGGATGCTGGAGGAGCAGTACTCTTTCTGATTTTGGCAATCACTACTGCTCATGGAGTGCTGGCGGAGCAGTAGTGGACCGGGTAATCGATGTGAGTACTGCTCAAGGGATATTGACGGAGCAGTACTCTTTCTGATTTTGGCAATCACTACTGCTCACGGGGTGCTGGCGGAGCAGTAGTGGACCGGGTAATCGATGTGAGTACTGCTTGCGGGATGCT
>JBMNOA010000034.1:0-15174 GCA_050942825.1 Bacillota bacterium
TATATACAAATTCCAAATCGTTATTGTTTTTCATTATTGACAACCTCCTTGATTTATAAGATAATATTGGTGATTATGTGCTGCTTATTGCAGCCCGCCGTCCTGCGCTAACAGGGCGGTTTTTTTCTTTTTGTTAATTGGTTTCCAGTAACTAATTTCGCTAGGTAAAAAAGCCTCATCTTTATATAGAAACAAACCTTTTTCAAAAACTGCTACTCGTTGTGATTCTTTGCCGACTTTATCCGGATGATCTTTGCCTTTAAACCGTACAACTTGCCCTTCTCTCGGCAAGGGGAATGTATCTGCACTCATTTACTCAACCTCCACAAATTTGCCGTCTTTAAGCATATAAAATGTATCAGCCTTAATTGTCTTGCCATCTACCTTATGAGATTTTACGGTTTTGATATGCCAACTGTCGTTATCGTCTTGCTCCCACTCTGCCAAGACAATCCAGCAACCTTTTGCACCTTTAGCTTTGCTCTCAATGCCCGTAGCCATAGCTACACTATCTTTGCCCTCTACGGTAGCTGCTGATCGGTAGCCTGTGTTGGTAGCTGCTGAATAGTTGCCTGTGTTGGTAGCTGCTGAATAGTCGCCTGTGTTGGTAGCTGCTGATCGGTAGCCTGTGTTGGTAGCTGCTGAATAGTCGCCTGTGTTGGTAGCCGCTGATTGGTAGCCTGTGTTGGTGGCTGCTGATCGGTAGCCTGTGTTGGTAGCTGCTGATTGGTCGCCTGTGTTGGTAGCCGCTGATTGGTAGCCTGTGTTGGTAGCTGCTGATTGGTTGCCTGTGTTGGTAGCCGCTGATTGGTAGCCTGTGTTGGTAGCTGCTGATCGGTAGCCTGTGTTGGTAGCTGCTGAATAGTTGCCTGTGTTGGTAGCTGCTGATCGGTCGCCTGTGTTGGTAGCTGCTGATTGGTCGCCTGTGTTGGTAGCTGCTGAATAGTCGCCTGTGTTGGTAGCTGCTGAATAGTAGCCTGTGTTGGTAGCTGCTGATCGGTAGCCTGTGTTGGTAGCTGCTGAATAGTCGCCTGTGTTGGTAGCTGCTGATCGGTAGCCTGTGTTGGTAGCTGCTGATCGGTAGCCTGTGTTGGTAGCTGCTGAATAGTCGCCTGTGTTGGTAGCTGCTGAATAGTAGCCTGTGTTGGTAGCTGCTGAATAGTAGCCTGTGTTGGTGGCGGCTGATCGGTCGCCTGTGTTGGATTCTTTGGCATTTTGCCAGTCAACTTTTTCAAAGATAAATTTCACACCAGCCTCAATCATGCCCTCTAGCCCAATTTCCGCACCTATTTTGATTTTGCGACCGCACATTTTGCTATCATCAGAGCGTCTTTCATCTGACACCTCGTCCAATTCCACTTCGCAAAATCTATTAGTAGGATCGTAATAGCTAAATACATCAAGCGGAAACTCGCAGGCATGGAAACCACATTCGCAGATTTCGGCTTTATCTTCTGTGTATTCCTTACCTATTTCATATTGAAAATCCCTGCATTTTAAGTCTTTATCAAAACCTTTATAAGCTTTTACCACTATAACAACCCCCTCAATACTTGCCATCCAACCACACAAGCTGTTAAAACAATCACCATAAAACAAATATCATCCTTGCGCTTTTCTATTTGATAAAGCTTGTCCAGTATGTAATCACCGAGGTTTAGCTTGCTTTTGCCTTTCTTGCTTTGGCGGCGCAATACGGGCATTTGTAATTTTTGCTGCTTTACCTTATACTGATTGTCCACACTTGTCCGCATACTATACATCGAGCTGTTTTTGCTCCTTGTCTCATACATTCTTGATACCTCCTAATCTTTGAGCTATTTTTTTTGCAACATCTAAGTAAAAGTATCGTTTACCTGAGTTTTGCCCACAAGGAACTAAATCAAAAACCAAAGATCGTGCCTTTTCCCTGCTTATACCTGCATACCTTGCAAGGCTAGATACGGAAACTAAAGCTCCACAATGTTTACGCATATCCTCGGCGATCTCTGATAATCTGGTCATAATATCACCTCCTTTTATTTACAGATTAGTAAAATTATGGAAAATGAAAATGTAAAAAAAATTAAAAACTTTCTTCATAAAATTGCTTCCAATCAAAGCCAAAGGTTTTGGCTATTTTTTTTGCTGTTTTGATAGACGGAGCTTTTCTTCCAAGCTCAATGTCTATGTACCAAAATCGAGATATGCCTATTTATTGCTACATATTTCAGCACAGCAATATCGTTTTCGAAAAACCTATTTAATTGATTTTTTAATCTAGAAAACATCTTTTTGCTCCTTGTTGTCATATTTACATTCTCCCCATCTCCAAGTGGTATCCTTGTCCACGTTATTCACCTTTCTTATAACATTTCTTTGATAATAACTGGGAAGCTTCTGCTATAATAACTACATCAAAGGCACTCTCTAAATTAGCATAGGCATTAAATAGCATGCTTTCTTCATCCCCGGGAGGCAATTCATAGAATTTATCTACGATCATTTTTTTTGTCTTTACCAGTGCTTCGATTCTTTCCGAAAACAAGTGCATATTCATATCCATCTTTCTATCTCCTCTCGACCGGATGTAAATCTAATGAAGATTACGGAAAAACAGCTGCAGATATATTTAACTCCATCTATGAAAACCTAAAAATTGAAGATTAAGAAAGCTCGTGTTTTATTTCATTACATTTAGTAATCACATAAAATAAAGTATAAAGATTCTCTCTTGCTTGCTCTTGATCAGCAGGTGCAATATCGTCTTTAGAAAGCAACTCTACTTGCTTTTCTAAGGCGATTTTTGCTTTATCGAAAATAACTTTCATATCCCCACCCCCTCTCTAGTGTCCGTTTTATTGGATATGTAATGTGTCAATATTTAATTGTCTGCTTGTCCTCCCTATCTCTTGTTAAGCATACTAGACATTTAGTTTAAAAAAATATCGCTTACTTTTTTACCTAATGCATTAGCAATTTTAATAAGCGTATCTGTAGTTGTAATTTTTATATTACCACTTTCAAGACCTGATATTGTTGTTCGTGATACATTTGCTTTTAAGGCAAGCTCTTCTTGCGACATTCTATTTTTTAAACGATATTCCTTAATTTTATATTCCATTTTTACTATCACCTCTTAATATTTTTATCTGAATACAGTTTAGCACACTGAACATTTCTTTGTCAAGTATATTTTACAAATTTATTGATTTCTTGTTTAGTATACTGTATAATATATTTAACGAAGTTACGGAGGTGATTATGTGATTTTAGGAGATATTATAAAGCAATATAGAAAAGATAATAATTTAAGCATGGATGATTTTTCTAAAAAAAGCGGATTAAGCAAAGCTTATATTTCTATGTTAGAAAAAAACATAAATACGGTCAACAACAAGCCAATTATCCCATCTCTCGAAACAATTAAAGCTGTATCCATGGCTGTGGGTATGGATTTTAATGATGTAATTGCGATGCTTGACGGCAATCAAAAAGTATCATTAAGCAAAATACAAAATAAATTAAGGGGGGTAAAAATCCCTGTCCTCGGTAGAGTTGCCGCGGGGATTCCTATCGAAGCTATCGAAGATATAATTGACTATGAAGAAATAACGGAAGATATGGCTAGGACAGGCGACTTTTTTGGTTTACAAATACAAGGTGACAGTATGGAGCCAAGAATTACAGAGGGTGATGTTGTTATTGTGCGCAAGCAACCGGACATAATCAGTGGTCAAGTAGCTATAGTCTTGATTAATGGGCAAGACGCTACCTGCAAAAAAGTAGTAAAGCACGAGAATGGCTTATCATTAATATCTTTTAATCCTACGTACTCACCTAAGTTTTATACCGATAAGGAGGTTATGGATTTGCCAATCAACATAGTCGGGAAGGTTGTTGAATTGAGAGGTAAATTTGAATAAGTCAGGAGGTAAATACTCATATTCCCGATAAGTCGGGTTAATAAATAATTAGGAGGTTTAGGATATGAAGAAGGTTTTATTATCTATTGTTGTCACGATGTTACTATTATTTTTATTGGTTGGGTGCGGCTCTGATCAAGTAATCACTACAACAGAAACAACAGAAAACGATACTCAGTTTACAAAAGAAGAAATAGAAGAATCTACCAAAAAGACCTTTGATGCCTTATCTAATCCTAAAAGCCATATAAACGAAAATATTACAACATTGTGTACAATTACAGAAGTTAAAGAGAATGAGCATGGCGGTATAGTATTTGTTGCAAACACTAAGAACAATCTTGTTGACTCAAATCTTGACCCAAATGTTGATTTTTGTGGCGTTATTAACCCTTCCAAATCCACAACAACTGACATCTCAAAGGGAGATCAGGTTTTGATTTCGGGAAAAATACAAGATGCGCTTGAGCTAAAAGATGGAAGTATAGTTGCATATGTATATGTAAATTTTACTACGAATTTATCTAATAAATAAAAAAGCCGAGCATTTCGCTCGGCATAGTTTTAGAAGAAAGGAGGGCAGGCTATGGCTAAATATTTAAGAAAAACCTTTACGGTAACATTAATGGATGGCTCTTCTAAGCGAATAGAAGTTAAAGCTAAAACACCTAAGGAATTAGAAGAAAAATATCTTAAAAAGAAACTTGAATATGAAATGGGATTAATTACTGTTAATAGTAATACACCTTTCAAAAAGTGGGTAGAAACGTGGCTAGAAACTTATAAAAAGCAAGATGTGTCTGAAGGAACGTATAAAGAAATCAATTACATTATTACACGATATTTTGTTAATTCACTTGGCGCATTAAAAATGTCGGACATTAAGCCTGTACATTTAAAAAACTGTCTAAATGCTATGGAGGGCATGAGCGAATCATATATCAAACGAGCTTATATCTATATCAAAGATATTATGAAAAAAGCGGTTATAAATGACCTCATTACCAAAGACCCGTCTATTGATCTACACCCACCTGCTGGCACTAAGGGAGAAAAACGCGCATTAACCGATGACGAAATTGAGATTTTTAAACAAGCAATGCTTGTTCATCATCGTGGCCCATTTTTCGGTGCAATGTTGGCGGGCGGCCTAAGACCGCAAGAAGCACGTGCTTTGACGTGGCAAAATGTATTTATAGATAAAGGTGAATTTAAAGTATGTCAAGCAATCGAAGCTCGATCAAGGAATAAAATAAAAGAACCTAAATCTAAAGCCGGATTTAGGATTGTACCTATTTTTGACTGGTATATTCCAATTCTCAAAAGAATACCAAAAACCAATTCAATATTCGTATTTCCTAACGACAAAGGACAACCTCTTGATCATAATCGTGTATGGCGTGGTTGGCGTTCTTTTTTGCGCCAGATGGATATAATTGCTGGTGCAAAATTAAAGCAGAATAAAATAATAGTACACGCCATTGCTCAAGATTTAACACCCCATTGCTTAAGACATACCTATGCAACAAAAATGGCCGAGGCTGGTGTAGACATGAAAACGCTGCAATATATTATGGGCCATTCTGACATCAGAATGACAGCCAATGTCTATACCCATATTACCGATAATATGCTAGCCGAAGCAAAAGAGAAAATGAAAAACAAGCCAGAAAACAATGAACAAGAAACGTATAATTAATATATAATTACGTATACAGGATAAGCCCATAATCAACCCATAAAAATACTAACTGTGGCTCTGGTGTGGCTTTGCCTTGATTAAATCCTGCTATATTATAAAATAAGTGTGGACTCCAAATCCATTGGTTGAGGGTTCAAGTCCTTCTGCCCCTGCCACAAGAAAGTGCCTGCTAAATGCCTAAATAAAGGCTAAAAAGTAGGCGCTTTTTCTTTGTTTTTACCCCTTCAAAAGGGTAAATTTAGGGAGTTTTAGGGAATACATCGGGAATACTCAGGGAATATTAGTGAATTACTAGGAATTACTTGTTTTTGCGACATCAAAAAAATAGCGGTCAAATACTCATGTGAACAATTGCTGTTTAAAGGCTATTCAGTGTAGCTTTGACTGGTCTTTTTTCTTAGCTGTGTACACTATTTTGTCCCTTTTTTACCCTTTTATGCAGGACAAATAAGTACTTAATGCTTATTCAAAATTTGAAAGGAGCAACACACTCTCTCTTTTTATGTTTTATGCTTTATGTTAGTATCATCCTGCGATTTTTTGCGTACACTATTATTGACACCCTTTGTATCTTGTGGTAAATTGGTGTCAGATAAAGGTTCCGCACCTATTATGGCAGCCTCATTACGAGCCATGCCGTACGAAGCGGAGCCTTTATTTTTTTTATCTATAAACAAATAAAAGAGAGCGGACTTCTTTTCCTGCAGGATGTACGCTCTCTTTTTTTCTATTTTTGCCTTTTTTTAAGAATTTCGATATCTTCCCAAATTTCTTTTTCTATCTTAGCGATCAACTTTTCTTTATCAGGATAATTATTGATATCTTTGAATCTGGCCTGCTGTGATAAATAATCACTTAAAGAAGTTGTCTTAACTTTTCCTTCTACCAGCCTTTTGGTAGGACCGGAAAATTCCACATAACCGAATTCTGCTTCAAAAAGAGGCCAAGCCCCTGTTGTAACGGCCATTTTGCTCATTTTAATCATTTGCGAGGGAGGGAATTTCCAGCCGGTATGACAAGGTGCTATGATCTCAATATAACGAAAACCTTTAGTATTTTTGGCTTTGACCAATTTATCATAAAAATCAGCGGGATATGCTAAAGATGCCGTAGCTAGATAAGGGATTTTGTGATCCAACATCAAAAGGGGCATATTCTTTTTATTCTCTCTTTTACCGCCGGGAGTAGTTGTGGTTGCTGCATAACGAGGAGTTGCACCACTTCTTTGTACGCCGGTATTGCTGTAGGCTTCATTATTATAACAGATATGGATAAAGTCATCATTTCTCTCGGCAGCAGCTGAGATAGCCTGCAAACCTATATCATAAGTTCCTCCGTCACCTATCCAAGTAAATACCAAAGGTTTTTCTCCCGAGAGCTTACCTTTTTTCTCTAAGCTTTCCAAAGCATAAACCATGCCGGCAGCAGAAGATCCTGCTGTGGCAAAGCAAATGTTTAATATGGGATAATTAAATGAGGCTTTCGGCAAAAGACCGATAGAGGCTACCGTACAAGAAGGGGTCATCAAACAAATAGCATTGGGACCAAAGGCTTTGCCCACTATTCTCAAGGCAGCAGTCGCCGGACAACCGGCACATGCACCGCCGCCTTGCATCACTATTTCATCACTTGGAAAATTTTTTATTGACGTAGCCATATTATCCCTCCTCTACTCCGATAATTTTCTTAACTTCTTGCGCCATGTATTGATAAGTCAAATCCAAACCGCCTATTCCCATGATTTTGTTGTAGATTTCTACTTCATGAGAGCGTCCGAACAGCGCTGCCTGAGATTCCGCATATAGTATTCCGGAATCCATACCAAAAGCATAATTACGGTCTAATACCACCAGTTTGCTGCCTTTAGGCAAATATTGCGAAAGCTCTTCTTTAGGGAAAGGCCGGTAGACTCTCAGTCTTAAAGCGCCAGCTTTGATACCTTCAGACCTCAGCATATCTACGGTCAAACGCATTTCTGACGCCATAGAACCCATAGAAAGTATAAATATTTCAGCATCCTGACATTGATAGGCTTCAAAAAGGTCGCCATTCCACATGCCGGTCAAATCTTTATATTGTTTGGCAGCTTCAATCATCAAGGCCTTAGCTTCGTTTTGAGCCTGATGCAATTGTTCACGATACATAGCATACATTTCAGGTGGTGTTACTGAGGCGTAGGAAACCGGATTTTGCGTATCAAATATCCATTCCGGACTAAGAGGCGGCAAAAATTCATCTATAATGTGCTGATCCGGCACTTGTATTGCCATAGAACAGTGAGACAGCACAAAGCCGTCGAAATTGACCATAACTGGCAAATGTACTTGTTCCGCCACTTTAAAGGCTTGTAAGATGGTGTTATATACTTCTTGTAAGGAGGAACAATAATATTGCAGCCAGCCGGTATCTCTTTGGGATAAGGAATCTTGATGATCGACCCAAATGCTCCAAGGAGCGAAAACTGCCCTGTTGACATTAGCCATTACTACAGGTAATCTGCAACCCGAGGCCATATGCAAAACTTCATGCATATATAAAAGGCCTTGGGAGGAAGTAGCTGTAAAAGTTCTGGCACCTACTGTAGCGGCCGCTACGCAAGCAGCCATCGCACTATGCTCACCTTCTACAGGCAAAAAACGACAATCAAGTTCTCCTCTTTCTACCATGCTGGCGACTTCTTCCACGATGCTGGTTTGGGGAGTTATTGGATAGGCTGCAACCACATCCACTTTAGCGCTTTTCACGGCATGTGCAACTATATGGCAGCCTGTATCAAGTATAGTGTTCATTATTTACTATCCTCCCTTACCATAGAAATAGCTTTGGCAGGACATTCTTCAGCACAAATGCCACAGCCCTTACAATACTGATATTTGATTTCCAAGCTATCCCTATCTATGACTGCATCCGGGCAATAAACCCAGCACAAAAGACATTTTGCGCATTTTTCTCTATCTATTACGGGTCTATAAAAACGCCATGAACCGGTATCACCGCCGGTTCCGTGTTGAGGATAAGATACGGGATAAATATCCGGATATTTTTTCATTTTATCCCCTCCCCTGCATTGTTTGATAAGCAACTGCAGCAATAGCAGCATTTTTGGCCCCGATCTTGCCGGGCCATTTTTCTAAAATAACTTCCTCGATTTTTTCCAGAGGTAAACCCACTGCATAACCAACTGCACCAAAAGAAGGTATATTAACGGTAGGAGCGCCTCTTAAAATCAGCCCTCCTTCAACAGCTAGACCGGTAATATCAATTTTTTTGATATTTCTCCTGTTATGTATTTCTTCAATAACAGTATCTGCCGGAGCGTTTAGAATTATCAGAGAATCTTCTTTTATCCCTTGCTCGATAGCCGTATCCAATAACTTTTTATTGAGTACTAATAAAAGGTCCGGACTATAGCTTTGGCTACGTGTCCATATCTCCTCATCTGAAATTCTCACTGCAGCAAGAACAGGAGCACCTCTTCTTTCTACGCCAAAACTAGGCATAGTTTGCACCTGTTTGCCGGTTTTTAAGGCTGCGGCGGCAATAAGTTGTGCCAGAGTAACAATACCTTCTCCGCCATAGCCATGGAGTCTTATTTCTAACATTTCACACCTCATAGGATATTTACTATTTATTTACTATCTGATTTTATATAATTAATAAATTGGGGGAAAACAATGCCCGGTTCAGTAAGGTCCTTCTCCCAACGTTTTATCCACTCTAATGAAATATAACCTGCAAAATTATCTTTTTTGAGTATTTGTAATATTTCTCTATTAGGCACATCACCTTCGCCCATCATTTTATATACGGTTTTGCCATTTTCCATGACAGAGTCTTTCATATGGAGATAGCGAAGGTATTTTTTGATATTTTTATAAGTTATTTGCGGATCTTCCAAACAATAGCGGAAAGGATGGTGAACATCCCAAAGAATTCCGACTTGTGGTTTATTTATATAGGCCAACAATTCTGCCGCTAAGGATGAATCAGCAAACATACCATTGGTTTCCAAAAGAACTGTAACATTTTTCCCCTCGGCATAATCAGCCAAGGCAGCTAAATTTTCCGCCACAAAATCGACATCGATATCACGGATCGGCTGAGGAGTTTCATCGCCCATGACTCTGATATAAGGTGTACCCAAAGCCACGGCTAAATCAATATATTCATACCCAATCTTCATTTGTTGTTGATGATTTTCTTTATTGAATAAATAAGCAGCTGAGGTAAGGCAAGCTATCTCAAGGCCTAGATCAGCCAACCTTTTTTTGGTATTACTAATATTTTTAGCATCGAAAAATTTAATTTTTGGAGCATATAGTTCTTTACCTATGCCACGTATTTCTATACCGTCATAACCCAAATCTTTGGCAGCGGCAAGTATATCACCCCATTCCCAAGTAGGACAGCCTAAAGTGGAAAATGCAAATTTCATTTTTTTACCTCCTTCTTTGGCTAAACAGTTTCGATAGCATCAATATCTTGCAGCTGTAACTCTTCCACAGCCATTTCTCTTAATTTATATTTTTGTATCTTGCCGCTGGCCGTCATGGGAAAGGCATCTATAAAACGCACATACTTAGGTGTTTTATGGCGGGCCATGTGACTTTTAACATATTGTTTTATATCATCCTCTGTGAGAGTAGCATTATCTTTTGGTATTATGTAGGCCATGATTTCCTCACCGTAATCCTTGCTAGGAATACCGATAACCTGTACATCAGACACTTGTGGGTGAGTATAGATAAATTCCTCTATTTCTTTGGGATAAATATTTTCACCACCACGGATGATCATGTCTTTGATTCTGCCGGTGATTTTGAAATAGCCGTTTTCATCCATACTAGCCAAATCTCCTGAGTGAAGCCAGCCATCAGGATCAATAACTTGAGCTGTTGCTTCGGGCATTTTGTAGTAGCCTTTCATGATATTGTATCCCCGCACCATAAATTCCCCCGAAGTGTTATATGGCAATTCCTCACCTGTCTCCGGATCAGTGATTTTGATTTCTACATGAGGTAAGGCCCTTCCTACAGTAGATACACGCAAATCCAATGAATCATCGGTTCTGGACTGAGTACATCCTGGGGATGATTCTGTCAGACCATATACTATAGTTATCTCAGTCATATTCATTTTATCAGCGGTCTGCTGCATCACCTTTTTGGGACAGGTAGATCCTGCCATAATACCTGTACGAAGTGTTGAAAAATCAAATTCATTAAAACGAGGATGCTCTAACATAGCAATAAACATAGTAGGAACACCGTGTACGGCAGTACATTTCTCATTTTGGATGGCTTGCATGACTTTGAGAGGTTGATAATAATCGATGGGTACCATGGTTGTACCATGGGTAACGCTAGCCATAATGGCTAAAACCATGCCGAAACAATGAAAAAAAGGCACCGGTATACACAGTCTGTCTTTTTCGGAAAATTTCATACAATCACCGATGCATTTACCATTATTAACTATATTATAATGAGTCAACATAACACCTTTGGGAAAACCGGTGGTCCCGGAGGTATATTGCATATTGATCACATCATGGATATCCAGGGAACTTTGGATCTCGGCTAACTCTTCATCAGAAATCTCCTTAGCCAGCTGATAAAGATCATTCCAGTTAAACATCCCGGCAGGAGTATCTTCACCTACATAAATAACATTTTTGAGATACGGCAAAGTCGGGAATTCACTTGCCCCCGGTTCACTGTTTACCAAATCGGGATTTAGCTTGTTAACTATTTCAACATAATTAGAATCTTTAAAGCCATCGATCAGCACCAAGGTATTGGAATCGCTTTGTTTGAGGAGATATTCCAACTCAAAAACTTTGTAGTTAGTATTAACAGTTACTAAAACAGCACCGATTTTAGCAGTAGCAAACATAGTCAAAAGCCAATGCGGATAATTAGTGGCCCAAATCGCAACATGATCACCTTTTTTTATTCCCATAGCCAATAATCCTTTGGCTACCTCATTACACTCATCTCGAAACTGACTGTACGTTTTTCTGTATGGACGATCCGTATAAAGAACCGCATCATGATCAGAAAATTTTTGTGCCATTTGATCTAGCAAATCTCCTACAGTTATTTCCCAAAGTGGCTCCGGCACAACAATTTCCTCCTTTTTTAGGGTATTTTTGATTTCTTGTGATAGTATTACAATGTTTTAATTATATTATAATTCATATATAGTGTCAATTTTAATACTATGGCTAGAAAGATAACAAAAAAGAGGTATGGATTATTGCCTCTCCATATCCCTTTCTAGCTTAAAATTTTTTTTATACTAACGAGCTATCCTTCTGATAACAAGAGGCAGAGCGAACTTTTCCTTAATATTACCTGTATAAGGTATAGAAATTATTTGTTTGGCATGAGGTGCACACTGCAAAGAATTACCCTCGGCATCAAATATTTGAGGAATTTTGACGATAATATTTTTAGCTTGAGGCAAAATTATTTCTATTTCATCGCCTACTGCTAAATTATTCCGCTGTTCAATGATCAAATAGCCGTCTTCGACAGCTTTTAATACACCGGCAAAATCATAGTATCTTATATAGCCACCGTTTTCATAACGATAAGCATCACCCGAAGGAGCACTGACAGCAAAAGCACTGCAATATTCCCTATGGCTTACTTTGGCTATCTCCTCCAGCCATTCTGGGCGGATAAAGAATTTTTCCTGTTCCTCCATTGCTGTATCCAAAGCCAAGCGATAGATACGGGTGATATTGGCTGTATAATAGGCGCTTTTGTTGCGCCCTTCGATTTTCCAACCATCGGCCTGGGCAGCCAATAATTGAGGTAAATAAGGCAGTAAGGCCAGGTCTTTGCTATTTAAAATATATGTGCCACGGCTATCTTCTTCGATAGGCAAATATTCGCCGGGACGCTTGGATTCTTCCAAACGATAATTCCATCGGCAAGGCTGAGTGCAATCCCCCTGATTAGCATCTCTATGATTTAAAAAGGAACTCAGAAGGCAGCGGCCGGAATAAGAAACACAAATTGCACCATGAACAAATAATTCTGTCTCTAAGCCACCCTTTACTTTTATTTCTTTTGCTTCGGCTAAGGATAATTCTCGTGCCAGAATGATTCTTGCAGCTCCCTGCCTGCGCCAAAAGTCCGCGGACAACCAATTGGTATTATTGGCCTGCGTGCTAATATGGAGGGGTATCAGAGGAGCTATTTTTTTAGCCAGTGCAAAAACGCCCGGATCAGAAACGATAAAGGCATCGGGAGCTAGCTGGGAAACTTTTTCCAAATAATCGGGCAATAATTCCAAATCTCTGTTATGAGCAAATATATTGACCGTCAGATAGATCTTTTTATGTTGTCTGTGAGCTATATCCAAAGCTCTCTTCATTTCTTCAATGGTGAAGTTACCGGCCTTTGCTCTTAAAGAGAAATCCTTGCCTCCAAAATAAACAGCATCGGCCCCATATTTAAAGGCAAATTCAAGTTTTTCCAAATCTCCTGCCGGAGCTAATATTTCCGGTTTTGTGTCCCACATGGAATAACCTCTCTTATTGAATGTATTTAGCTTTGGCCGCATTATGTTCGGCTAGAGTTTTACTGAAATAATGTGAAGAATCCGGTTTGGCCAAGAAATACAAATAATCGGTATTTTGGGGATAGAGAGCCGCTTTTATGGAGTCTATGCCAGGAGAAACGATCGGTCCTGGAGGTAATCCTGTGTATTTATAAGTATTATAAGGCGATTCTATCTGCAGATCCGAATAAAGCAAGCGGGCCTTTGGTTCACCCAATAGATATTGTATGGTGGCACAGGATTGTAAGGGCATATTTTTTTCTAGACGGTTATAAAATACCCCGGCTATAGTGGGTCTGTCCTCGGGAATTTTAGCTTCTTTTTCTACTAAAGATGCCATGATAATTATTTCATTAGTAGTTTTGCCCAATTCCTTAGTTTTCTGACGATATTCCTCAGTCCAAATTTTGTCAAACTGAGCTAACAGCATATCGATAATCTCTTTTTCGTCCCAATTTTCATTGACAAAATATGTTTCGGGAAAGAGATAACCCTCCAAACGATTCTCAGTTCCCTTAGCAGGCAAATAATCATAAGGGAAATCCGCAGTTTGAGCATAATCCAAAAACGCTTGTACATTTAAGTTGCAGGCCTCGGCAAATTTTTGAGCCGTTTGTTTCATAGTCAGGCCTTCCGGTATGGTCACTTTTATATCACTAAGATTATTATTTGATAAAAGCTGCTGCTGAATAGTATCCAAAGTAACCTTGCCAGAAAATTCATATTTGCCGGAACGAAGCTTATTGGCTATACCCTCTTTTTTGACATAAAGGATAAAGCCAGATTTACTTTTTATTAAACCCTCATCATAAAGGGTTTGTGCGATAGAGCTTGTAGTAGCCCCTTCTTCTATAGAGACTGTCACAGCTTGATCTAGTATTACAGGTCTCATCATAGATTGAAATATACAAAAAACGGCTACTATTATAACCGCTATGATAATCACCGCAAAAAGCCACTTATTTTTTTTATTTTGGGCAGCTCTGATTCTGCTTCTTCTGGTCCGCAAAAGGCATTCTCCTTTGCTACATTTTTTAAATTATAACATAATAAAATAAATTATACTAGTATAACAAAGTTCACTAAGAATTTATCTATTATACATTATAATTTATATTTATTGTATTATCAAAGCAAATTTTGCTTTTTATAATTATACATTATTGCATTTACAAAAAAAAACCGACTTTTTGGTCGGCTTTTCAATAATATATAAAACTTAATCCTCACATTCATCCTCTATTATCATAAGCATCTGCTATTTTATTCCATTCTTCATCACTTTCTATATCAAAAAGAACTTCTTCGCCATCATCATCTTTTCCAAATTTCATAATAATGGCCTCATTAGTGTTGGCATATTCTTCATCCATAGGTAAAAGTACGGCATATTTTTCATCTTCAAAATCCAATATTGCTTCCACTTCAAATTCGTGTTTTTTACCCTCTTCATCAACTAAAGTAATCAATTCATTCATATTATATACCTCATTCCGTAATAATATATTATTATTTTTATATATTGATAGGATTATATATTAATACTTATAACCTTGTCAATTTAGTGCAAAAATATTAATAAAATAAGAATTATCTAACAATTAATAAAGTAAAATTATTAATATTAATAATGGATCATCATACTAAAAAGAATCTAAATAACCTTGCAAAATATATGCAGCAGCCATTTTGTCTATTACTTTTTTACGTTTAGCGCGGGAAACGTCCCCTTCTATAAGAAGTTTTTGCATGGCCACAGTAGAAAGGCGCTCATCTTGATATATTATCTTTTTTCCACTTTTTTCTTTTAACAACTCCCCTATTTCCTGCGCTTTAGCGGCTGCAGGCCCCTGGCTACCGTTCATATTGAGAGGCAGACCGACCACGATTTCTTCCACTTCATATTTTTTTATTATCTGTAAAAGATAAGCTATATCCGTATCAGTTCCTTTTCTCTGAAGAGTTTCCAGACCTTGAGCGGTCCAGCCCAAGGGA
>JBMNOA010000132.1:0-2604 GCA_050942825.1 Bacillota bacterium
GTACCTTGGCCGTCAATGTCGTTGATCCAGTGCCGTTCTTGAACACCGTACCGTCGGAAGATATGATGTTGACCTCAAAGGTTCGTTTTGCATCGATCATCTTCTGCATGGCATTGATCAGTGACTGATCAACCTGTGATGTGATCTCTTCGAAGTTGTCGAAAGTTGTTTTAGAATTCGAAGAATCCGTGAAGCGTATCTCTTGCTCTGTGACTCGAGCTTTAAGATACAGCGTCGGAGTGTAGCTCGTATCCTCAATCGTGAACGTATCACCGATATTGGCGTCAACATAGCTTTCCACTTCATAGGATACTTTCGGCACCATGATCTTCATGAGCTCTGCCTTGGCTTGCCCATACAGGACATTGACATCCGATGTGTCATAGCTCCATATCTTGACGATATATCTATCGTTTGCAGATGATTTCAACAACGAGGGGAATCTGTCCCTCGCTTGAGGCGCTAAAAGGTTATTACCGGATACAAAGAATACGACATTGCCGTCACTGTCGTATTCTTTCTTTCCGCTCAGTTTGTTCAGCTGAAGCCCATCCTTGCCTGTCGGACGAATGGCCGTACACAGATCGGTTATGTCCGATTTCTTTGTGATTCCAGTGACTTCTCTGCCGTAATGGAGAACTTCTCCGGTACGATTTTGCCCCATGCCCTGATGATCATCATCGTGCTCACGATAGACGTTCAAGACGATGCGATTCAAGGAATGATCGTCATTAAGCTCCGTCACAAATTCCAGTTCCGCACTGAATACCGTGGCTAATGAATACAGCCTTTTCAGTACCGTATCCGTTCCTTCCCACTTGTTTGATATTCGCTTATCAGAAACCTCATTGATGCCGATTTCGAAGCTCTTTTCATAGTTGAGCGCCTTGACATAGGCCTCAAAGCTCATAGACTTGCCTTCATATTTATCAACTTCCTCATTTAGAAGTTCGAACACAAGTCCATACGCTGTGACCTTGATTTCCAGTTCGTCCTTTTCAACCTCTACGATATTCAGATAGTAGCCCTTATCCTTGTACTTGAAAGACAAGTGGTTCCCTTCCACAAGATATGTAGCGTCATCCATCCATGCCTCTGTCGTGAACTCGAACGTATATGCCGAGCCTTGCAGATAGGTATGCAAGGTATCATCCCAGTAATGCAAAGTCCCATCTAATGAATTATCTAAAAAAGCGCATACCTCATCGTATGCGCTCAATATTGCGATTCTTGGCATTTCCATCATATCCATGCCTCCCGAATGTATACCTTGATCGTAGGGTCTGTCTTGGTCCACTCCGATACTCGGAACTTGATTTCTGACGTGCCCGGATCAGCTTTGAAGTATTTCGTACCTAAGATCTCATCCTGTTGACGATTCATACCGTTGACGTAGAACTTGCCCTTATCGCCATCGATCGTGATCACATCACCACTATTGAATCGATTCGGGATATCCTTCCACTTATCGACATACATCTTTTGGTATGTGAATCGATTCAATCCCAAGTAATACAGGAACTTGTTTCCTGTACGATTCTTCCATGCCTTGATACTTACCTGTACCTTGGCACACTTCATCTTCTCGATCTCCGGGATATGGTACTTGTAGTATTTGCCCCAGTAGTAGAAGGTCACATCGGCGCCCTCCTTGCGGATATCACAGTGCCCCCAGTCCCAGTACCATGGATTCTGTGAATGCAGATGGTTTGTCTGGAACGACCATGTGCGAAGTACTTTGCCACCGACCTTCGAATTTGCATTGGTGCCATTTACGATCAGTTCATATCTTCCAGTATTCCCCGAAGTGTCCGTCTTGTACCAATTGACACCGCAAATAAGCTTGTTATCCGCCGTAAGGAATCCAAGATCCATTTCTCCGGTCTGCCCCATTCTGGATGCATACATCAAGATATGGAAGTAGGAATAGAAGTTCACTGCACCGTCTGAATCGCCGTTGGAATCGGCTGGGAAAGTGAACGTTCTTAGTCCGCCATTGGCATCACCAACGATGGTTCCCTCTGTACCGAATCCAAGGAAGGTGTTGTTAAACCACGTCTTTTTGGCCAGTGTGCCTTTGGCGCCGTACTTTGGATGGATAGCGATGGTTCCTGTTGTATCATCTGCACAGTTCAATAGGTCATTGATCGTTCCTAATGTCTCATTCTGTTGCACCGTTTCGCCATCTACCTCATCGATCTTGCCAAACTGCATGGCCCCGTTATTCGACACGATACCGATATACCCGGTATCTGAATTAGCCGTGATCTCATAATCCACAGTAGCAGGCATACTACCATCATTCTCGATGGTCGCTACAAGTTCGCCATTACTGTTCTTGCTTGCCGTCACTTCCTTGAGCGTCGTGGAATACTTGATCGGGTCTGTGCAGTATATCTCAATTTCACCTACCACAAAATTGGTGCCTTTCTCATTTTGCGTGATCCCTTTTTTTGTGCCTATGAAATATTTGTCAGGTTCATCATTGAATATGACCTTGACTTGTTCGCCATTTAACAGCCTGTTCATCTTATTGTAGGCATCCCGAAAAGCACTATCACTGGATGCGAGAAGCTGATAAGTGACCGTGATGGTCCTTGGCGG
>JBMNOA010000133.1:0-2600 GCA_050942825.1 Bacillota bacterium
CTGAACTGCGATACGCCCTGTTGGCCTTGTGCCTCTAAACAAGTAAGGTGCTGTGCTTTCAATGGCCTTTTCCAGATTCCCGCTATAGACAGGGCAGTACTCTCTGGCTTTTTGGGTGGTTTCTGCCGCCCACATTGCCATAATCTGCTTCAATTTGTCACGGAATGCCTTTTGGGTCTTTTTCGTCCAGGTGACATAGGCTTTACCATTATGCCTGAATGTAACAGACATCCCTCTTACTGCAAATCCAAGTTGACCGCCTGTAATCGCCATAGTTACCTCGCCCTCACCCTGTCTGTAGCGCCAATCCAATACCCTACAAAATTGCCATCCAGATCAAATCGCTCATGCACTCCCTCAATGTAATACCGTTTCCCTTTCCACTCACAAACATCCCCTTGCTTCGGGGTGTATGCAGTATCGACATCTTGAATGGCAGAGGAAGAATAATGTGTCAAAATTCCAACCCATGTGTAATTCAGCTTATTACCCATGGCAAATTCTTCTTTGAGGCTGGTTCGGAATATACCATAAGCAGTACCGACCTCAAATTCAGAAGTCACATCCCCATCCCTGTCCTTCAACTGACGATAAACTGTGATTTCATTTGATGATGTAATAAGGTGGCTGAGCATTATCGGATAATCCTGTTATCAGTATGAATGGCCCTCAAAAAGCGACCGGCCCTGGAACGCTTTATAAGGTCATTGTACACGTCTGAGTCTTTAGTGGCTTGACCATACGCCTCCGCACCAAAACCATCAACCTTACGCATGGTGACGTTATCCATGGACTTGTTCAGGCGGTTTGCAATACCCTCTGAATTGGTGGCAAGATACAGCGCCCACTCAAATACCGCACACTGATAGAAAGAGAACGGGGCTTCTTCCCGGATTACTTCTTCTTCCACGGAGTCAACCCCCAAGTATACATTTATATCCAGTTCGGCAGTAGCGAGAGCCATTTCTTTTGTTTCATCCGTAAGGGCAGCCCAAGCAGCAGCCCCCAACAGATTATGGGCATAGTAGCTATCTGCGGTACTTACGCTTGTTTGCATTTGCAGTTTCCTTTGCCTTGCCCAGCATAGAGGTTAAGTTGTTTTCCAGACGAAGGGGGCCACTTATGATAGCAAATCCATCCAATGATTCCTGTCTTTGTTTTGCCTCTTCCTCAATCAGCATCCTTTCGACCGTCTTGTTATGGTCAATGTCAGCAAAGGGTGTAAAGATGCCTCTGATTCTGAATTCTTTTCGCAGTTCTGAAGAAGACCTGCCTTTATAATCAAGCAGTTCCCTCTGAATCGAAATCCGGCAAACCTTGGCATGGGAATCAATGATGGGCTTGAATAGTTGCTCCCTTCGTTCGGAAACCAGAAAATAAACCATTCTATAATCGTGACGGCTTGGAGATATATATCCCTTACTTAAACTCAATCCCAGCTTTGTACAGATCATATCAAAAGCCTGGGCATAAGTACGGGCATCAAATTCCTGTTCGTCATAAAAGAGAATGTCAACCAAAATGCGCTCCTTGCAAAAAAATCCCCGCCCTACAGTCAACTTTGTTGCCGATAGGTTTTCAGATTATTGATTAAAAATAGGACTAAGGGCGGGGAAGATCAAAGGTGCCGGGTGATACAACGATTCACCCGGCACTAATGCCCTCAGGAAGCGAGGCGCACAGTCAAGACACGCTGGGCGGCATCAGCAACCGAACCCTTGCTCTTGATGAGCAGACCAGCCGTATCCTTGTAGGTGTTCGTCCATTTCACCCAATTGTCCGAATCCATGAGGTTGGCATCGGATGGGTTCTCTGCACGATCACTCCCAATGTACTTGTAGCCCTTGACCTCATTCCAGATGTCACCCTCAGCCTGGAACAACTCTTTCAAGTTTTCATTGCCGATCTGGGTCTGGTAGGCCGCAGTGGTATTCCCGTTGTCATTGATGGTGACAGCACCGTCAGCCAAGAGCAGAGTCTTGTAGAAGGTGTTGTCGCCGCTGGTATAGGCCAGTTCCGGGTTGTCAGTGACGATAACCGGCAGACCAAAGGTAGCGGGGGTGCCGCCATACAGCATCAGGCCGGAACCGCTGTCAAACTGGAAATTGACCATCTGATCTTTGACCATCGGGAAGTAAACCGCACTGTGCATGACCAGGGCCTTAAGGCTGCTGGCACGATCACCCCAGAGAGCCAGGGCTTCGGGGATTTTGTCCACAGTGAAGTTTTCTGCGGTCGGGGTAGTGTAGTCTTTGGTGGTCGCAGTGCCACCGGAGCCGATGGCCGCCGAAGCAATCATCAATGCCTGTTTAACCACATAGTCGATCTTCTTCTCAGCCAGCTTACGACCAATCATAATGTAGACTTCCTCAGGAGTCATGCCATCTGCGGTCTTGAAGGCAGAGATTTGGAAGTTATTGGGTATATACTTCCAGAAGGTCTTGAAGGCGTAGTATTTCTCACGGGTGATCTTCTCAGGGGTTTGAGCAGTATCAACCGTAATATCACGCCGGGTAATGGTACCGAAATCCTCGAAGAAAGCAATTTGTTTCTCCATTCCGGTAGTGAATTCCGAAGAAGCACGAATCACGCCCGCACTC
>JBMNOA010000134.1:0-2592 GCA_050942825.1 Bacillota bacterium
GAACGCGAACTGCGCCGGAAAATCCGGTCCTTATGGGTCGGCGCAAAGCCACGAGATAAAGATAGCAATAAAACGCTAATGCAAAAGAACAAAATACGGGAAAAGTTGCTTACCATCGTCATTCAGTTATTTCCCAACTATGGCTTTGAAGATAAGACCGTCCTCATCATGACGGTCAGTAAATTCATCAATCCGATAGACCGGATCCTCAAGAAAAGCATTATTGTATACGACAAGCTTACGGCACGGAAGACGACCATCGTCATGGACGAAATCGATTCTGCTTATGCGACGATACTGGATAATTACCTGAGTGAAGGCGCTATGCACGGCTATGAATTGAGCAAATTATTAAGTGAAATCATCCTGCACTACTCCTGTCGAACAGAACCAAGTAAAATAGCACAAGCTGAAAAGGAAGCCTTCCCGGACGAAAGCAATATATGCCGACTGAAAAACATTCATACGGCAGGCATGAAATTGCATGATATGTATCATCTGGGCGAAAATTACGTCGCTGCTGATGATGAAGATGCTGAAAAGTATCTGAAGGCTATCTTGAACGATGGGACACTTACGACACTATGTGAAAATAGCAACGGAAAAAAGAAAAAACGCTACATTCTCTGCCGGTACAGCAAGAAAGAACGAAAAGTGATCATGTCAATCAGCGACGATGATAAGCAGACCGAAAAAACGGACTGTTTCAATTTGGAAGATATGATTACAGACGGACTTAACCTCATCCGGCGAATGGGAATCTATCTGAATCGGGTAACGTATGCCTACGTACAGCTAAGCAAAACAAAATGGAAAAAAGCCAATAGTCAATCCGAAGATATTGACAGCGCCGACGCTCTGGAAAACATCATGGATGCACTGATGCTGAATGATGACGACCGGAAGTATTTCAGGAGTTACTGCCTGGCACTTCGAACATACCAGATATCCAATACGAATACAAAAGACAAAGGAAAATATATTGAACAGGATAATAGCTATTTTGCAAAAGGAATCCATCTCCTGACGCTGGAAAACAGCAACGGATGGCAAATCGAAAAAACAGACATCCGGGTCTATGCAGCCTCCAATACACCAGAAGGGCTGTTGGTGCACATGGCCCAGAACAGCAATGTCGTTGGGTTGAGTGCAACTGGATTCAATGCGTCCGTCAGCGATAATTTTTATTTACCCTATATCAAAGAACAGCTAAAAGCAGATTTCCGGGAAATCTCACCCGAATGCATCGAGCAGCTCCGTGCGTTTTCGAAGGTGAAATGGCGTAATTATTTAGGAGATGAACCGAAAGCAACCGTCGAGTGCATGAAGCTTCCCTCCAATACGATGAAAGATACATTCCCTAAAGACCAACTGCCGCTGGTCATACTTAAAGGAAACAGCAGTGAAGGCCTTCTGCAAACAAAATTCTGCAAAGCAGGAGCAGAGAAAGAATATAAGTGTTTACGTGATTTCCTGAAAGATACTATGGAAACATTCGGGAAACAAGATTATTACATTTGGAACCGGTACTGGGGGCTCTTCCTTGCGTTATATGATTTTTACAGCAATCCGTCGCTCCATGCGATGCTGGTGCTCGAAACGAAGATTCCCAAAGACGGAAATATCACATCTTCGAACATTGACTATTCAAGTAAGATTATCGAAAGGGCCATCCGGATTATCTGCGGCAGCCTAAGAATCGATTTCGATTCGACGAGTCTGTATATCGCGAAGGCCAGTAATTTCGATGAAATACGGAAAGAAGTCATCGAGCAGTGGAAAAAGGGGGAAAAAGCAATCTTATTTTCCGCCTATGCTACGACCAGCAAGGGAACGAATCTCCCGATACCGATTACCGATAGAAACCGGGGACAGGCACAGATTACGATATTACCTGAATACTACGATCCGAATAACCATAAATATCAGTCGATGGATATCGACTGCCTCTATCTTGGCAGGCTGACACACCTGGTAAAAGAAATCCCGATAAATGGCGAAAGGAACATACGCACAAAAGCCCTCCTGGCTTGCCTTACAGAAGGAACAAAGCTGTGGACTATAGGACAGATATCCTATTACGACAAAGCAGGCTATTGCTATAATCTCTTAAAAGCCTATCAGAATCATGATACGATAATGGTACCTCAGAAAATTCGGAATACACCGGGAATTCACAATTTAATCAATAAAGTCCTCGCACAGAGCCTGGGGCGAATCGACCGGACATACAAAAAAAGCCGGCTGACGAAAATCTATATTGAGGAATCCAATCTTACACAGATTGATTACGGCGAACTTACACAGCAGCGGCTTACGAACCCACTGCTGGATATGCTCACCTTGGAAGCGGGAATCGTACAAAGCGATACATATGAACAGCGCCAACTGGAAGAAAAAGAAAGGCGCGACGCAAATCTTGTACAAAGCAATCATCAGAACAGTCTCTGGCACTTCAAACGACTCTTCACGTACTGTCATGATCCCCGTCCGGAGGTCCGAAAGAAGAGTATCCTGCATTATCACAGAGTACGAGATTTCATCCTTCATTATCCGGTTGCCACCGATGCTGAAATAGCTGAAAATCCGGAT
>JBMNOA010000135.1:0-2571 GCA_050942825.1 Bacillota bacterium
AACCTAATCTTTAATGCAAATATAGACAATTATTCACATGAGTTAAAGATCACTTATAAAGATGGATTTTCAGAATCAGTAGATATTTTAGAAAACAATAAAAAGTTAATAAACAAACGATTCCTAAATGACCATAGTATAATTTTTGACTTTGTACCGGTTGTAAATAGGATTGTAAATAAAATTGAATATTTTATGAATGGCCATTTATGTGCACTTTGGGAGGATAGGACGAATGATTAAATATTCAGATGGTACTGTTTTTAATGTAAACACACAGGCAGTTGTAAATACTGTTAACTGTACAGGAGTTATGGGTGCAGGCATTGCACTTGAATTCATGTTAAGACACCCAGCCATGTTTGAGGATTATGCAGAAAAATGCAAAAATAAGAAGATTGTGACCGGAAGAGTTGATTACTATAAAAATGAAGATGATAGTATAATCGTTAATTTTCCAACTAAATGGCATTTTAAATATCCGTCAAAATTAATATGGATAGAACAGGGTTTACAGGATTTTATAAGAACTTATCAAAAAAACGGCATTACGTCAGTTGCTTTTCCGAAATTAGGCACTAGTAATGGAGGCTTGAACTGGAGTGATGTTAAAAGATTAATGGAGAAATATCTTTCTGATATTGATATAGATGTTTATATTTGCTTAGATAATAAGAAAGAAGCAGAAGGTGTTGAGAAAAGTATGCTTGATAAGTTTAATTCAATAAGCATAGAACAACTTTCAAGCATAGTAAAACTTAATGCAAAACAAAAAGATAACCTCCAAAAACATATGCCATACAATAGATTTTGGAAAATTTCTGAAACGGAGTCTATTGGTATAAAAACATATAGTATGATATTTAAATATTTCTATGGGCTGGTATTAGAAAATAGAGAAGAATACAGTCAGGTATCATTGTTTGAGTTTTAGAACAGTATAGAATTAGAATTATTTACTACTCCGGGTTGTTTTATAAAAATTGATAAATAGAAATATAAAATATATCCGGCCTTTGCGTGAATCTTATAGAAGTGGTGCTTAATATTATTTCAGCACAAATCATGGGTTCCAAGATTGGGTTTGGAAAAGCAGATCAAAAACCAAAAGTAAAGCAGTAGGCTATTGTGTCTAAGTTGAATATCAACATATAGTTATAGATCTTTTGATTAGAATAAAAGAATACTATATAGTAACTGCAATTGATAGGGGCGATATTGCTTAATGTTTGCCATTTCCTCTTGTTCTTGTGGCAAGTACTGGTATAGAACATGCTCAAGCATATATCGTCTTATAATTTCTTGTATAAGCCTCTATAATATAAAAAAATTATAATTAAAGGAGGATTTATACTTTGAAAAAACCTGTACTGAGTTTACAGGGGGTTTTAGAATTGTATTTGGCTGAGCATGAATATGAGAATTCATCAAAGGCAACAATTCAATACTACATATGGAATATAGGACGTTTCATCAGATTTCTTATTGATGAACAGCATATTGAAAATCCGATAGTAACGGATTTTAAGGCAGAGTATATTATAAAGTATTTAATGTGGTTAAAAAACAGTAAAAAGTGGGAGAACCGACAGGATATCAAACCTGAAAAACGGAAAGGGAAAATAGGTAGCCAATCGATTAAGACATATGCACGTGCACTACGTTCGTTTGGTAATTGGCTCTATACGGAACACTATATTAAGGAAAATATACTTGATTTGATAAAGCTACCTAAAGCACAAAAGAATGATAAAGAGATTTTAACCGTTACAGAGATTGAATCAGTCTTTGATTCATTCGACCGAAAATCTGAATTAGGGTTAAGAGATGCAATAATATTCGCCCTCAGTGTAGATTCGGGCATAAGGGAGGGGGGTATTGCTAACTTAACTATTAGTGATGTTGATTTCACAGCAAAAACACTAAAAGTCCGATTAAAGGGTGGTGACACAACAGCGCTTCCTTTAGGTAAAACTGTTTTGTATATGATAAAAGAGTATATAATTAAATATCGTAGTTGTGCTGCTGATGATGAGCCACTTTTACTAAATAAGTATAGTGAGCCACTCACTGAAAATGCTATTAAAAAGATGTTTACAGCTCTAAAAGAGAAAACAGGCATTAAGCGAATCAACTGTCATTTGGGGCGTCACACTTTTGCGACAAATTATTGTCGAGCCGGGCATACCGAGCATGAAGTACAGCTTGCGCTAGCTCAAAGGTCTGGCACTGCTGCAAAAGAGTATGTTCATCTGGCAGAACGGATAACCCTTATTGAAAAAGGTGCTCATTCTTATCTTGATAAAATGAATAGTAATAATAAAAAAAAAGACGTTGGCAGTGAAGTCCGATTGCGCTAGAATAATACCAACATGAGTAAATCAAGACACCATGATTCTGAGGGGTGAGTCAAAAGACACCATGACTTGTGCAAAAGTGGAAATATGACTTCAAAACCGCATGGATTATGGGCTGGTTACAGACTCCACTGGGGATAAAAACAGCGATTTTCGGGACCATAACTTTTAATCAAGGTGTCCGGAGTTCGAGTCTCCGGTGGATCACCACGGA
>JBMNOA010000136.1:0-2567 GCA_050942825.1 Bacillota bacterium
GCTCCCGACTTACCTTGGGCGGACGAACCTTCCCCAAGAAACCTTAGATTTTCGGCCATTATGATTCCCACATAATTCTCGCTACTCATTCCGGCATTCTCACTCGTATACAGTCCACATGTGCTCCCGCTCATGCTTCGCCCCGTATACGACGCTCCCCTACCATACCATCAAGGTATCCTAAGCTTCGGTTATACACTTAGCCCCGTTAAATTTTCCGCGCAGAATCACTCGACCAGTGAGCTATTACGCACTCTTTTAATGTATGGCTGCCTCTAAGCCAACATCCTGGTTGTTTTCGCAACTCCACATCGTTTTCCACTTAGTGTATATTTGGGACCTTAGCTGTAGGTCTGGGCTGTTTCCCTCTCGACCATGAAACTTATCTCCCATGGTCTGACTGCTGTCCACCAATTATGCGGCATTCGGAGTTTGATAGAGTTCGGTAACCTCATCGGCCCCTAGCTCATTCAGTGCTCTACCTCCGCTAATCTAAGACAACGCTAGCCCTAAAGCTATTTCGGGGAGAACCAGCTATCTCCGAGTTCGATTGGAATTTCTCCGCTATCCACAAGTCATCCCCGGACATTGCAACGTACGTGGGTTCGGTCCTCCATTGAGTTTTACCTCAACTTCAACCTGCTCATGGATAGGTCACACGGTTTCAGGTCTATTGCACGCAACTTTACGCCCTGTTCAGACTCGGTTTCCCTCCGGCTCCGCGACTTAATCGCTTAACCTCGCTACGTACAATAACTCGCCGGACCATTCTACAAAAGGTACCTCATCACGCTTTAACGCGCTCTGAGTGCTTGTAAGCACAAGGTTTCAGGTTCTCTTTCACTCCCCTCCCGGGGTGCTTTTCACCTTTCCCTCACGGTACTTCTCCTCTATCGGTCATCAGGTAGTATTTAGGCTTGGAGGGTGGTCCCCCCGTCTTCCCACCGGGTTTCACGTGTCCGGCGGTACTCTGGATACTCACCATGCTGTTTCATCTTTCGCCTACGAGACTTTCACTCTCTGTGGTGGGCCTTCCCATGCCCTTCGACTAGACTTACAGCACTTATGTGAGTCCGAACCCCAGGAATTCCGAAGAACTCCTGGTTTGGCCTACTCCGCGTTCGCTCGCCACTACTAGCGGAATCTCGGTTGATTTCTTTTCCTCGCCCTACTTAGATGTTTCAGTTCAGGCGGTTCCCCACGTGCACCTATGTATTCAGTACACGTTGACACGGTATTGCCGTGCCGGGTTTCCCCATTCGGAAATCTCCGGATCGTAGCGTATGTGCCGCTCCCCGAAGCTTATCGCAGCTTGTCACGTCCTTCATCGGCTCCTGATGCCAAGGCATTCCCCTTGCGCTCTTTCTAGCTTGACCTGGCGTCGTCGCGGACTTCGCTGATGCTCGCTCGCGACAACTTGAACAGTCAATTATTAGCTGTTTCTCAGAATTATGCAGGCTCACAAAGAAGTTTGCAAAATCGTTACCCTTTTAGAGTTCCACATTTTGTTTTTAAAGCTGCATGACTTTCGCCATGCTCCTCTCTGTTGCCTTGCTTGTTAATCACATTTACATTGTTCAGTTTTCAAGGTGCACCGAGCTTTCCCCGAAAGCTCATTGCACTACTCCAGCCTCTAGCTGAAATCGTGCAATCAACTCTCGTCCGACGCCCTGTCTCCCGCTCCGTGGGGTTGGTGGGCCCAAGTGGGCTCGAACCACCGACCTTACGATTATCAGTCGTACGCTCTAGCCAGCTGAGCTATGGGCCCGCATCGCCGCAGACTTCTTTCTCGCTTCCGCCGCGCCTCCCCACTGGTGGAGATAAACGGAATCGAACCGTTGACCCCCTGCTTGCAAAGCAGGTGCTCTACCAGCTGAGCTATACCCCCATATGACACCCCTTAGTGCCAGGGCCGAGGTTGTACCCTCTAAATTAAACAATGTAAGCTTCTTAGCTTCGCCGGAAAAGTCTGACCTAGGAACCTAGTGGCCGGTCTTGCCAACCACTGTTCTCCTTAGAAAGGAGGTGATCCAGCCGCACCTTCCGATACGGCTACCTTGTTACGACTTCACCCCAATTACCGAGCCCACCTTCGGCCGCGCTCCCCTTGCGGTTAAGCTACGGACTTCGGGTGTTCCCGGCTTTCGTGGTGTGACGGGCGGTGTGTACAAGGCCCGGGAACGTATTCACCGCGGCATGCTGATCCGCGATTACTAGCAATTCCGCCTTCATGCAGGCGAGTTGCAGCCTGCAATCCGAACTGAGACGCCTTTTAGGGATTTGCTCCACCTCGCGGCTTTGCCTCCCTCTGTTTTGCGCCATTGTATTACGTGTGTAGCCCAGGACATAAGGGGCATGATGATTTGACGTCGTCCCCACCTTCCTCCGTTTTGTCAACGGCAGTCTCGCTAGAGTGCTCTCACGTAGCAACTAGCAACAGGGGTTGCGCTCGTTGCGGGACTTAACCCAACATCTCACGACACGAGCTGACGACAACCATGCACCACCTGTCTCAACTTTCCCCGAAGGGCACCTAATGCATCTCTGCTTCGTTAGTTGGATGTCAA
>JBMNOA010000137.1:0-2560 GCA_050942825.1 Bacillota bacterium
GTTTCGTGGTCCTCCATTCCGCCGGACCACTTGCCGTTAATACTCAAACTTTCCTTCAAAGGAGAACATCACTTCTCCATTTAGTGTGTATTTGCCGTCCTGACAGCTTACCACCATATCGCCTCCCGGGAACTCCACGAAAATGTCCTTGTCTCCGTCGCAGTACCCCAGTTCCACGGCAGCTGCAACAGCTGCAATGGCAGATGAGCCGCAGGAAAGGGTTTCCCCGTTTGCTCTCTCCCATACTCTCATTCTCATGGTGCGTCTGTCAACTATCCGGACAAATTCAGTGTTGATCTTCTGAGGGAAGGCCTCTGAATACTCGAATTCAGTTCCGATCTTTTCAATGTCCAGGTTGTCGATCTGGTCCAGGAAAAGCACGCAGTGAGGATTTCCCACTCTCAGGCAGGTTGCCCTGTATTCTCTTCCGCCTATGGAAATCAGGGAGTCCACCAGCTTAGGTTTTCTTGTTATCACAGGCACTGCGGCTGCGTCGAAGACCGGCTCTGCTCCTTCAATAGACACGGAATTCACCCTGCCGTCTCTCAGGAAAAGCCTGAGATTCCGGACTCCGTCAACAGTTTCAACGGTTACCCGGTCTCTTCCCACAAAACCTTCTTCGTATATGTATTTTGCACCGCACCGGATGCCGTTATCGAAGGTGCCTCCTTCCGATCCGTCTCTGTTGAAAACCCGTATTTTCACATCGGCCACCCTGGATTTTTCAATGAGCACTATTCCGTTTCCGCCTACAGATCTTCTCCTGTCGCACAGGCTTACGCACAGGGATTCAGGTCCTTCTATGCGGCCGTCAAAATTCTTGATTACGATATAGTCATCGCCGCAGCTGTTCAGCTTGGTGAATCTGATGTTCCTGTGACTTGCCCTCATGTGGTTAATGTCCACCAGTTCCGTATTTCCGGCGGTGAAACCTGATGCGATCATGTTGACCAGGGCCCTTGCCGTGTCCACAGAGGTAAGGCATGGAACTCCCAGCTGCATGGCCCTCTTGTGAACGGCCGTGTAGTCACCGAGAGAGGCGTCATTTTCCGTACCTGTGAAAATAATATAGCTGGTTTTTCCGCTTTCGATCAGATCGATGATGTCGTTGTTTACCTGGGCCTTCTTCACCGTCGTCACGTCAATGCCTGCATTTCTAATGGCCTCAGCCGTTCCTCTTGTGGCATAAATCTTCATTCCCAGGCCGTCCAGCTTCATGGCAATTGGAAGGATTTCCGGATAATCTCTTTTCTGTACAGAAATCATAACACCTTGGTCTTCTCCGTTTTTCCTGTGAGGAACGGTGAATCCTGCAGCGGTCAGCCCCTTGTACAGCGCTTCGTTAAGAGTCCTTCCAAGGCCCAGTACCTCTCCTGTGGATTTCATCTCAGGTCCCAGGATGGAGTTGGCGTCCGTAAGTTTTTCGAAGGAAAAAACAGGGACTTTAACTGCGGTATATGGCGGGGTTCTGTAGAGTCCCGTTCCATAGCCCAGGTCGTACAGCTTTTCCCCCAGCATTACCTGAGAAGCCAGGTCTACCATTGGAACTCCTGCAACCTTTGAAATATACGGAACGGTTCTGGATGCCCTCGGGTTCACTTCTATTACGTAAAGCTCCCCTTTGTACAGAAGGTACTGGATGTTTACCAGCCCCTTGGTTCCAAGAGCCAGGGCCAGCTTCTCGCTTACGTCCACAATTCTCCTGAGCTGTCTGTCTGTCAGATTGTACGGCGGATAAACTGCTATGGAATCTCCTGAGTGGATGCCGGCCTTCTCGATGTGCTCCATGATTCCAGGAATCAGCACATCGCTTCCGTCGGAAATTACATCAACTTCCAGCTCTATTCCCGGCATGTACTTGTCTACCAGAACAGTGTTGCTGGCGTCGTTTTCCAGGATTCTCTCCATGTATTTTGTCACATCATCTTCGTCTCCGGCAATTGTCATGTTCTGTCCGCCGATTACGTAAGAAGGTCTCAGGAGAACTGGATAGCCGATCTGCGCCGCCGCTTCGAGAGCCCCCTCAAGAGAAGTGACGCTAAGGCCCTTAGGTCTGCTGATGCCGAATTTTTCAAGAAGAACGTCGAAACGGCCTCTGTCCTCCGCAATGTCGATGGACTCCGCAGAAGTTCCCAGAATTTTTACACCATGATCGTCCAGATACTGAGTTAGCTTAATGGCAGTCTGGCCTCCGAAGGCAACAACTACGCCTACTGGATTTTCCACCTTTATTATGTTCATTACGTCCTCTGGGCAGAGAGGCTCGAAATAAAGTCTGTCTGCAGTGTCGTAGTCAGTGGAAACTGTCTCCGGGTTGTTGTTTAAGATAACCACCTCGTAGCCCAGCTCCCGCAAGGTCCAGACGCAGTGAACCGAGGAGTAGTCGAATTCGATGCCCTGTCCGATTCTGATTGGGCCAGAACCCAGAACCATTATTACAGGATTGCCGCTTCTCTTAAACCGCCGGGAATCGCAGAGCTCATCTGTGGTAGAGTAAAAATATGGTGTTTCTGCGTCAAATTCCGCTCCGCAGGTATCTACCATTTTGTAGCTGAACTCC
>JBMNOA010000138.1:0-2525 GCA_050942825.1 Bacillota bacterium
TTTGTTGATATTCCGATCAATGAAGAAAGAGCAATAGAGCTTGTAAAAGAATATGAGGAGTTAAACAATGAATGAAATTATGTTAATTGACAGCTAACGGCAAAAGGTGTACAACGATTCAAATTTAATTGCGGTTAGACGTTATCAATTTAAGAAAAGAGGTTAAGTTATGGCAAATCAAGTAATTTTAATTGGCCGCATGACAAAAGATATTGACATGAGACAGTCACAGTCAGGAACGACAATCGGACGTTTCACTCTTGCCGTGGATCGGTACGGGAAAGACAAGGGCGCAGATTTTATAAATTGTGTCGCGTTCGATAAGAAGGCCGAAGTCCTCCAGATGTACACGCACAAGGGGAGCAAAATCGCCGTGATCGGACGGATTCAGACAGGAAGTTATACAAACAAAGACGGACAAAAGGTATATACAACTGACGTGATTGTGAATGAGATTGAATTTTGCGAAAGTCGAAAAGAAGAACCAAAGGAAGAAAAGGATATTAGCTCATTAGAAGAGGATCTTCCATTTAATGAAATTGGAGAATTTCAAGACATGATTGATGAGATCAGGAATGAAAAATGACTTGTCGGAAATCCCGACAGGTTGAACGGTTGGGAGGTGTAATTATGAAATTTAGAGGTAAGATTGAATTAACACTTGACGAATACGAGCAAACAAGAGATATGATAAACAACTACTTGAATCTGCTTGATGATCTTAAGACTCTTCTAAAAGACGACTATGTAAGCAAGAGCGATGTTGAGAGTATCGTTAAAAGGTATGAGATAGAAGAATGATAGGAAATGCGCAAGTCATTATTCAATGGCTATTTGAACAGGATAAAGATAAAATTTATGAAATAAAAGAGAAGAAGCAGAAGCGGACATTGACAGCCAATGCTTACTATTGGAGTCTCCTGAATCAGCTTGCATCCGTGTTGCGATTGAATAATGATGAGTGCCATTTCTTGATGCTAAAGAGATATGGCCAGTATGAGGTTATATCTGTATTGTCGGATATTAACTTACAAGGATATTTCAAATACTATGAAGAAATCGGACACGGAACAGTGCATGGAAAGGAATTTACTCACTACAAAATATACAAGGGAAGTTCTCAAATGGATTCTAAAGAATTTTCCGTTTTGCTAGACGGTGTAATCTCAGAGTGTGAACAAGTCGGTATTCCTACATTGACGCCTGCCGAGGTTGCAAGCCTTAAATTTATAGGGGGTGCAGAGTGAAAGAAGAGTTTTGTATCATGCCAGATAATCCGCCATATTGGAGAAATGAACGGTTTGAAGGATCACACCGTCACGAGATTTTTTTTGGCACGGCAAACAGAAAGAAGTCGATTGAGGATGGACTTGTGATCTTCCTGACGCCTACAATGCACAACATGAGTTCTCATGGAATCCATTTTGACAAGCATTTTGATTTGTACGCAAAAAGGCAAGGCGAGCGAGCATGGCTAAGCTATTACGGAAAGACGGTGAAAGACTTTATTGAAAGATATGGAAAATCATGGCTGTAAGAAATTTATTATTGACGGTCGCTTACCTTCATTGAATGACTATTGCAAGGCCGAGAGGACAGGCTATCACCCGGCAAACAAGATGAAACATGACTGTCAAAGCCTTATTAAAGCCTATATAAGACGTTCTAAGCTAAAGCCGATAAAATACCCGGTAAAAATATTATATCGGTTCTATGAGCCAAATAAGAGGCGAGACAAGGACAATATAGCCGGGGTTGCTCACAAATTCATACAGGATGCACTAGTTGACAGCGGAATCCTGAAAGACGATGGATGGGATTATGTAGTCGGCTTCTCTGATGAATTTTATATCGACCGGAAAAATCCGAGAATAGAGGTGGTATTGTATGAAGAAAAAAGCAAGTCAAAACGACCTGGTTCTAGCATGGATTAAGGCATACGGAAGCATAACAACCTTAGAAGCATTTCAGGGTTTAGGCATTACGAGGCTATCGGCTAGAATCCATGATCTGAAAGAATCCGGGCATAGTTTTAGTCGGGAAACCGTTCAGGTATTGAACCGGGCCGGGGATAAGTGCAGAGTGACAAAATACAAACTTGTAGAAAATGGAAAATAAGAGTATTATAGGAATCGAGGTAAGACCTTCCATAATACTCATTGATGCCTATTCAGTCACGCCCGACTGGATCGGGTTAAAAACTGAATAGGTGGAAAAGAAGAGACTGTATATCGTTTAGGGGGCGTACTAGACGATATGCAGTTTTTTTGTTACAGAAAAGAGGGAAAACATGGGAATTATATCTTTACTTGCAAGTGATAATTACATTGTTGTAAATAAAGACATTTTAAAGAAGTTCGGAATTAATGTAACTTTAATGTTGGGAGAGTTAGCAAGTGAATATAATTATTGGGATAAAGAGGGAAAACTAGAAAACGGAATGTTTTATTCTACCATTGAAAACATTGAAGAAAATACCGGACTTAGTAAATACAGGCAGTCAGAGGCATTGAAAACACTTTCAG
>JBMNOA010000006.1:0-56943 GCA_050942825.1 Bacillota bacterium
CGGGAAAGTTGGTAATAATGTTAGATAAGCACAATAAAAATAATGATAGAACAAATACGATGATAAATTGGTATCCTGGTCATATGGCCAAAAGTAAACGCCATATGGAAGCTGACCTGAAATTGGTCGATATATTGATAGAAGTTTTGGATGCGCGTGCTCCTAAAAGCAGCCGTAATCCTGAGTTGTTGCTATTAACGGGGCAAAAAAAGCCGCATGTTTTGATTTTAAATAAGGCCGATCTGGCCGATGCGGCAGCAACTACCCGCTGGCTGGCCTATTATCGCAGTCAGGGCTATGAGGCGGTGGCAGTCAATGCCGCCCACAAACGTGGTATTAAAGAAATACTAGCTGCAGCAGCCAGAGCAGCAGAGCCTTTGATGCAAAAATTGGAAGCCAAAGGCCGTCTGCGCCGTCCCGTACGGGCGATGGTGGTCGGTGTACCAAACAGCGGTAAATCGACGGTCATCAATGCTATTTCCCCTGTTGCCGCGGCCAAAACAGGTAATAAACCCGGCGTCACCAAAGGCCGCCAATGGATCAAAACCACTGCCGGTATCGAATTACTGGATACTCCCGGCGTGCTTTGGCCCAAACTTTCTAATTATGATACAGCTTTTAAGCTTGCTGTGATTGGATCGATCAGCGATTTGGTCTATCCTGTTTATGAGGTGGCGGAGGCTTTGGCCGAGATTTTATTAGAGCAAAACCCCCAGGCTTTGAAGTCCAGATACAAGCTGGAACAGTTGCCGCCTACAGGTCAGGAGTTGATCCAGGATATCGGTAAAAAAAGAGGGCTTTTGGTTGCAGGCGGTTTGGTACGCGAAGAAGATGCCGCGCTGATGTTATTGCGTGAATTCAGAGCCGGTTTGTTGGGTCGCTATACTCTGGACGATATCAGAGGTGTTGATAATGATAAAAAAGGATCAAGTAAAAATAGCTAGAGAAATACTATGTTCATTTGATGTTCCTGATGAGGAGGCCCTAGGGCTTTTACAAAGTCCAGTGGCCAAAGTGAGGGAAATGGCTGAAAAATTTTTGGCCAAAAAAGCTGAAGAGAGGGTCAGAATCAATAATATCAGCCTCTATGAAAAACAGCTGCAGAAAAAAGGTTTCCAGCTGATAGCAGGTATGGATGAAGCAGGCTGCGGTCCTCTGGTGGGCCCGGTAGTTGGTGGAGCCGTGATTTTACCCCCTGATTGTTGCATCTGGGGTCTGGATGATTCCAAAAAATTATCCGAAAAAAATCGTCTGCTTTTAGAACAGCAAATCAAAGAAAAAGCTCTGTGCTGGGCCGTAGCTTGGATTAATCATCGGCAGATAGACCGCTATAATATCTTACAGGCTCGTCTGAAGGCAATGGCCAGAGCAGTCTCAAAGTTGGAAAAAAAGCCTGAGTATTTATTGATCGACGGTAACCGTGCTTTGGCCATGGATATCCCGCAAACGCTGATAATAAAGGGTGACAGCAAAAGTATCTCTATCGCAGCGGCTTCAATTTTGGCCAAATGCGCAAGGGACAGGATCATGTTAAAAATGGCTAAGCTTTTTCCTCAGTACGGGTTTGAGGTACACAAAGGCTATCCCACTTTGCTACATAGGCAAAGCATTGCCCTTTACGGACCTTCGCCCATCCAAAGAATGAGTTTTAGCTTTAAAGAGATCAAAAACGAGGAAAAAAAGTGAGTGATATACGCAAACAAAGAGGTCAAAAAGGCGAAGATCTGGCCTTTATGGCACTAAAAGAGAGAAATTATGAGATTTTGGCGCGCAACTTTCGCCGTGCTGAAGGCGAGATCGATATCATCGCCCGGAAAGATGGTTGCTTGTATTTTGTGGAAGTGCGTAGCAAAACAGGTTCTCTTTTTGGCACTGCCGCCGAAAGTGTTGGCAAAGCAAAAAAGAAACAGCTAGCAAGGATGGCCCAAATCTATATGGCTGAATCAGGCCAAGAGGCAGACTGCGAATTTATGGTAGTGGCTATAGATTTTGCTACTAATGAATTGCAAATAATTCATGATATGCTTGCTTATAGTACCTAAATTTGAAAAAAATTTTTTGTTATGCTATAATTCTTTTGTCATTATGTGGCGCAGTATTCTAGTCGGCAAGTATTCTTTGAAGGCGGGCCTAAAAATCCGTCGAGGGCACATCGATGAAGTTTCTGGTGCTGGCTTTTGACGCCCAGTCGAGGGCTGGTGCTGGAAGTTAAGGAGGATGGGGCAGCCTGCAATGGCATGTGGGAGTTGACCCCGCCTCCGCGGAGACCCAAGTATGTGGGGAACTGCCTTGGTCGGGCGTGGAACTACGGCTTGGGATATAAACCTGTATGCGGTATAATGCTGTGTGCAGCGTAGCCTGCCTTGAGTGGTCTTGGTGGATTCACAAAAATTCCTGCGTATCTCTTCGACCAAAAGAGATGTGCAGGTGATGAAACCAATACTGCAAAAGAGGCTAAGAGAATAACTGAGCCGTCGAGGAAAACTCCTAGACTGTATTCACCTATTGGGGATTAAAGTATAGACTAAGTGGTAATCTGGCCCTGCAACGGGAGACCTTGCAGACCGAGACTTAAAGGGAAACCGCCCATCCGGCAACGGATAGGTTGACTCGGGGGGAAATCCTGCCAGACCTAAGCTATAGAGTTTACTCAATAGGAGTCCACATTCTGACAATATTTAGGGGTTGATTTTTTTTGAAGTTGGGTAAAAATAATGGCAAGAAGAAGTTCGCGCTTAAATACCCATTGATTTCGGCAGTAGCGACCTTTTTTATCGCTTGCCTTTTAAGTATCAATTCGCAGATATTCCTCACCGAATTACGGTCAGCGTTTTTAGCTTTTGTACTTTTGCTGGCTGTGATATTTGTGGGGATTATTTTTGATGTTATAGGAGTAGCTGTGGCAGTAGCCGATCCCGTGCCCTTTAACGCCAGATCTTCGTCAAAGATACCGGGAGCAGTGCAATCCTTGCGTCTGATCAATAATGCAGAAAAAGTGGCCAGCTTTTGTTCTGATATGATGGGTGATATTTGTGGTACGGTGAGCGGCGGTATGGCCGTGGCCGTAGTAGTGGTTTTGCCCTGGGGCAAGGACCCGCAAACAGCTGTTTGGGCTGCTACGCTCATGTCAGGCATTGTAGCCTCTCTCACAGTCGGCGGCAAAGCTTTATCCAAAGGTTATGCTATCACCCAGGCGGATCAGATTATATTTAATGTAGGCCGCCTTATTTCGTGGTTAGAAGAGATATTTTTATTAAAAAAAGCCCGCGCTTACGGACGGGGCAAAAGAGGTAAAAATAATTATAAGGGCAAGGGGAGATGAAAAATCAGCCACGGGTAGCTTAGCTGCCAGGATGAAAACCTTATACCCCTTGTTAAGATAATAGATATGGCAGATAAATTTAAGATTACTAAAATAAATAAAGTCCAGCAGCCGCAAGTACAGCATTTGCTTCCTCAGATCAACAGTTCAGCCGATCTGGCGGGGCTGACGGTAGCTCAATTGTATCAATTGGCAGAGGAGATCCGTCTTTACATATTGGATGTGGTTTCCAAAAACGGTGGCCATTTGGCACCTAACCTGGGTGTTGTGGAGTTAACTTTGGCGCTGCATAGAGTTTTTGATATCCCCAGTGATAAATTGATCTGGGATGTGGGCCATCAATCATATACACATAAAATACTGACCGGCAGGCGGGATCAATTCGCCACTTTACGCACTTATGGTGGGCTCAGCGGCTTCCCCAAAAGGGAGGAAAGCCCAGCCGATCCTTTTAATACCGGCCATAGCAGCACGGCGATTTCCGCTGCATTGGGATTTGCCCAAGCCAGGGATGTGATGGGCGAGGATTATCAAGTGGTGGCTGTAGTTGGTGATGGAGCTTTGACAGGTGGAATATCGTATGAAGCTCTTTGCCATTGCGGCGATTTAGGCAGCAAGCTGATCGTAGTTCTCAATGATAATGAAATGTCTATCAATTCCAATGTGGGTGCTATGTCTAATTACTTGGTGCGTATCCGTACCAGTCCCAAATATGGACAAAGAAAGCAGGAAATAGAACAAATCTTAAAAAGCATACCTCGCGTAGGTCCTTATATTGCTCACACTATCGACAGGATGAAAGACAGCCTCAAATATTTTCTTATGCCGGGCATGATTTTTGAGGAGCTGGGCTTCATTTATTTAGGACCTGTCTACGGCCATGATATAGAGAGTATGATTACGTTATTGAATAGAGCCAAAAGTATTGATAAACCTGTTTTGTTGCATGTTATTACTAAAAAGGGCAAAGGATATGTGCCGGCGCAGAATAACCCCGATATCTTTCATGGTACAGGGCCTTTTGATATCGGTACCGGATTGCTCAAAAATCCGCATCCCTCTTTGACTTACAGTGAAGTTTTTGGTGACACACTATGCCGTTTAGCGGCAGAGAATGAAAAAATTATGGCCATTACGGCTGCTATGACAAACGGAACAGGTCTTTCGCACTTTTTTGAACAATATCCGCAGCGTTCCTTCGATGTGGGCATTGCAGAAGGCCATGCTGTGACTTTTGCAGCGGGATTAGCAGCGGCGGAAGCTCGTCCGGTGGTGGCAGTTTATTCCAGCTTTTTGCAAAGGGCTTATGATCAGATATTGCATGATGTTTGCCTGCAACAACTGCCGGTAGTATTTGCTATAGACCGAGCTGGCTTGGTAGGTGATGACGGTCCCACGCATCACGGCGTTTTCGATATTTCTTTTTTGAGCAGTATGCCCAATATGGTCTTGATGGCGCCCAAAGATGAAAATGAGCTGCAAGCCATGCTCAAATCGGCGTTTACTTATGAGGCTCCGGTGGCAATACGCTATCCGCGTGGCACCAGCGGTCTTGATTCCTTAAAATTGGAAGTACCGCTTTTACCTTTTGGCAAAGCACAAGTGCTGCGTGAGGGAGATAATTTAGCCGTTTTTGCCTGCGGTTCTATGGTCAATACAGCTGTTGAGCTGGCCGATATTTTATGGCAAAAAGGGCTCTCGGTCACAGTCATCAATGTCCGTTTTATCAAACCTTTGGATGAAGAATTGCTGATTGCTACAGCCCAAAAATGCGGTCGAGTGCTGACTATGGAAGAAGGAATAAAAAAAGGCGGCTTTGGCTGTGCCTGTGCCGAACTTTTGCGGCAAAAAGGCCTACGTGATATAGAAATAGAGATAGCTGCTTTGCCGGATCAATTCATTCCTCAAGGAAACAGAGATATTTTGCTGGATAATGTGGGGATGAGTCCGCAAAAACTGGCGCAAAAAGTTCTGACGCGCTGGTTTTCCGAGCTAAAAAATTCGGATAATAATATTATCGATAACAGTGAAGCAAAAAAGGATAAAGTATGAGAGAAAATAAACGTTTGGATATTATATTAGTGGATAGAGGCCTTTTCTCGAGTAGGGAAAAGGCCAAAGCTGCTATTATGGCAGGAGAAGTCCTGGTAGACGGCAGCCGCGTGGATAAGGCAGGCTTTTTGCTGCGCTGCGATGCCGATATCACCGTGAAAAGCAAGGCCTTGCCCTATGTTTCCCGGGGCGGACTGAAGTTGGCCAAGGCTATAGAAGTATTTAATCTCGACTTTAAGGGCAAGATAGTTTTAGACATAGGTTCTTCTACAGGCGGTTTCGTCGATTGCGCTTTGCAAAACGGAGCTGCCAAAGTTTATGCGGTGGATGTCGGTTACGGTCAGCTCGCTTGGCAGTTGCGGCAGGATCAACGGGTCGTGGTATTAGAAAAGACCAATGCCCGTTATTTGACAGCCAAGGAGATCCCGGAAAGTGTCCATATAATCACGGTCGATGCTTCTTTTATTTCTCTGGCTAAAGTTTTGCCGGCCGCGCTGCAATTTTTGCGTGCACAGGGACTGCTGGTAGCTCTGATAAAGCCGCAGTTCGAGGCAGGTAAAGATAAAGTGGGAAAAAAAGGTGTGGTAAAAGATAGAGCGGTACACATAGAAGTATTGCAAAATGTATATACGGCTATCAAAGAACTGGACCTTATGCCTTTAGCCTGGGATTTTTCTCCTATCACAGGGCCAAACGGCAACATAGAATACCTGCTTTTGGCTCAAAAAGCGAGACATGAATCTGCTGCTTTGCTTGATGAGGCAAAAAATTCGGATATTCTTGAAAATATAAAAGAGACGGTAACCAAAGCTTGGCAGGAACATAAATAACAATAAATCCTCAAAATCAGTACGGCAAAACGCCATATGTATATATATAATTAGCCAAAATATATACAATATGTTCTTAATGTACTTTATAATTGCCAAGAGACATTTTTTGTGTTAAAATCATAATAATTATACTTTTTTTTTAATAAAATCCATGTATATGTGAGAAAAAATGAAAAAAATCACAATATTGATTAACCATAAAAACGAAAAAAATTATTATCTGGCAGAAAATATAGTAAAATTTTTACAAAACACCGATGCTCAATTATTTATACCCGACAGCAAACCGGGATTTGATTTAGCTGCATGCCGTAATATTGATTTTAGCGGCCTCGATGCAGCTTTGGTTTTGGGTGGAGACGGTACGATTTTGGCGGCTTCCAGATTCTTATCTCCCTTTGCTGTGCCAATGCTAGGCATCAATATGGGCAAGCTCGGTTTTTTGTCCGAGGTAGAACAAGAGGATGTTTTTACTGCCCTGCAGGCTTTATTGGAGGACAAATACTATATAGAAGAGAGAATGATGCTGGAGGCTTATGTACTGAGAAAGGGTCAAGAAGTAGCTTCTTTTGTGGCTTTGAATGATCTGGTGGTCAATAATAGCGCTTATACACGCACCATATCGATAGATCTTATTTTAGACGGTCAGCTAATTAATTCCAGCCGTTCCGATGGGATCATCATTGCTACACCCACAGGATCTACGGCTTATTCTTTTTCTGCAGGTGGTCCGCTGATTATGCCTAATATGGAGTTAATGCTGCTTAATTTTGTTTGTCCGCATAGCTTTTTTTCCCGTCCTATAGTTGTGCCAAGTAGTAGTCATGTGGAAGTAGTCTACGCGGGGGAAGGCGAGGGTGCAAAGTTGACAGCGGACGGTCAGCTTTTTTGTCCTTTGCAGAATGGTGATGTGGTATCTGTCAAAAGATTGTCCCAAAACAGTAAATTGTTGCGTTTTGCCCCCTTGAATTTTTTTCAGCGGGTGAGCAGCAAATTAAATAAAGGTTAAAAATTAAGGTTTTAAAGGGAGTGTCTTTTTTGATAAAAAATCGCAGACATAAAATGATACGAGAGATCATAGAAAACAAAAATATCGAAACACAGTTCCAGTTGACAGATGAATTGCGTAAATATGGTTTTAACGTCACTCAGGCCACCATATCCCGTGATATTAAAGAATTGGGCCTGATCAAAGTCGCCTCGGGTGAAAACTTTTTCCGCTACAGCTTCCCGCCGGGAAGTATGGCCGGTAATACTTTTGATCGAGCCAAAAAAATGATGAGAGATAATATGCTGCGCATAGACAAGAGCGGCCAGCTCATTGTTTTACGAACTTTGCCCGGCACTGCACAAGGTATAGCCTTTTGCCTGGATGGCTTGTCCTGGAAAGAGATACTTGGTACCATAGCGGGCGACGATACGATCATGATCGTTATCAAAGAAGATGAGGATATCGAAGCTATTTTGGAACGCTTGCAAAACTTAGCACAGTAGTAACGATTAAGAGGGATAATATGCTGCAGGAACTCTATGTAGAAAATTTTGCGCTTATTGAATCTTTGCGCCTGCCTTTATCGAAAGGCTTTAATGTCTTGTCAGGAGAGACAGGTGCCGGCAAATCATTACTGATAGATGCTGTCTCACTTTTGATAGGCGGCCGTGCCGCGGAAAGCTTTATTAGGAAGGGCTGTGACAGATGTTTAGTGGAGGGCGTTTTCTGCGCACCTTATCCTCAGGAACTGGATCAATTATTGGCCGAATACGGTCATGAAAGAGCTGATGAGATTTTGATCCTAACCAGGGAGATTAATCGCACTGGCAAAAGTCTTTGCCGTGTCAATGGACGGACGGTAAGTCTGTCTTTTTTGCGTTCTCTGGGTCGTCTTTTGATCAATATTCACGGCCAGATGGAGCATATGCTGCTTTTGGAGGAGGATAAACAATTACAGCTTTTAGACAGCTTTGGCGGTGAAGAGCTTTTGTCTCTTAAAGAACAGGTGGCCCATAGTTATCAAAAAGTACAACAATGTCAAAAAAAGTGCCGTGAATATACAGAAAAAAAACAAGAAGCTGCGCAAAAGATCGATTGGCTGACATTCCAAATAGAGGAGATAGCAAAAGCTAATCTCATGATCGGAGAGGACGAGCATCTGGCCCAAGAATATGCTCGCTTGCTGAATGCAGAAAAACTGCAAGAGGTTTCCTCAGCCGCTTATGATGCTTTATGTTCTAATGCTTCCGCCCTCGATAAAAGCGCCGAAGCGATAAGAGCGCTCAAAGAAGCTGCTGAACTGGATCAGCAAGCCGCCACTTTGTCCGAGCGTCTGGAGTCTGTTTATTATGAGCTGGAGGATATCGCCAGAGAGATATCTACTTATCGGCAAGCAGTAGAGTTCGATCCTTATGCTTTGGAACAGATAGAAGAAAGACTTAATTTGCTGCGTAAACTCAAAAGAAAATATGGGACAGATATCGAAGAAATTTTGCTTTATGCCGATAATGCCAAAAAAGAATTATTACAATGGGAAAATTGGGATCAAAGCGGCGAAGCAGCCGCAGCTGAATTGGCTCAAGCAAAGCTTGACTATCAGCAATTGGCAGATCAATTGACCAATAAAAGAAAAATAGCCGCCCAAAAATTGGCCCAAGCCATCACCGAGGAATTTAAGCTGCTTTATATGCCGCAGGCTGTTTTTGACATACGTTTTATTGAGCGGGAGATGTCTCCTTTAGGACAAGAAAAAGCTCTTTTTGTTATCCAATCCAATCCTGGGGAACTTTTCCATCCGGTGGCCAAGATTGCCTCAGGGGGCGAGTTGTCTCGTGTGGTGCTGGCGATAAAAGTTATTTTGGCCCAGCTCGATCAAGTTCCCACGCTGATCTTTGACGAAGTAGACAGTGGACTTGGCGGAGTGACATTGACTATGGTGGCCCAACGCATGGCAAAAATCGCTGAGTATACCCAAGTGCTGGCCATCACTCATGCCGCTTTAATGGCTGCCGCGGCCTCACACCATATCTACATATACAAAGAAGTTAACAAAAGCCGTGCTGATGTCAATTGCCGAATCTTGGATTACCAAGGACGTGTTAATGAGCTGGCTCGTATGATAGCGGGTAAAAATATCAGCAATTTTACTATCGAGCAAGCCAAAGAAATGTTGAATTAATTTTACAAAATTTTTTTAAAACGCCTTTTTAAAGGCGTTTTTTTATTTAATTGGAGCAATTTGCTTGGATATAGTTTGCACAAAAAACAAAATATAAATAGAGACTTTAATAATAATTAACAAAAAACCTGAAAGGAGGTATTTATGAAAGAAATCCCAAAATCACCAAGCGAAAAAATTCTCAATAGTAAATTTTTAGCTGTATTATTATTAACTTTTATTTTGTTTTTTGGTCTAATCACGGTTTTTTATTATAACTTTTTATCCCTATCGCCATACCAGAAAGTAGTTTCGGGAGAAGATCCTGAGCTCCTCGAAAATCAAAGTGGTTCCTCATCGATCATGCATCGCATAGTTACGCAAGAGAAGGAAAATGAGGGCAGCCAAAAGGCATTAGGCAGCTTTGATGATGGTATTGCTGAGACAACAGAATCAACGGATACCGAAACTGAGACCGGTGACATTTATTCTGTTCGCCTTTCAATTGCTAATACCGTACCGATAAAAACTGTCAAAGTGCAAGAAGTCTCACCTGTGTATATCGTGCCGGGAGGTCAAGCTATAGGTATATTATTGCAGACCAACGGAGTAACCGTGGTAGGCCAATCTCCCGTTATATTAGAGGATGGCCAGGCAGTCTATCCGGCAAAAGATGCTGGTATAGAAATAGGTGATTTTATCATTTCTTTGAACGGCCAAAAAGTCAATACTAATAAAGAAGTTGCGCAATTGATAGACAACATTGGTAAAAATGGACAAAGTTTGCATGTAAAATTACTACGTGCAAATAAAGAGTATGAATTAGATATTACTCCGATATTTTGTACCGACAGCAAAAATTATCGTATCGGTATTTATGTACGTGATAATACGGCCGGAGTAGGTACCTTGACTTTTTATGAACCGCAAACAGGAAAATACGGGGCTTTAGGTCATGAAATAAGCGATTTAAACGGTAAAGGTTCAACCAATTATGATAAAGGCAGTATAGTACGGGCTAATATCCAAGGCATCAAAATTGGTGAAAAGGGTTCCCCGGGAGAAAAAATTGGTTCTTTTATTGGAGGAAAATGGAGGGGTAGTATAGAAAAAAACTGTAGACTGGGAATTTTTGGAAGAATAGATCAAGAAATTTCAAATCCATTTTTTGCTCATAATATCCAAGTAGCTTTAACTGAACAAGTTGAATTGGGAAATGCCGAAATTTTTACTGTTTTGCAAGGGGAAAAAATTGAAAAATTTTCTATAAAAATCGTCAAAATATTGCCTAATTATCGCTCCAGCGGAAAAGGTATGATCATTGAAATTACAGATCCTGATCTTTTAAAAAAAACAGGTGGTATTATACAGGGCATGAGCGGGAGTCCTATCATCCAAAATAATCGTTTGGTGGGTGCTGTCACCCATGTTTTTGTCAATAACCCACAAAAAGGTTATGCCTGCTTCGCCGAATGGATGTTGTCTGAAGCCGGTATCATAGATGAATAAAAAAGAGTGCTTTTTTCGACAAAAACCCCAGAAACTAGGGGTTTTTTGTCGGAATAAAATAGGGATAGCAGGGATTTCAATTGCAGGAATATTTAAAGGTGATAGCGAAAAGCTAATTAAAACTTTAAAAAAGAAAAATTTTTAGCAATAGGAGGGTGGAAAAAAAGTAAAAATGGATGGAATAAAAAAAACAAAAGAAGGTTGGCTGAATATGATGGATGGTGTAATTAAAATACTATTAGTAGACGACAGTAAAGCATTCTGTAATATCATGAGAGATCATTTTGCTTCCTTGGAAAATTATCAACCATGTGGTTGTGCCTATGATGGCAATGAGGCGTTGACTCTGATCGAGAGGGAACAGCCGGATATAGTGATTTTGGATCTTGTGATGCCCCATTTGGATGGCTTGGGAGTATTGGAGCAACTCGGTGATTTAAAATTACAAAAAAGACCTCATGTAATCATGTTGACTGCTTTTGGACAAGAGTCCCTGACTAAAAGGGCTATGGAATTGGGAGCATCCTATTACATATTAAAACCTTTTAATCTGGATCTTTTGGATATAAGAATACGTCAATTGATGGGTCAGCAGGAAAAATTGGAGACGACAACTGTAAATGTACCTTTGAAATCCCGTAATCTAGAACTGGAGGTAACCAAAGTTATTCATCAAATGGGCGTGCCTGCCCATATCAAGGGTTATCAATATCTGCGTGATGCAATAATTATGGTTACTGAAGAAATAAATCTTATCGGCGCAGTTACCAAAGAACTTTATCCTATGGTAGCCGATAAGCATAATACTACCGCCAGCCGTGTGGAAAGAGCTATCCGCCATGCTGTGGAACTGGCGTGGGACAGAGGAAACGTAGATATGATGAATAAATATTTTGGTTATACGATTAATATCGAAAGAGGTAAACCTACTAATTCGGAATTTATTGCCATGGTAGCAGATAAATTGAGATTGGGAGAAAGATTGGCTTGAAAATAATTAATAGCGATTTTATAAAGAGACGGATAAAGAAATAAGATCCGGCTCTTTTTTTTATAAAAGTAAATCATATAGAAAATTTAAAAAAAGTACAAGTGAGCAACCCGCCGGTGAAACATTTCAATTAATAAAAGCATTTAAAAAATCAGGTTCTTTGACAAAATTTTATACCTCAGGAGAGGAGAGGGATAGATTTTGACTCCTCTTTTTACTTATATTTTTCTAACGAAAGACCGATAATGTTCTTTTTCTTACCTTGCGAATCGATTAAAATTCTGCTATACTTTAATGAATATATCAAAAATTATAAAAAAGAAGGTGTTACGATGTCTACAAATACTTGTAAGGCAAGAAAGATCAATGTTGGTATTTTTGGATTGGGGACTATCGGCGGGGGTACAGCCACCGCTATTATTAACAACGCTGATATTATTAGCGCCCGCTCCATGGACATTGATCTTGTTCGTGTAGCCGATAAAAATATAGAAAGAGCGCAAAAGTTTTTGGCTGATTTGGGCGCCGAAGATATTATTATTACTGATGATTGGCATGATTTAGTCAATGACCCTAATATCGATATCATGGTAGAAGTAGCGGGAGGCATTGATATGCCTTTAAAAGCTATTACTGCTGCTTTGAAAGCGGGCAAAAGCGTAGTGACCGCCAATAAAGATCTGATGGCCACTCATGGAGGAGAGCTTTTGGCTATAGCTGAAGAAAACAATGTTGACCTGTTTTTTGAAGCCAGCGTAGCGGGAGCTATTCCAATCATTTTGCCTCTCAAAGAATCCATGGCCTGCAATAAATTCCAACAAATAATGGGGATTTTGAACGGGACCACCAATTATATCCTGACCAGCATGTCGGAAACCGGCAGCACTTTTGAAGCGGCTTTAGAAGAGGCCAAAGCTCTGGGTTATGCCGAGGCTGACCCGACTAATGATGTAGAAGGCTATGATGCCGCCAGAAAGGTGGCAATTTTAGCCTCCATTGCCTTTAACAGCCGTGTTACATATGAAATGGTCTACGTGGAAGGTATTACCAAGATTACTGACTGGGATATTGCCTATGCCAAAGAATTTGGCTATACTATCAAGATATTAGGAATCGCTAAAGAGGATAATGGCCTCATAGAAGCCCGTGTCCATCCTGTGATGATCCCCTTGAGCCACCCTTTGGCCGCGGTAAGGGATTCCTTCAATGCGATTTTTGTAGAAGCCTATCCTTTGGACCAGGCCATGTTTTATGGACGTGGAGCAGGCGCTTTGCCTACTGCCAGTGCTGTTGTGGGTGATATGATCGCTGCGGCCAGAAATATAGTTAATGATTGCAAAAATCGCTGGAGCTGTGGCTGCTTTGACAACAAAAAAGTAAAACCCATTGAGGATACTATCAGCAAATATTATGTAAGAATCAATGCTTATGACAAACCGGGTGTATTTGCTGCTATCACAGACATCTTAGGAAAAGAAAATGTCAGTTTGGACAGCGTGATGCAAAAGAGGCGTCTCCCCGAAGATCAAGCAGAGATAGTCATGATAACTGATAAAGTCAAACATTCCGATATGATGGGAGCTTTGGATAAAATAGCTGAGTTGGATTGTGTGGCTAAGATCACTAATATTATCAGAGTGGCGGACGAATAATCTTTGATCTTTATAAGCCGAGCGGGCCAATATTCATTTGTATTTCTTTGTTTGTTATATGTGGCCCAGCTGGAAAAAGTGCTTATTAAGACTGATAAATTAATTTGTAAACAACTCTTTTTGGAGGTTTGATATATGATAATTGTGCAAAAATTCGGTGGTAGCTCGGTGGCTAACGCCGAAAGGATGAAAAGAGTAGCCAAAAGAGTATCCGAAACAGCTGCTGCCGGAAATAAAGTAGTAGTTGTTGTTTCCGCGATGGGGGATACCACGGATGACCTGATCGCTCTGGCTAAACAATTATCCAGTGATCCGCCTCGTCGTGAGATGGATATGCTATTGTCCACAGGGGAGCAGCAATCTATTGCTCTTTTATCCATGACTTTGATTGATATGGGTTTTCAAGCCGTATCTCTGACCGGCCCGCAGGCAGGCTTCCACACAGACGGAGTCTTTGCCAAGGCCAAGATCAGCTATATGGATTGCCAAAGAGTCCATAAAGAGCTGGACGAAGGTAAGATCGTAGTTGTAGCAGGTTTCCAGGGCGTCGATAAAATAGGTGATATCAACACTTTGGGCCGCGGTGGCTCAGATACCAGTGCCGTAGCTTTGGCAGTGGCTTTAGAGGCCGATGTTTGCGAGATCTTTACGGATGTGGAAGGCGTTTATACGGCCGACCCCAGAGTGGTCAAAAAAGCCCGTAAAATGTCTGAGATTTCTTATGACGAGATGCTGGAAATGGCCGCTATGGGTGCTTTAGTACTGCAGCCTCGCAGCGTAGAAGTGGCTAAACAATATAATATTAAATTACACGTTCGTTCCAGCTTTAATTATGCCGAAGGAACTATAGTGCAGGAGGTTTGCCATATGAATAAAGAATTGGAAAAAGAGTTGCTTGTTTGCGGCGTGGCCCATGATACCAATGTTTTAAAAATCACTCTCTTTGATTTGCCAGATCAACCGGGTATAGCAGGCAAAATCTTTACCACACTGGCCGCTGAAAAAATCAATGTCGATATAATAATCCAAAGCGGTAAAAGAAATTCCCGGCAAGATATTTCTTTTACTACAGCTCGTGACGACAAAGAAAAAGTTGAAAAAATCATCAAAAAAATAGTTGAAAATGTTGATGCCAAAGGCTATGAAATAGTGGATAATGTAGCCAAAGTTTCTATCATCGGAGCAGGTATGATCACTAACCCTGGTGTAGCGGCGAAAATGTTCGAGGTTTTGGCTGATATCGGCTGCAATATCGATATGATCTCCACCTCTGAAATCAAAGTCTCCTGTATAATAGAAGAAAGCCGCATCAAAGATGCAGCCATTGCTCTACATTCGGCTTTTGATTTAGATGCGCAATAATTTTTAACACACTACTTGACAAAATTTGAAGATAACCATATAATGTAATAGCTGCTTTTAGCTGAGGCTAAAAGCACTTGACGGGGCGTAGCTCAGTTTGGCTAGAGTGCTACCTTGGGGTGGTAGAGGCCGCTGGTTCGAGTCCAGTCGCTCCGACCAAAATATAAGACCGGCTATCAATATGATAGGCTGGTCTTTTTGTATGCTCAGTACAAGCCGAATTACACACTTACTTTAAAATTACATCAAAAATTTGTTGACATTAATTCTAGAGGTCATATTTAATAGATACAGGGTAAAACTGCTCTCTCTCATTTTATGGAGAGCAGTTTTTTTTAATGGCTTGCAAAGGTCTTCATAAATAATTATATAGTTTAATCATAGAGTTCCGAAAAAATATATTTTGTAAAAAATGGCGAATAAATGTCTGATTAATGCTATATGTGCTAAATATTTGCAGTGTTTTAACGAAATATAAATTGGAGTAAAAATATTTTTATCTTATAAATCAAATTTAAAATTGAGTTCTTTGAAAAAGAAAGACATAGTGGCAAAAGCAACCTCTCATAATCTAACTATAATCAACTGAGGATGCCTTAAAACATGTATTAGCTCAATGGACGGAGGTGGCTCTGAGATAGTATAAATGACATAAATATCGGCAATTGACTTGTTGATAGTATTAGAATTACCCGTACATGTGAATATATTGATAAAATTATGCGTGTCATGAAAAGGGTAAATCAAAAATCGGTACGATAATTAAATATAGGAGGATATGAAATGAAACGTCATAGATTACAACTAACTAGTATTAAAGCACGTATGGTATTTTTTATCGTTATACTTGTTGCAGCTATGGTAGCTGCATTTACTGTGATAGCAATCAATATGAGTACTAAAGATATTAAGGATTCCACAAATAGAGCCTTAATTGAGATATCAGCTCAAGGTGGTAAAGCTATTGCAGAACTCGTTGATGGATATTATTCGGAATTGAACTCATTAAACGGAAATCCCTTATTCGACAATATTGAGGCCAACAAACAACAGATTTTTGCTTGGTTTAACAAAGTCAGTAGCCAAAATGATAATAAAGATCTCTACATAACAAATAAAGCTGGTATTTCCTACAAAGATGGCAGAAACTTGGCCAACCAAGAATTTTTCCAAAAAGCAATAAAGGGAGAAAACAATATTACCAGACCGATAATAGATAAAGAAAATAAAACCATGACCCTTGTGGTTGCAGCACCTCTGAAAAACAGCTCCAATCAAATAATTGGTACCATCATTGCAGAAAAAGACGCTTACATATTAACCGAAAAAATCGATGATATGAAATTTGTTGAGGGCTCGCGTGCTTTTATGATGTCCCAAGATGGTGTAACTATTGCTTGCAATCTGATAGACTTGGTATTAAATGAAGATAGTGATATCGAAAACTTGAAAAATGGCGATCAAAGCCTGGCAGCTTTAGTGGAATTAGAAAAGAAGATGCTGGCAGGAGAGAGTGGCGTAGGTCAATATTTGTTCCTAGGTCAGGAAGAATATATGGGTTATTCACCTGTAGGTGATACAGGTTGGGGTATTGCCTTAACTTCCCCAGCTTCTGAGATATTTAAAAATATCGACGACTTACGTAATTTTATGCTGATTTTATGTGCGGCATTTATTGTTGTTGGTGTTCTGATTGCCTTCTTTATTGCCAAAAGCATCAGTATGCCCATCGAAGCTTCTGTACAACATGCTGGTATGCTTGCAAAAGGTGACTTTTCTATAGAAATCCCCCAAGCTACTATGAAAAGAAAGGATGAAATTGGTCAATTGGCCCGAGCTTTTGATTCTCTGGCTTCGAGTTTAAATGAAGTTATGGCAAATATCAGTGTGGCAGCTGATCAGGTCGCTGCCGGCTCGCGTCAAGTATCTGATTCCAGCCTGGCCCTCTCCCAGGGTGCTGCTGAGCAAGCCAGTGCTATTGAAGAACTGACCACATCGATCGAACAGATTTCCACGCAGACAAGGCAAAATGCCGATAATGCCAATGAAGCCAGTGAACTTGCAGAAAGAACTAAGTTAAACGCTGAAAAAGGTAATGAGCAAATGGTTGATATGCTTAAATCCATGGAAGATATCAACAGCTCTTCTAACAATATCTCAAAAATTATTAAGGTTATCGACGACATTGCCTTCCAAACGAATATTCTTTCGCTCAATGCCGCTGTAGAGGCTGCCCGTGCCGGTCAGCATGGTAAAGGCTTTGCCGTTGTTGCCGAAGAGGTCCGTAATTTGGCCGCCAGATCTGCAAATGCTGCCAAAGAAACTACCGATATGATTGAAAACTCTATCAAGAAGGTGGAACACGGAACCAAGATTACCCAAGTCACTTCCAATGCTTTGAAGGAAATTTTTGAACAAATCCAAAAAGTATCCACCTTGATTAATGAAATAGCTGTAGCCTCCAATGAGCAATCAGTTGGTATCGAACAGATCAATCAAGGTATTATGCAAGTTTCTACAGTTATTCAGGAAAACTCGGCCACTTCCGAAGAGGGTGCCTCGGCGAGTGAAGAGTTGTCAAGTCAAGCTGAGCTGTTGAAAAAACAAATCAGACTGTTCAAATTGAAAGATGTAAATCACAATACAACTTCGTTTAATGCAAAGGAACTTAGTCAGGAAGATGACAACAAAAAGCAATATACAGAGGAAAAATCTGATCAAGAGACAATGGCATCAGAGACTCCGGCCCAAAAAACCATCTTGCTTAGTGATAATGAATTCGGGAAATATTGATAAGTAGAGGCTATAGGGGATTGCTTGCTTGACTCCTGCAATCCCCGTCATTCATATTTTGACGCTGTAGTTATTTTCCTAATTGACTAGAAAATGTTATACGATTATTTAGATATACAGTAGGTAGTTATCAGTTAATATTTTTTAATACGATGATAGAATAATCTGATTTAGAGCCCTTGCCCCGCTGAAGATTGTCTGCCGGCAGTTCATATCTATCGTTGCGTTATCTTTGGCGATGATATAGAAAATTCCCTTATCATTTTTATCCTGGTCTTTATCCAATCAGGCTGCTGCCAATCTCCACCGGCCGATTGTAATGTAATAGTGTTATCTTGGATCCTAAACATAGGGAAGTATAGTACTCCTGGTGGGCTATAATCACGGAGCTGCCTTTGACAGTATTATGTCGGAGGCAGCCCGTTTAATAATTTTGTATCAGGATTTCTGGCTTTGGTGTGAGTAATTTTTAATACGATTACATTTTGTTTAAGATTTCATTTATATTCCCACTTTCTCTAGAAGTTTTTTTGTTTTGTGATATAATTATTCAGTCTAAAAAAATACGCTGTAGATGTTATAATCAGGACAGAAAAATAGGAGTGGTTGAGAAATGGAATGGATCGAGATCATCAAAGCAATTATCCTCGGTGTTGTGGAGGGGATCACAGAATGGCTGCCCATCAGCAGCACCGGTCATATGATATTGGTGGATGAATGGATGCGCCTCAATATGTCTGATGCCTTCAAAGAAATGTTTTTTGTAGTTATCCAGTTGGGTGCTATCTTGGCCGTAGTGGTTTTATATTGGCGCAAATTAGTGCCAGTCGCCGGGCAAAAAAATGATGCCGAAAAAAAAGCAACTCTCTTGATGTGGTGGAAAATTTTGGCTGCTTGTATCCCGGCCGGAATAATCGGATTCATCTTCAATGATAAAATTGATGAGCTGTTTTATAATCCCTGGACGGTAGCCACTACACTTATTGTATACGGTGTACTGTTCATTGTGATCGAAAATAGGAACAAAAATCGAGTGCCTAAGATCGACAGTATGGACCGCATGAATTTTAAGACTGCTTTTCTCATTGGTGTATTTCAGATATTGTCTTTGATTCCCGGCACTTCCAGATCAGGTTCAACTATCTTGGGTGCGATTTTGCTGGGGTCCTCCAGAACGGTGGCAGCGGAATTCACTTTCTTTTTGGCTATCCCCGTGATGCTGGGAGCGAGCTTGGTAAAGCTGTTAGATTTCGGTTTTGCCTTTACCAGTTTTGAAACTTTGATCCTTTTGGTAGGTATGGTAGTAGCATTTGTGGTTTCTGTGCTGGCCATCAAGTTTTTGGTCGGCTATATCCAAAAACATGATTTTAAGGCCTTTGGATGGTATCGTATCATTTTAGGCCTAATCGTACTATTATTTTTTATTATTTAAAAGATAATATAAAGATTAATAATTATACTCTATACTAAAATGAATAATCTACAGGTGATTTTATTAAATATCAGCGCCAAACTATAAATATCTCATTAGTAGTATTATATTAAAAAATGATGTAAAAAACAGAATTTTGTATTAAAATAAAAGAGGTGTTTTTTTTTAGCTATTTATTAGATTCCAGATCTATAGAGAGGCATGTTTGTTATTATATCCATTTCAGTAATTGTATTGACATAAACAGGGGGGGTAAAACATAATGTACTGGATCAAAGAGACTGAATATATCGCTTGTCTCGTTATTGCGATCCTTATGGCTTATTCTTATAAAAAAAACTCCATTGTAATACAGCATACAAGATTATTTCATACCTGTTTGACCGTAGCTTTGATAGGTATTATTTTAAATATCATCAGTGTCTATTTTATCGAGATGGCTTATTTGATTCCTACTATGCTCAACAATCTAGTAAATACGCTTTATTTTATTTTTCTTGTTCTGATCGAGCTGATAGTAGTTTGTTATATTATTAAGCAGATTTATGAAAAAAGTCCCCATAAGCATGGATTTAATCAGGCGTTGTTAGTAATGATCGCACTATATGCCGTTTATTTTGTGATCGTTATTACCAATTTACATACCGGCCTAATGTTTTATTTTGACGAAAATTTTAACTATATAAGAGGTCCTTTAAATCGTTTGACCTACCTTTTTTATTTTTACTATGTAGCAATCGCTTTTATTATATATTTTAGAGAACGCAAATATGTTGAGGCTACTTTTCTCCGCACAATGATTATCATTACAATATTATCATTTGCTATCATCCAATTTGAACATCTTTTCCCAAATATCATGTTCTCGGGTTCGGCAGTGATGGCAGCGCTTTTAATTCTTTTTATCAATTGCCAAAACCAAAAGATCAATACTGATCACATTACCGGCTTGGCAACTCACAACGCCTTTTACAACACAATAGATTATTATATAGAAAAAAATAAAAATTTTACAATTGTAATGATCTTGTTGCATAGTTTTAAATCTATTAATAATACTTATGGTCATCGTTTCGGAGATGCCTTGTTGAAAACTATCAGTAATTATATTCAAAATTTAGACCAAGACCTGCTGGTCAGTCGTTTTAACAATATGGAATTTACTGTAATCCTGGTCAACAAAAGCCAGGATTTTTGTCAAAAATTCCTACTTCAAATCATGGAGCGTTTCCGGGAACCGTGGCAGGTATCGGGAATAGAGTGTGAGATCAGCGCCTCTTTTGCCGATATTTCTTATCCCCGGCATGCAGATAATGCCAATGATCTCATAACCTCATTGAGATATGCACTCAGTTTATCCAAAAGAAAAGGGGCAGGGGCTTTAGTTAGCTTCGATGAACCAATAGGACACCAGATGCAGCGCAGAAAATACGTGATTGATTTGATCAAGAATTCTTTGCAAGATAAAAAATTTTTTCTTTGTTATCAGCCTGTATATGATTTTAAAAAAGGCAAATTTTTGACTGCGGAGGCCTTGATACGCTTGCATGATGATTATGGGAATGTGATTTTTCCCGCAGAATTCATACCTCTGGCAGAAGAAGCCGGCCTGATTGTTGATATTTCCTGGTATGCACTTAAAGAGGTTTGCAGTTTTTTTAGCCGTTACCCCGATTTGCCTCTGGAGTCGATTTCTGTCAACTTTTCTGCTCAGCAGTTTATGCAGCCCGGAGTAGAGGAAAAGATTTTAGAAATAATAGAAAGCTACAATATACCGCCGTGTAAGATCAAGTTGGAGATTACCGAAAGGGTTATCGCCCATGATACACCGACTTTTCTTTCTGTGATGGAAAAATTGAGCGAGTACGGCATCTGTTTTCATCTGGACGATTTTGGTACAGGTTATTCAAATTTGTCTTATGTTATCACACTGCCATTTGAATGTATTAAAATGGATAAAAGCTTGGTACATAACTTTGAGAATGATACCAATTGTCGTTTTTTTATTGAGTCGTTGACCAAAAGTTTTAAATTTATGGGAGCACAGGTTTTGGTGGAAGGTGTAGAAACGGAAAAACAAGCGCATATGGCCAGGAGTATAGGTATAGATAAGATACAAGGTTACTATTATTCTATGCCTTTAAAAGAGCAGGAATTATATGAATTTTTGCTCACTGAAAACCTAGTTGAGCCGCAAGAAAATTACTATTGAGCTGTGTGTTAGTGTAACAAGCAGCCATTTAAAGAGTTGAAATGCAACAATATTAAGGATGATGTCAGTTTATTTAAAAAATTATTGTTATATTTCACTTTATGTGATAAAATATATAAGTAATGTAATGTCGTTTTATGTGAGTGGGCCAAAAACCCACTTTTTAATTTGATGGTTAGGAGTCACTATGTCAGCAAAAAAACCAAAAAATAGTATAAATATAGCTCAGTTGGTATGGGAAATGACCGAGCCAATAGTAACTAATTATGGCCTGGAGCTAGTTGATGTAGAATATGTAAAAGAAGGCGGCCAATGGATAGTGCGCGTTTTTATCGATAGAGAAAAAACGCCCATCGATCATGAGGCATGCCAGCTGGTCAGTGAATCAGTGAGCCAGCTACTAGATGAAAAAGACCCCATTCCGACATCTTATATTTTGGAAGTTTCCTCTCCCGGCATCGAAAGACCGCTCAAGAAAGCGGCTGATTATGTACGTTTTGCCGGTGAGACCGTATTGGTGAGCCTTTATCAACCACTGGACGGCAAAAAAGAATACCAAGGCCGGCTGATCGGCCTTATAGATGATACAGTAAAAATAGAAGTGAAGCAAAAGGAGCTTTCTATACCTCTTGCCAAAATAGCTAAAACATCTTTGGCAGCGAAATTCTAATGATAATTAAATATAAGGAGTGAAGGTTAATAATGAATGCTGATTTTATTGAAGCCCTGAGAGACCTGGAAAAAGAGAAGGGTATTCAAATGGATGTTTTGCTGGAAGCTATAGAAGCCGCTCTTATTTCTGCATATAAAAAGAATTTTGGCTCTTCACAAAATGTCAGGGTGGAAATAGATAAAAATAACGGCGACATTCATGTGTATTATCGAAAAGATGTGGTGGAACAGCCCGAGGACGAATGTTTGGAAATTTCTTTGGCTGAGGCGAGAAAATTTGATGAAGATTTTGAAATCGGCGATGTTTTTGAATCGGAAGTTACCCCCAAATCTTTTGGTCGGATCGCTGCTCAAACAGCTAAACATGTGGTGGTGCAAAGGATCAGAGAAGCCGAGCGTACTATGGTCTACGATCAATTCGTTGGCCGCAAGGATGATATTTTGAATGGTACGGTCCTGCGTCAAGAAAATAAAAATATTTTTATAGATCTGGGCAAGTCGGAAGCTTTATTGGTTCCTGCCGAGCAAATCCCCGGGGAAAAATATGCTCAAGGAACAAGATTGAAAGTATATCTTTTGGAAGTGAAAAAAACTACCAAAGGTCCGCAGATCATGGTATCCCGTACGCATCCGGGACTGCTCAAAAAGCTCTTTGAATTGGAAGTGCCGGAGATCAGTGAGGGGATCGTGGAAATAAAATCCGTAGTCAGGGAACCGGGTCAACGCTCAAAAATTGCCGTGTACAGCAAAGACAGCAATATTGATCCGGTGGGAGCCTGTGTTGGTTCTAAAGGTATGCGTGTACAGGCTATAGTAAATGAGCTTTCGGGTGAAAAGATAGAGGTTGTACGCTGGGATGAAGACCCTGTTATTTTTGTCAGCTGCGCTCTTTCCCCCGCCAAAGTCATTTCTGTGGCTATAGACGAGAAGGAGAAATTCGCCCAAGTGGTAGTTCCCGATTTTCAACTTTCTTTGGCTATTGGCAAAGAAGGACAAAATGCCCGTCTGGCAGCGCGTCTGACCGGCTGGAAAATAGATATCAAAAGCGAATCTCAGGCTGCTGAGGATGAACAGTTGGACGATGTTTCTCAATATGTGGAAGAAGTGGAAGAATATCAGGATGATGCAGTACAAGATAATGCAGCATTTGATGAATAAATTTGTAAGTAAATAAAGAAGGAGTATCAGAATGGCTTCCAAATCTAGACCGCAACGTATGTGTATCGGTTGTAGAGAATTCAAGGATAAAAAGACGCTTATGCGCATAGTACGCACCCCCGAGGGCGAGCTATTATTGGACCCTACAGGTAAAAAATCCGGTCGGGGAGCCTATCTGTGTTTTGACCGAGATTGTTTAAAAATGGCCATCAAGAACAAATCTTTGGAAAAGGCTTTCAAAACCAAGATAAAGGATGAAGTATTAGAGGCTATAAATCAACAAATGCCCGAAGCATTAATAGAAGATAAAACTGTACGACAATTTTCATTATCGGATAAAGATGAAAAAATTGCCAATTATATAGGATTGGCACAAAGGGCAGGCAAGATCATCGCTGGAGATGCCATGGCTATCTCTGCTGTCAAAAGCAAAAAAGCCAAACTGGTGATCGTGGCTAATGATGCCGCGACTCAGGTAAAAAGAGATTTTGAAATGGCTTGTGAAAGCAGAAAAATAAATGTTTATTATTGGCAGAATAAAGTTGTTTTAGGTTATATAGTTGGTAAATCGGCTCGCGGCGCTTTAGCCATCTTGGATGCCGGCTTTGCCATGGTTATAGAAAAAATGTTACAGGATATCAATTAAGGAAATAAGAAGCTATTTGGTCCAAGCAAGGGATTATTAGAATAGGAGTGTTTGAATTTGGTAAAAATTAAGGTATATGAGCTGGCAAAAGAGCTTGATTTGGAAAGCAAGGATGTTATAAAACGCCTGCAAAAATTAGGAGTTGAGGCCAAAAGTCATATGGCTTCTGTGGATAACAAATATGCCGATATGCTGCGTCAAACAGTAAAAGGCAAGGATAAAGTTGGGCTAAACGGCAACTTTGTACCTAAAGTTACCCGCATTCCTAAATCTGAAGTGCAGGAGCAGATTGCAGAGAGTGATGCCACCAAGGATCAGGGTGATCAGAAGACAAAAGCGGTATCTAAAGCTGCAGTAGAGGATAGCTCCGCCCCAAAAGAGCAGCTTAAACGAATAAAAGAAGAAAAGGCATCTCCTATAGAGGCAAATAAGATCCCTCATACTCAAGTTATCTCGCCAACAATTACTCCAGCTCCCTCCAAAGAAGATAAACCTCCTGTTCAAGCAAAAACGCAGAAACCCACAGGCCAAGTGGTATCTGCGGCAACACACACACCTGATAATAAGGTTGTAATGGAATCTGTAACCAGAAAGCAAACCACAGAGCAAGGCAGACCGGACCGCGCTTCCATGCCTGCCAGAGAGCCTCTCCGTGCTAACAGTAGACAGCAAGCCAGACCATCCGGCGGTCAGCAAGCCAGACCATCCGGTAGTCAGCAATCCAGACCATCCGGTAGACTGCAATCCAGACCATCCGGTAGTCAGCAATCCAGACCGGCAAGCGGCGCTCATCAAACAAGGCCCTCCGGCAATCAAGCCAGACCGGCTGGCGGAGGTCAGCAAGCAAGACCGTTCGCCGGTGGTTATCAAGGAAAAGACAAACCGCAGGGCCGCTCGGATAGCCATTCTGATAACAGAAATCAAAAATCCAAACAAGCCGGCAAGAAATTTACTACTGTTATAGAAAAGCCTACCAGCAATTATCGACCTGAGAAAAAGGTCTTTGTCAAAGATATTATTCATGAACGCAGCCATGAGGAAGAAAATGCCCGTAAAGCTAAGTTCAATAATTATAAAGGCCACAAAAATAATAAGAATCTCAAAAATAAAAAAGAAGCCAAAAGAGAAATGCCGGCAGTAGTACCGAAAAAAATCATTATCGGCGAAACGGTTATTCTGGGTGAATTAGCCAAAAGTATGAGTAAAACTGCTGCTGAAGTTATTAAAAAACTGTTTGAAATGGGCATTATGGCCACCATCAATCAAGAATTGGATGCCGATACCGCAATTTTGATCGCTGATGAATTTGGCATCACCGTAGAAGTGAGAGCCGATAAAATCATGGAAGTCATGGAAGATATCGAGGACGATGAAAGGATGCTTAAAGAAAGGCCCCCTATCGTGACGGTTATGGGTCATGTCGACCATGGTAAAACTTCTCTATTGGATGCCATCCGCAAAACTGATGTCATTGCTACGGAAGCAGGCGGTATAACCCAACATATTGGTGCCTATCAGGTGGAAATCAAAAATAAAAAAATAACTTTTCTAGATACTCCGGGCCATGAAGCCTTTACGGCTATGCGGGCCAGAGGAGCGCAAATTACAGATATTTCCGTTTTGGTGGTGGCAGCCGATGATGGTGTCATGCCACAAACTTTGGAAGCTATCAATCACTCTAAAGCGGCAGGTGTGCCGATCATCGTAGCCATTAACAAAATTGACAAAGAGGAGGCCAATCCCGATAGAGTAAAACAAGCCTTGATGGAATATGGCCTGGTTCCTGAAGAATGGGGCGGTGATACGGTGATGGTTCCCGTGTCTGCCAAAACAGGCATCGGTATAGAAAGTCTGTTGGAAATGATCCTTTTGGTAGCCGAAGTTGCAGAATTGAAAGCCAATCCCAAACGCCAGGCCAGAGGTACAGTAGTAGAGGCTAAGTTAGATAAAAACCGCGGACCTGTAGCTACATTACTAGTACAAAAAGGCACTTTGAATATTGGCGACAGCATTTTAGCCGGGGCAGTATTTGGCAAGGTGCGCGCCATGAGTGATGATAAAGGGCGTAAAGCAAAAACAGCAGGCCCTTCCATGCCTATAGAAGTGCTCGGTTTTTCCGATGTTCCGCCAGCCGGTGAAATATTTATCGCTGTCAAAGATGATAAAGATGCTCGTTTGGTAGCATATAAACAACAAATCAAAAAACGGGAAGAAGAATTACGCAAATCTTCCAGAGTCAGCTTGGATGACCTCTTTAAGCGTATTGAGGAAGGAGAGATCAAGGAGCTGAACCTGATCTTAAAAGGTGATGTTCAAGGTTCTATCGAGGCCCTGGAACAAGCTGTTGTCAAACTCAACACGGAAGAAGTAAAAGTCAATGTGATCCATACCGGAGTAGGTGGTATCAAAGAATCCGACATCATGTTAGCCAGCGCCTCCAATGCTATTATTATCGGCTTCAATGTCCGGCCTGATGCCAATGCCAGAAAAGCAGCTGAGGCAGAATCGGTTGATATTCGACTTTACAGGGTCATTTATGATGCTATCAATGATATCAAAAAAGCGATGTCCGGCCTCTTGGCTCCTGAATTCAAAGAACAAGTCATTGGTCACGCGGAAGTCAGGGCAGTATTTAAAGTTCCTAAAGTCGGTTTGATTGCCGGTTCTTATGTTACAGATGGCAAAGTCACCCGAAATGCCTCTGTCCGTGTTATCCGTGACAGCATAGTAATAGCCGAAAGCAAGATAGAAAGTCTGCGCCGCTTCAAAGATGATGCCAAAGAAGTACTGGCAGGATTTGAGTGCGGTATCGGCGTAGAAAATTACAATGACGTCAGGGAAGGCGACAGCATGGAGATATTCATTATAGAAGAAGTGGAAAGAGAACTCTAGGAGGAACTATGTCTTATAATAAAGTTGGCCGTCTAGCGGGAGAGATCCAAAAAGAAGTTGCTGATATTTTAGCTCATCAGGTCAAAGATCCCAGAATAGGTTTTGTCTCAGTCAGGAGCGTAGAGGCTGCCCCGGACGGTAGCTCAGCGAGAATATATATCAGCAGTTTAGATAATGACAGGGCCGCTGATATTATGGCCGCATTACAAAGCGCCAAGGGCTTTATCCGTAAAAGTCTGGCCAAAAGGCTTAAAGCCCGGGTCGTGCCTGAATTATATTTTGTTATGGATAATTCTATCGAATACGCTATCAAGATGGCAGATATAATCGACAGACAGATCAAGGCTGACCAAATGTCTCATAATGAAGACAAAATTCCTGAATAAGAAAATTAAATAGTATCTGAGCAAGATAAATCACTCATAAGGATGATTGATAGATGAAAAAAAATGGCAATATTTATGGGGAAATTATCAAAGCCTTGGACAATAAAAATATTCTCATCACAGGGCATTTAGCACCGGATGCGGATTGTATTTCTTCACTTCTTGCTATTTATCTGGCCTTTGGGGGAAGAAAAAAAGGCTGGCAAGTGCTTTTAGAAGATGACTATCCGGAAAACTTATGCTTTTTACCTTTTATCAATATAATAAAAAAACCCCATGAAATAGCGGGTTCTATCGATAATGTCTTGTTATTGGATTGCGGAGATTATAAAAGGGCTGCCGCTAAGGATTGGCTCGACCCTTATAAAGAAAAGCCTTTATATATCATCGATCATCATCAAAAGCTTTCTGACCATGGTGATGTGATTGTTCATGAGTCCAATGCCGCTGCCACGGCACAAATAGTTTATAAAATAATTAAAGAGGCAGGCATAAATGTCGATAAAGATATCGCTTTGCTTCTCTATAGCGGTATAGCGGCTGATACAGGCGGTTTTCGCTACTCCAATACCAGTAAGGAGACTCTTATACTCTCAGCGGAGCTATTGGATTATGGCGTAGATCTGGAAAAGGTGCGCATAAATCTGTTTGAAAGACGCAGTTTTGCTAATATGAAGCTGCTGGGAGTAGCCTTGGATAGTTTGGAGCTTTTTTACGGAGGCCAGGTGGCGATGATGGTAGTAGACCGTTCTTCCATGCTCAAATATCAGGCTTCTCCAACTGATTGCGCTAATATCGTTAATTTTTCTTTATTGGTGGAAAATGTCGGTATCGGTTTGTTTTTGGAGGAACGAGAAGATGAAGTCAAAGTCAGCCTGCGTTGCCGGGATAATTATACTGTCGATGATATAGCTGCCTCCTTAGGTGGGGGCGGACATTTTAGGGCAGCTGGTTGTAGCTTGAAATGCACTCTGGAAGATGCCAAACGTACGCTATTACAAGCCATAAATTGTAAGATAGCGGGGGTTTAGTATGGAGGGTTTTATCAATATCAATAAAGAGGCCGGCAAGACTTCTCATGATATCGTAGCTGCCATCAGGCGGCTTTTAAATTGCAGGATTAATAAAATCAAAGTAGGTCATACGGGAACATTAGACCCTATGGCCACAGGAGTATTGCCTATTTGTTTGGGTAAGGCCACCCGCTTGGCAGAATATATTACTGATTGCTCAAAAACATACCGTGCCGAAGTCATTTTCGGTATTGAGACGGACAGCTATGATGCCGAGGGAGCAATAATAGCTAAAAAATCAGCCTCTCATATCAAAGAACAGCAGGTGCTGGAGTTGTTACCTTGTATCAACGGCTGCATAGAACAGATGCCGCCTTTGGTATCTGCGCTCAAATATCAGGGACAGCCTCTTTATAAATTGGCCAGAACAGGCCAACCGGTATCAATAAAGCCTCGTGCAGTCACCATATATGACATTATATATAATGGTGGAAATTTTGAGGGAGAAAATCCCTCTATAGATATTGAGATTACTTGCTCCAAGGGCACATATATACGTTCTGTAGCCCATGATCTGGGCAAAATGCTCGCTGTAGGTGCCCATCTGAGCCGTCTGACAAGAACTCGAGTCGGTCCTTTTAGCTTGGATAATGCCTATACTGTAGATGAAATCGCTGTACTAGCGGCAGAGGGTAGGGATGATTTTATTTTACCTCTTTCCTACGGTATAGGACATTTGCCTCTGGTAGTGGCTAAAGATGAGCAAGCACAGCGTCTTTGTCATGGCAATTCAGCCCTTATAACTGAAGAGAAGAATACCTTATCAGTATGCCGCGTGGAGGATAAAAGTGGCCGTTTGCTCGGTATCGGACGGGTTAAGGATGGTATTTTGACGATGACAAAAGTTTTGGTAGGTGTGGAATAAATGGATTGCAACATCAAGATGCAGCAAAACAGAAATAGCCGTATTGTGGCCATAGGCAATTTTGACGGCCTTCATTTGGGGCATAGAGCTTTGTTAGAAGAATTGCATAATAAGAGCGCCAAGATGAACCTGACAGCGGGTGTCATGACCTTTGAACCACATCCGCTGAAATTCTTCAGCGGCAAAGGACCTGATTTGTTCTTTACCAAGGAACAAAAGAGAGATTTTCTGTACAGGTTTTTCGCTGTTGACGAGGTGTATTTTTTGCCTTTTGACTCCGTTTTGGCTAATCTTTCTCCACGGCAGTTTGTGCAAGAAATACTTGTAGATAAGTATAACTGCCGTCATGTGATAGTGGGCTTCAATTTTCTTTTTGCTAAAGATGTGGCGGGAAATGCTGAGTTGTTGCGCGATATCTGCCGTGATTATGATATCAATGTCAGCATTATCCCTCCTGTAGTCTGCAATTACGGCTTGATTTCCTCTTCCTCTATCCGAGCTAAGCTGGTGCAAGGTGATTTAGAGGCTGCCAATTCTATGTTGGGCTACTGTTATTTTATTTCCGGTAAAGTAATTAAAGGCCAGCAACTGGGCCGTACTATTGATTTTCCTACTGCCAATATTGTACCGCCTGAGCATAATCCTTTGCCTGCTTACGGCGTATATGCCGTTAGAGGGGAATGCGATGGTCAAACCTGGGATGGTATGGCCAACCTAGGCTACAGGCCGACAGTGGCCCGTCAAAAGCAATTACTTTTGGAGGTCCATTTGTTTAATGAAAAGGACCTTGATCTCTATGGCCGTGAGCTGAGAATCTATTTTTGTCATCATTTACGTCCGGAAAGATGTTTTAGCAATTTTGAGCAATTAAAAGATCAACTTACAAAAGATTATGCTGATACGAAAAGATATTTTGAGCATTTTTCCGGTAATCAACACTTGCCAAAGCCCATAAAATAAGTTATACTATTAAAGGTTTTTGACCGCGATCTAGGATTAACGCCGACTCCAGCGTTATTCTTGGGCGACGGTGTATAAAATAAACGTGAGGAGGAAACAGAGCCATGGATGCAGCAAAAAAACAAGCAATCATTGAAAAATTCAAGATTCATGAAGGCGATACAGGTTCTCCGGAAGTGCAAATTGCCCTCTTGACCGAAAGGATCCTTCATCTGGCCGAGCATCTTAAAGTCCACAAAAATGACTTTCATAGCCGCCGCGGCCTTTTGAAAATGGTCGGTCAACGCCGCCGTCTCTTGAATTATCTGAGAAAAAGCAGTGTCGACAGATACCGTGCCATTATCACAAAACTCGGTTTACGTCGCTAATAATTGTTCAAAGACTGAAGCAGAGAAAATCTGCTTCTTTTTTTTTGTAAAGAAATGGATTTGAAGTGATATCAACAAAAAATGAGTATATTTATTTGTGAAAATATGCAAAAATATGTAAAAGCAGGAAATACTACTATTATGTAGAAATAATTAAAAGTAATAGAAAGAGATAAAAAAGAGAAGAAAAGATGGAGGTTTTAATTTTTTTATGGAAATTTTAAGAAAGAGTATGGAAGTTGGTGGTAGGACGCTGACTTTGGAAACTGGTCGTATGGCCAAGCAAGCCGACGGCGCAGTTTTTGTTTCTTATGGCGATACAATGGTTTTAGCTGCCGCTACCAGCTCCGCCGAGCCCAGACCGGGCATTGATTTTTTCCCTTTGACCGTTGATTATGAAGAAAAACTTTATGCTGTGGGCCGTATACCGGGAGGCTTTATCAGAAGGGAAGGTCGGCCGACACAAAAAGCTGTTTTATCTTCTAGGATCATCGATAGGCCGATCCGTCCGCTTTTTCCCAAAGGTTATAAAAACGATGTGCAAATAATTACCACAGTAGTATCTGTGGATCACAATAATCCCCCCGATGTTACAGCTATGATCGGAGCTTCGGCTGCTCTGACCATTTCCAAAATACCTTTTTTAGGCCCTATAGCCGGAGTTATCGTGGGACTGGTTGATGGAAAATTCATTATCAACCCCGGCATAGAAGAATCGGAAAAAAGTCAGATGTTTTTAACCGTTGCCGGTACTAAAGATGCCGTGATGATGGTGGAGGCAGGCGCTAAAGAAATCGATGAGGCAACCGTTTTGGATGCAATATTATTCGGACACGAAGAAGTAAAAAAAATCGTGGCCTTCATAGAAGAATTTCGTGAAGAAGCTCTGGACAAAGGTTTGGCCAGAGAGAAAATCCAATTTGTTAAAGAGCCTATTGATGCTGATTTGGAAGCTGCCGTAAGAGCTAAAGCATGCGATCAAATGCGCTCTATTATGTATCATTGCTCCAATGAAAGACTGATGAAAGAGCAAAGAGAAGCCCTCTTGGATGAGCTTAAAACCTCTGTACAAGAACAATTGGCTGAACAATTCCCCGAACAAGGGGCCTTGATCCAAGAGATACTATATGATATTGAAAAGGAAACCATGCGTAAGCTTATTGCCAAAGATAAGATCCGTATCGACGGACGCAAAACCACTGAAGTACGGCCTATTAGTTGTGAAGTGGGAATATTGGCCAGAACTCATGGTTCGGCACTTTTCACCAGGGGACAAACTCAGATTTTGAATGCCTGCACACTTGGTTCTATGAGAGACGAGCAAATATTGGATGATTTAGGAGTAGAAGACAGCAAGCGTTATATGCACCATTATAATTTCCCACCTTACAGTGTTGGTGAGACCAGACCAGTAAGAAGCCCCGGCCGCAGAGAGATCGGTCATGGTGCTTTGGCTGAGAGGGCTTTGGAGCCTGTGATTCCCAGTATAGAAAAATTCCCTTATGCTTTACGCTTGGTTTCGGAAGCTATCGAATCCAATGGTTCCACTTCTATGGGTAGTGTTTGCGCCAGCACACTCTCTTTGATGGATGCCGGTGTACCTATTTCTGCTCCTGTTTCCGGTTGTGCCATGGGTTTGATCAAAGAGGATGACGATATCACCATCTTAACGGATATTCAGGGCATGGAGGATTTCTTGGGCGATATGGATTTCAAAGTGGCAGGTACTGAAAAAGGTATCACTGCTATCCAAATGGATATCAAGATCCCCGGAATAGATAAGGAGATCCTTACCCGTGCTTTAGCCCAAGCCAAAGATGGCCGTCTTTTCATCATGGAAAAAATGCTGGAAGCTATCCCCGAGCCGCGTGCGGAGCTTTCTCCTTATGCGCCGAGGATCATCAATTTCCAAATCCATCCTGATAAAATCAGAGAAGTTATCGGTGCCGGCGGAAAAATAATCAAGAAAATCGTGGAAGAGACAGGCGCTCAAATCAACATCGAAGATGACGGTCAAGTCTTTATCGCCAGCGTAGAAGCAGAAAAAGGCCAGATGGCCTTAGAAATTATCAAAAATATCATCGCCGAGCCGGTCATTGGCAATATCTACCATGGTAAAGTGGTAAAAATCATGGAATTCGGTGCCTTTGTAGAAATAATACCAGGAGTTTTCGGTTCCGCAGGCAAGGATGGTATGGTGCATATCTCTCAGTTGGATAACAAACGCGTGGGCAAAGTCACTGACGTCGTTCAAGAAGGCGATTTGATCTGGGTCAAAGTACTTGATATTGACTCCCAAGGTAAAATCAAGCTCTCCAGAAAAGAAGCTATGAAAGAGCTGGGACTCGCCGAATAATTATTACTAAACTGAATTATAGGCACCAAACAAATAGACCGCCTGGTATCCATGCCTGGATGTCCAGCAAAATCAAAAAGTCATAAACGGCATAGCTTTTAAGCTATGTCGTTTCTAAAATAAATAGGCTTCTATCTTAAAGAGATAGTTTTTTATTTTCATAATCTCCTTTTATTGCTCATATTCTTTAGAAAGGTAAAGAAAAGCCTAAACGGAGGTTCATTATGAAAGTAATATTTATAGGAAAGAAAGAAAAATGGCTGACGGCCATTGTGATTGCTTTACTTATCGGTTTTATTTTCAGTTGGCAATATTTTACCCACAATGCTGTTCCAACTGCCGGAGATCCCTATTATCATGGTTTAGAGCAGGGTAAAAAAATATCGTTGACCATTAATGTCGATTGGGGTGAGGAGTATCTGCCAGATATGCTCAAGGTGCTGGAAGAAAATAATGTAAAAGCGACTTTCTTTTTGACGGGCCGCTGGGCGGAAAATAATCCTGCTTTGGCCAAAAAAATTGCCGATAACGGGCATGAAATCGGCAATCATGCCTATAGCCATACCGGTCCTAACAGCCTGAGTTATGAAGGCAACCGTGAAGAAATAAGTAAAACCGCTGCCGCCATCAAAAAAGCCACCGGAGTAGACTGTAAATTATATGCACCTCCTTCAGGAGAAAAAGGTACCCAAGTTTTACAAGCTGCAGCCGATGAAGGTTATACCACTATACTGTGGAGTATCGATACAGTAGATTGGAAGCGGCCGGCGCCTGATGTCATCATTGAACGGGTACTTAAAAAAGCCCACCCGGGAGGTATTATATTAGCTCATCCTACCAATCCAACTTTGGAAGCTTTGCCTGCTATTTTACAAAGACTGCAAGATGAAGGGTATCAATTTGTCACAGTATCGGAAAATATTGGTCTAAAAGCTACGGAGGGGAATAATGCAGCGGCGAAATAAGCCTTTTTTACTAGTGTTTTTCACTTTACTTTTATTAGTATTTTGGCCTCAAGAATCTCAGGCAGCAACTCCGCAAATATCAGCTCAGGCAGCCGTCTTAATAGATGCCAGAAATGGTCAAATATTATATGAAAAGAAAGCTCATCAGCCTCTGCCGCCTGCCAGCTGCGGTAAGATCATTACGGCCATTACAGCTATGGAGATGGCCGACAGCGATCAGTTCTGTTGGATCAGTAAAAATGTGGAAAAGGTAGGAGAGGCCAGTATAGATCTGCGCGAGGGAGATGTTTATACGCTGGAAGAGCTTCTAAAGGGAGCCTTGATCAAATCCGGCAATGATGCCTGTTATGCCATAGGGGAAAATCTGGCAGGCAGTGAGCCTTTTTTTGTCTATTGGCTCAATCTTAAATCCTTAGCTATAGGGGCTTTCTCTGCCAATTTGCAAAATACTAACGGGCTGCCTGCGGAAAATCATGTTATCAGCGCCTATGATTTAGCTTTGGCCGCACGCTATGCTATGCGTAATGATTTATTCGCCTCCATTGTCAGGAGCAAATTTGCTCAGATAGGTTCTCAGAGCACAGCACGCAGTCTGAAAAATACCAATAAGCTGTTGTGGCAAGACGAAGCAATCACAGGTATCAAAACGGGCACTACCGATGCAGCCGGTGCTTGTCTGGTTGCCTCATGGGAACAAAGCGGCCGTCAACTGATTGCCGTAGTCTTTCACAGTCCTGACCGCTATGCGGAAAGTCTGAAGCTGTTGCGTTATGGAGCAGATGAAACGCTTTTTTTTGATTTAGCAAAAAAAGGCGAGATAATAGCTGCGGTCCATGTAAAAAAAGGACACAAGGAGCTGCTGCCTCTGGTCTCTGCTTCCGATATTTATTACTGTTATAAGAAAGAAGACAGAGACGGCCTGCATATACAATGGCAGATTAAAGACAAGCTTTCTGCCCCTGTTGAAAAAAATGAGCTCGTAGGGCAGGTGATGATATTGGATAAAGCTAATAATATATTGGCCAAAAGCGATCTTTTGGCAGCTGAAAGGATTGAAAAAAAAGGATTTTTCTAAGTAATAGAGGGTTCGCTGTTTTTATGCAGAACTTAATTAGACCAAGATAAAAAATATGGAGGAATTATGGTATACAGAGATATTTTACCCAATGGTGTAAGAGTAATTACAGAACCGCTGAACCATCTGCATTCAGTAGCTACAGGTATCTGGACCAGTGTTGGATCGGCACATGAGTCCGATGACTTAGCGGGGATCTCCCACTTTTTGGAGCATATGATGTTCAAAGGTACTGCTACAAGAAATGCCAAACAAATTGCCGAGGTCATGGAGTCGGTAGGAGGCCAGATGAATGCCTTCACTTCCAAAGAGCATACCTGCTATTATACAAAATGCCTGGATGAGCATTTTGCACTCTCGCTTGATCTATTAGCAGATATTTATTTACATTCCCTTTTTGACAGGGAAGAATTTGAGCGGGAAAAGAATGTTATCCTGGAAGAAATAAATATGTATGAGGATACGCCCGATGATGTAGTCAATGAATTGTTTATGGATACTCTTTGGTCAGGCCATACTTATGGCAGGCCTATTATAGGCAGTAAGAAATCGGTCACCAATATCGAGCGTGATGATCTCTACAAATATTATCTCAAAACTTATCGCCCGCAATCAACTATTATCACTGTAGCGGGGAATGTCACCAGAGATCAGGTTTTGGCCGAGGCGGAAAAGTATTTTGCCGATTTTAGCGGCCAAAAAGAAGAAAAATTTATGGCCGATCTTAAAGCAAATTCAGGACAAGCCTATGTTTATAAAGATATAGAACAAATGCACCTTTGTGTAGGTGTACCGGGTCTTAGAGAGCAGGATAAGGATTATTATGCTGCTAATGTTTTATGTGCGGCTTTAGGTTCGGGGGCCAGCTCCAGATTGTTTCAGGAGGCTAGGGAAAAAAGAGGTCTGGCATATTCTATTTATGCTTATCATGGCTCATATTCTTTAGGCGGCTATATGATGGCCTATGCCTCCACCAGCCCCAAAAATCTCGATCAAATGCTCTCTGTAATCATGGAACAGATAGCCGATATCAAAGAAAGAGGCCTCTATGAAGAAGAGCTGCAAAGAACCAAGCAACAGCTCAAAGGCGGTATGATACTCAGCCTGGAAAATACCAGCAATGTCATGAGCAGGATCGGACGTATGGAGCTTTCCTGGGGGCGTGTGCGTACCATGGAAGAGACATTGACGCAGCTTATGAATGTTACTATGGATGATATAAACAGGGTGGCCCAAAGACTGTTTGTGGCCGATAATTTTGTTTTATCATTGGTAGGTCCTAAAGAAAGCACCTTTGACTTCAGCAAATTTATTTAATAAATTCTTAAAAAGGTAGAACTTATGCATACAATCAAAGTAAAAATCAAAAAACTGCCTCATTATGAAGGACTGGAGCTGCCATCTTATCAAACACCCGCTTCCTGCGGCATGGATATTTTAGCCGCAGTGCCCCAAGAGGGGCTGTGGCTTCGTCAAGGACAATATCAACTAGTGCCAGCAGGGATCGCCATTGAATTGCCTGAGGGCTATGAAGCACAGGTGCGGCCGCGTAGCGGCTTGGCTGCTAAACATGGTATCACTGTACTGAACAGCCCGGGGACCGTGGATGCTGATTATAGAGGAGAGATCAAGGTTATATTGATCAATTTGGGTCAACAAAACTTTTTCATTGAGCGGGGCATGAGGATAGCCCAATTGGTCATTGCACCTGTATGCCATGCCGATTGGCAGGTTAGTAAAATTTTGGAGCAGAGCCAAAGAGGAGACAAAGGCTTTGGGCACACCGGATTATAAACTTGTCATATGACCAACTTATCAGCATATAATTGCTTTAGGAGGTGGTTATATGCGTCTCAGTGAATTAGCAGCTAAAAAAATAGTCAATATTTATAATGGAGACATTGTAGGCAGCGTCGGTGATGCTGATCTTTTGATAGATCCGCTTTCAGGGGAGATAGCGGAATTAATCATGCCCCCCAGTCGATTTTCTAATAATAAGAGGCAATATTCCATACCTTGGCAGGCTATCAAAAAAATCGGAGCTGAGGTTATAGTGGTTGATATTGATGATAACGGCAGATATGATTGATTGATTTTTTTGATTATTATTAAAAAAGGCCCCATCGGGTCTTTTTTTGCAGGAATTTGTTCTTTTTGCTTGAATATAATGCCGATAAACATTTTTTCAGCCATCAAAAAGTGGAGGGATATAAAGTGGCAAGAATAAGAGTATTAGTCAACGGGGCAACCGGTAAAATGGGCAGAGTTATGTCAGCCGGTATAGCAAAACAGCCTGATATGGAGATAGTATCGGCTGTCGATGTCAAATTGGCGGGCTTGGAATTGGGCAATCTTTGCGGTATTGAACCTTTGGGCATCGCTATCGAAGAGGATCTGGCCAAAGCTATAGAAAAAAACAAACCTGATATCATGGTAGATTTTACCAATCCGCAAGCAGTGATGAAAAACGTGCAGATAGCACTGCCGCTTAAAGTGGCTTGTGTGGTTGGCACTACAGGATTGAGCCAAACAGAAATGACAGAGGTTGAGCGATTGACCAAAGAGTATGATACGCCTGCTTTTTTTGCGGCCAATTTTGCTTTGGGGGCTGTATTAATGATGCGTTTTGCCCAGCAGGCAGCTGTATATTTCCCTCACGTGGAGATTGTGGAAAAACATCATGATCAAAAAATCGATGCACCTTCCGGTACGGCCATAGCAACTTTGGAAATGATCGCCAAAGAAAGAGAAGTTTTTGTTCAAGGTATGGCTAATGAGTTTGAGAAAATACCCTGTTCCCGCGGTGGTGATTATCAAGGTATGCGGGTACACAGCATGCGTTTGCCCGGTTATATAGCTTCTCAGGAGGTGGTTTTTGGTGCTCCGGGGCAAATCTTGACCATATCCCATGAAGCCATGAGCAGGGAATCCTTCCTGCCGGGAGTATTGATGGCTATTCGCAAGGTACTCTCCTTAAATGGATTGACCTTTGGATTAGAAAGTATCATGTAAATAAAGCAAATAATCCCAAAAGATACTATATCATCTTGAAAGAATGGACAAACCATAACTTTTAAGATGATATTTTTTTCTCTGCCAAGTCTCGGACTTTGGAAACCAGATTCAATATTTAAAGAAAAACCCTCTTAAAAGCGGGCTTTTTTTTTTGTTATTTTCTAGATTTATTTATACTTGGTCATATAGACAACTTTCCGCACCGTAAATCACGACATATATTTATATTAATGAATAACTGTTGTAGGGAGTGAGTTTTTTGAACAGAGCAAATAAGAAAGTTGCTATACTGGGAGGCGATTTTCGCGAAACTGTTTTGATGGATGCCTTGATAAAAAAAGGCTTTTCCGTTGTGGCAGGAGCTAGGGACAGGGATATTACACCTGAGAGTATCGAGGTTAAAGAAGATATCACCGAAGTGCTAAAAGATGCTCAAGCCTTGATCTTGCCTATGACAGCTTTGCAGAAAAACAATAGGATCTATACTATATCCGGCAAGGAAATGTATCTCAAAGAAGAAGATCTGGCTCTATTACCACAGGGCGCTCCCGTATTGGTAGGTGTGGCAAACGATTTTTTAAAGGAGGCTGCCGAGAAATATTCCTTGAACTTGTTGGCTATGGCCAATGATAATGCCATTGCTATACCAAACGCTATGGCGACTGCCGAGGGCGCCATAGCCTTGGCTATCACAGAAAGTCCTTTGCTCCTGGCTAAATCTATAGGCATTATCATCGGATATGGCAAAGTGGGCAAAGCCTTGGCTTTGCGTTTGCAGGCCTTGGGCATGCAGCTAATAGTTGTCGATAAAGAAAAAGAGGCTTTGGTGGAGGCACAAAAAAGCGGCTTCAGCGTCATGCAAAAGAAATTCTGTCCCGATATAGCAGATCAGATAGATTTTATTTTCAATACGGCACCCGCTCCCACTATAACCCCGGAAATTATTAACAAACTCAAAAAACATACCTTAATATTGGATATAGCGTCCTCTCCGGGAGGTACAGATTTTGAGGCTGCTAAAGCCAGAGGTATCAAAGCAATTTTAGCTTCGGGCCTGCCCGGCAAATATTCACCGTATTTTATAGGTCAAATATTAACAAAAGTTTATGTGCCGATAATAGAGAAAAAATTAGCTAAAGGAGTGGAAGTCAATGAATGGACTTGAGACATTAAAGGGTGTGAGAGTGGGGTTTGCTCTTACCGGCTCCCACTGCACCCTGGCCAAGGCAGTAATAGCTTTACGTGAATTGCGTGATTTGGGTGCTGTGATCACTCCCATAATTTCCCAAAGCGTCAAAGATTATGATACCAAATTCGGCCTGGCAGGAGATTGGCGTGATGAAATAATGAAAGCTAGCGGCAGCAGTGTTATTATAGATAGTATAGTTGATGCGGAACCGATCGGTCCAAAAAAACTTTTGGATATTGTTGTTATTGCTCCATGTTCAGGTAATACCTTGGCTAAATTAGCCAATGCCATAACGGATACTCCTGTTTTAATGGCTGCCAAATCACATATGCGCAATAAAAGGCCGGTGGTAGTTGCTATTTCTACCAATGATGGCTTAGCTGCTAATGCAAAAAATATCGGACAATTACTCAATACTAAAAATATATATTTTGTGCCTTTTGGCCAGGATAATCCGCAAGTCAAAGCCAATTCCTTGATCTCGGATATGGGAAAAATCACGGAAACTGTCATTAAAGCCTTAAAAAATGAGCAAATCCAGCCTTTATTAATCGGATTTGATAAGTAATATTATAAATAGTTGCCAACCAGCATTAATCAATGATATAATACTAGAAAGATATTGTTGACTTGGAGGATATAATTATGAAAAAGTATAATATCGCTATTGTTGGCGCTACTGGTGCTGTTGGCCAGGAAATTCTCAAGGTATTGGCGGAAAGGGACTTCCCTTTCGATAATATAAAGATGTTAGCTAGTGAAAGATCTAAAGGTAAGAAAATAAATTATCAGGGTAAAGAATATACTGTTGAAGCAACAGGTCCTGATTCTTTTGCAGATTATGATATAGTATTGTTTGCCGGCGGCGGTGCCAGTAAATTGTATGCTCATGATGCAGTCAAAGCCGGTGCTATTGTTATCGATAATAGCAGTACTTTTCGCTATGATCCTGAAGTGCCTCTGATTGTGCCGGAAGTCAATCCCGAAGATGCCCATTGGCATAAAGGTATCATTGCCAATCCCAATTGTTCTACCATTCAAATGGTGGTAGCTTTGAAGCCTTTACATGATGCTGCCAAGATCAAACGAATCGTAGTTTCAACCTATCAGGCTGTCTCCGGCGCAGGCAGAGAAGGTATCGATGAGCTCAAAGATCAAGTTGCTCAACTCAGCCGTCAGGAAGTTGCCGCCGATATCAAAGAGCAAGCTGATAAAGTCATACAAGGCGGAGCAACAGTTCTTTCCGCTATCAAAGAACAAGCTGCCAAATTTGCTAATACTAATACCGGTTCTGCTATCAAAGAGCAATGGGATAAAATTGCCCACAGCCAAACTATGGGAGAAGTTCGCCATCATTTGGGGAAAATTTCTCAATCGGAAATTTTTGATGATATGAAAGAACAATTGTCTAAGATAGGGCAACCGTCTCCTTTGGAACCCAATATTTTCCAGTATCAAATAGCTTTTAACGTTATCCCTCATATAGATGTTTTTCAAGAAAATGATTATACTAAAGAAGAAATGAAGATGACTTGGGAAACACAAAAAATGTTCCACGATCCTGATATAGCCATCAGTGCCACTGCCGTTAGAGTGCCTGTATTCCGCAGCCACTCCGAAGCTATCAATATTGAATTAGAAAAGCCTCTTTCAGCTGATGAAGCAAAAGAAATACTGCGTAATGCTCCGGGAGTTATCGTGATCGATAGCCCCAGCGAAAAAGAATATCCTATGCCTCTTTTTGCCAGTGATACCGATCAGGTATATGTAGGAAGGATCAGAAAAGACATCTCAACAGAAAATGGCTTGGCCTTGTGGGTCGTTGCAGACCAAATCAGAAAAGGCGCAGCTACCAATTCTGTACAGATAGCGGAATTGTTAATAAAGGAAAACCTGGTTTAAATCTCAATGGAGGAGCTAAATAACGAGTAGGTAGCAGCCGATGTCTAAGTAAAGGAGGATTTTGATATGGATTTTGGCACAGTGATTACAGCAATGGTAACTCCTTTTAATCCTGATGGCAGTATTAATTATAAAAAAGCGCAGGAATTGGCAGAATACTTATTAAATAACGGTTCTGATTCCTTGGTTATTTGCGGTACCACTGGTGAAAGCCCCACAATGACAGATGACGAAAAAGAAGAGCTTTTTGTGGCCGTCAAAGAGGTGACAAAAGGCCGCGGCGCTTTGATCGCTGGTACATCCTTTTATGATACCTATGATTCACAGTTGATGACCAAACGTGCGGTAAAAGTAGGGGTGGATGCCATTTTGGCAGTATCCCCTTATTATAACAAACCGCCACAGGAAGGTCTTTATAAACATTTTGAAGCGATAGCACAATCAGCTGCCGATCTACCGGTCATACTCTATAATATTCCCGGCCGTACGGCAGTCAATATCTTGCCGGAAACCATCGCGCGTTTGTCTAAAATTGAAAACATCGTGGCAGTCAAAGAGGCCGCAGGTGATATCGAACAAGTTGGTAAAATATTGGATTTGGTAGATGATGATTTTCTGCTCTATTCAGGTGATGATTCTATGACTTTACCTATGCTGTCTTTGGGAGCGGCAGGTGTTATCAGTATTGCCAGCCATTTTGTCGGCCCCGATATCAAAAAAATGATTGCTGATTTCAAAGCAGGCGATATCAAAGGTGCTATGCAGATGCACTATAAGCTGCTGAGTATTTTCCACAAATTATTTATTGTCACTAATCCCATACCTGTTAAATATTGTCTTAATAAGATGGGTATAGATGTTGGAGGATACCGTCTACCCATGCTTGAGGCCGATGATCAAGCCAAAAAAGTACTTGATGCCATGTTGCAAGAATATGGCCTTATATAAAAGATTATCTATAAGATAATACATACCCGCCAGAAAAATTTTCGCATATCGTGACCGACCTTTGTAATGCAAATTTATTCAAAGGCCGGTTTTGCGTTGTTTTTTTGGCAAAAATAATCTAAGGAGAAAATATGGAAAAAGAAAAACAAGAAAGTAGTAAAACAAAGAATCCTGTTCAAGAAAATAAAAATGAGCCGAGCAAAAACAGAAAAAATATATTTGTAGGCGAAAGACAGGATAATAATGCTGCCAAAAAAGATAATAATGCTACTAATATAGAGAGCAGCACTCAAAACAAAAACAAAAATAAAGCCACTTTTATCACAGCTAAGCGCAGGAGTAATGCTACCTCAAGTAAAAGAGGTGCTCAAGAACAGAAAAATACTGTCAAGTCGGCATCAGCAGCTAAAAACCTGCTTGTGACAGACAAGCCTCTTAAGCCTTCCACAATAGCCAAGCAAAAGCTAACGGTATCTAGTGCAAAGGATAACAAAGAGAAAAAGCTCAAAGTCATTCCTTTGGGCGGGCTGGGTGAAGTAGGCAAAAATATGACACTGATCCAATACGGAGATGAGATTATTGTTATTGATGGCGGGGTCATGTTTCCCGAAGATGAGCTTTTAGGTATTGATTTAGTAATTCCCGACTATACCTATCTTTTGGAAAACAAAGAAAAGGTCAAAGCCATATTTTTAACCCATGGTCATGAGGATCATATCGGAGGTATACCTTATCTCTTAAAAGATATTAATGTGCCGGTCTATGGCTCGCGTCTAACCTTAGGTCTTCTGCAGGGGAAATTACAGGAACACAAAATAAAAGCTGATCTCAAAGAAGTGAAAGCCTCCCAAAAAGTCAAGGTAGAGTCTTTCTCAGTGGAATTTATCCATGTCTCGCACAGTATTCCTGATTCTTTGGCCATGGCCATACAAACTCCTTTGGGGACTATCGTATTCATCTGCGATTTCAAGTTGGATATGTCCCCCATAGACGGCCGTATGATAGATTTGGACAGCTTCTCCCGCCTGGGCAAAAAAGGAGTGCTTTTATTGCTCTCAGACAGCACCAATGTCGAGAGAAAAGGTTTTACTCCGTCAGAAAAGACAGTCGGAGAGAATTTTGACAGAATATTTCTATCGGCAGAAGGACGTATCATCATTACCTCCTTTGCTTCTAATGTACACCGTATCCAGCAAGCTTTTTGGTCTGCGGAAAAATGCCATCGCAAAGTTGCCGTAGTAGGTCGCGGTATGCAAAATGTTACCAACATAGCCAGTGAATTGGGCTATTTGCAAATACCGGCCGATACTTTGATCGAAATCGATGAGATCAATAAATATCAAGATAATGAAATATTGATCTTAACTACAGGCAGCCAGGGCGAACCCTTGTCAGGCCTAACTCGTATGGCATTGTCCGAACACAGACAAGTCCATATCGGCAAAGGTGATCTGGTAGTGATGTCGGCCACCCCTATTCCCGGTAACGAAAGATTGGTGGCCCGTACAGTTGATAACCTTTTCCGCCTGGGGGCTACAGTTATTTATGAAAAAAGCGAAGGTATCCATGTCTCAGGTCATGCCAGTCAGGATGAATTGAGCATCATGCTCAACATTATCAAACCGCGCTTTTTTATGCCTATGCATGGTGAATATCGTATGCTCTATAAACATGCGCGCTTGGCGCAGAGTCTAGGCGTAAGCGCGGAGAACATCTTTATCCTGGAAAATGGACAAGTTTTGGAAGTAGGACGGCGTCATTGCCGTATCAATGGCTCTGTACCTGCCGGTAGGATCTTGATCGATGGACTGGGCATCGGCGATGTAGGCAATATGGTACTAAAAGAACGCAAACTGCTCTCAGAAGGCGGTATTGTGATAATTAATATGATTATAGATAAAAGAAGTGGCGTAATGCTGTTTGGACCGGAAATTTTTTCTCGCGGATTCATATTTGAGAAAGAATATGAGCATATTATTGAAGAAGCCAGAGAAAAAGTGGTCAGCATTTACGCCAGCGAAAGGGCCTCTAAAGAAGCAACGCAGAGGAAAATAGACTGTAGTGCTATCAAGGCACAGATATCAAACAATCTGAGTCGTTGCTTTTTTAATAGGACAGGTCGTCGTCCCATTATTTTGCCGATTATCAATGAGGTGTAAAGAGCTGATCCTATAGGAGGAATTACCTTGCAGGAAAGCTCATGTAATAAAATTTATCACAGTTTTTTGACCAATGAGATCAATCCTGATTATTTGCCGGAAACAGGGGAAGATCAGCCCGAGCAGCCCAGTGGGGGAGATAAAACGGAGATCATCAATGATTTCGGCCAATTGCCTTTGCCTAGGGTAGAGAGTAATATCCATGCTATCTCAATCATTGGTCAGGTCGAAGGTCATCTAATCATGCCACCGCAGAACAAATCTACTAAATACGAGCATATCATACCTCAATTGATCGCCGTGGAACAATGTGATCAGATAGAAGGACTTTTGGTGGTTTTGAATACTGTGGGCGGAGATGTGGAGGCGGGCCTTGCTCTAGCAGAAATGATCGCCTCTGTATCAAAACCTACTGTCTCCCTGGTACTGGGCGGCGGTCATTCTATCGGTGTACCTATTGCTGTATCGGCCCAACATTCTTTTATCGCGCCTACGGCTACCATGACTATCCATCCTATTCGCCTGACAGGTATGGTCATAGGAGTGCAACAAAGTTTCGATTATCTGGAAAGGATGCAAGACAGAGTTATCAGTTTTGTTACTTCTCACTCCCGGATATCTGCAAAAAAATTCCGTCAGTTAATGATGACCACGGGTGAACTGGCCCGTGATGTAGGGACCATCGTCGTGGGAGAGGATGCCGTCAAAATGGGGCTTATAGGACATTTAGGTGGTCTGGGTGATGCTATGGCCTGTCTCAAAAAAGAGATAGATAAGAGAAAAGAGGAGAAGTAAGATGCTTTGGAGTATTGTCCCGGAAGAAATAATTTTTGAAGGATTTGATAAAATAGCTTCAGCCGGCAATAATTACCGTATGATCAATTATTTAGGTAAACAAGTGCTGGCTATGCCAATGCCGGATGGTGGAGCCAAGATTGTCAGCCTGATTAGCAGCGATCCTATGGATTTTATTGATTCCCGCTTTGCCCCCGGCAATACGATTTCTTCACCTTGGATTTAGGTACTAAAAAAATATTTTCTACCAGCATAAAGGTATCCCATTAAACTTAGTTTTAGGTAATACAATTTATTATTGCTGCAGATAACCAAACCTTGCATAATATTAATCTTGTCTAATATATCTTATATATATATAGGCAAGATTTTTGTTTTTACCTGAATTGTTTTGCTGGTCTAAAAGGATGTTGATTTTTTTATGGTACTTGAATCCCTTTTCGGACTGTTCGCTGGTTTAGCGATTTTAATATTTTCTATACAGAATATGGGTACGGGTTTACAAAAGGCTGCCGGTAACAAAATGCGCCGTTTGCTGGAAGTGTTGACAGGTGTGCCGGTTTTAGGCGTTTTGGTGGGTACAGCTGTCACAGCCGTTGTGCAAAGCTCCAGCCTTACCACAGTAATGGTGGTAGGCTTTGTCAATGCTGGTCTTTTGACTTTGAGACAAGCCATTTCCGTTATTATGGGTGCTAATATCGGAACGACGGTGACCGCACAAATCATTGCTTTCAATGTATCCTATTTTTCTCTGCCGGTTTTGGCGGTAGGATTTTTTCTTTATTTCTTTGCGCAGAATAAAAACAGAAAAAACATTGGTCAGATCATTTTTTCTCTGGGATTCTTATTATTTGGTATCTCTTTTATGAGCAATTCCATGGGGCCTTTGGGTCAAACTGAGTTTTTCCAAAATATCATATTGACGCTGGGACAATATCCTATAATAGGTCTCTTGATGGGCTTTTTTCTTACTTCTATCATCCAAAGCTCCAGTGCTTCCATCGGTTTATTGATAGCTTTAGGATCTCAGGGTTTGATTACGCTGGATATTGCTCTGCCCGTATTATTGGGAGATAATATCGGGACTTGCGTAACATCGCTGTTAGCATCCATAGGGGCCAAGCTTAATGGCAAAAGGTCAGCTATGGCTCACCTCTTGTTTAATATCATAGGTTCGATCATCTTTCTGGCTGCCATGCCGTTTTATAAAGAAATAGTTGTGGTGCTATCTCCAACAGGAGATATCGCCAGACAAATAGCCAATGCTCATACCATACTTAATATTGTAAATACCATAATAATGTTGCCCTTGATCAATATTTTCGTAAAAATACTCATAAAAATATTCCCGGGAGAAGAAAGAATCATTCCACGTGGCCCAATTTTTCTCAATCGACGGCAGACGGAATCGCCCCAATTATCTATCACTTTAACAACTAATGAACTGATACATATGGGAGAGCTGGTAGCTGAAAATATGCAAAATGCTTGCCAGGCCTTTGTCAAAAGAGATCAAAGATTGGTCCAAGAAGTTTTTGAAATAGAGCATATTGTTAATAATTTGGATCGGGAGATCACTTCTTATTTAGCCAAGGTAGCTCAAAATGAAATGAGCGAGGCATTATCTCTGGCTCATACAGGTTTACTTTATGCAGTCAATGACATCGAAAAAGTAAGCAACCATGCCCAAAACATTGCCAAAATGGCTGAAACTTCCCGGGAAGATAACCTTAAGTATTCCCAGGTAGCCATGGAAGAAGTGCTTGGCATACATGATATAGCCTATAATACCTTTCTTGAGGCTTTGGAGGCTTTGCGTACCAACAATATATCTTTAGCAAAAAAAATCTTGGCCAAAGAAAACGAGATAAAAAAACTAGAGAAACAATTGCGCAAAAGCCATATCATGCGGCTTAATCAAGGTCAATGCCAGGTAGCTTCTGCTGTGGTTTTTTTGGATATTATCAGCAATTATGAACGTATCGGGGATCACGCCAATAATATTGCCCATGTCGTAATAAGGGACATTTAGTTATTTAAGAATTTATTAACGACAGTATATTTCCTTGCAGATTACTGGAAAATACAGTAAAATATTAGAAGTAAAATTATGATACCGCTTAGGAATTCCTTTAGCGGTATCACTTCTTTGTCAAAATATAGATCATAGAATAGAGTATAAATAAGTATATCACTTCGTCCTAAAACAGGAGGTGTTTTATGCTCAATTTTTGGCAGGCTGTAATATTAGGTCTTATCCAAGGTTTAACAGAATTTCTGCCTGTATCCAGCTCCGGTCATTTAGTGATTTTTCAAGCCTTGTTCGGTCTCAAGGATGTTCCCCTTGCTTTTGACGTTATCCTGCATTTGGGGACTTTGATTGCCGTATTCGCTATTTTTGGTCGTGATTTGATAGATGTTTTTAGAAAGCCCGGCAAAGAACTGGCTCTTTACATAGCCGGTTCTATTCCCATTGGTTTAATGGGTTATTTTGGTGCCCATATTTTTGCAGGATTTTTTGCTTCTTTGACAGTTGTTGGTTGTGCTTTAGTCGTAACGGGTTTTTTGCTGTTTATCTCCGACGGTTTCAGCGGCCAAAAAAGGATTAAAGAAATGTCTTTTGGCCATGCTTTGTTGGTAGGATTTTTTCAAGGGCTGGCCATTACTCCCGGTCTATCCCGCTCCGGTTCCACCATTTTCGGCGCTTTGTTGTGTGGATTGTCTAGAAAAGAAGCGGCCCGCTTTTCCTTTTTGCTTTCTATACCTGCCATTTTAGGGGCTTCTTTCTTTCAATTGGTTAATTTAGAACCTTCTGATCTACAACTGTTTTCCATCAATTATATTTGGGGAACCATAGCTGCTGCTATTTCCGGTTATCTGGCCATCAAATTCTTTCTGCGCCTATTGGAGAAAAAAAGCCTACGCTATTTTTCCTATTATTGCTGGATCATAGCCACTATCGTTTTGGTTATTTTTCCCTTCGTTTTATAAATCCGTTTTTAGTATTTTGGAGGTATTTTATCTTATAAGCACGAAATAAAAGATAATAAGATAATTTTTTATAATATAAGGAGGTGGGCAATTTGGTTAAAAAAAGACGCAGAAGAAGAAAAAATAGCAGAAAAAATGAGATTTGGGGTATAGTATTGGTTGCCCTATCCTTATTATTGCTTATAGGCTTGTTTTTATCACCTATGTCATCGGGTGAAGGCATAGGAGCCATAGGCCGCATTATGACTATGGTCTTGCAGATCTTAGCCGGTACTGCCGCTATTATTATACCTTTTTTTATGCTGGTTTGGGGCGTTATGATTTTTGCGGATAAAGGCAAAACTCTCTTGCAATTACGCTTTTTGGGGCTTTTATTGCTGTTTTTGGCTTGTTTGGGGTTGATGCATTTTGCCAAACCGCTGGAACCGTTTGTTGATTATATAACTACGTCGGCTATGGGTGAGGGCGGCGGTATATTGGGCGGCCTTGTTTCTTATTCCATGCGTCTGGCTTTTGGACAAGCTGGTGGTATTATAATTTTGGCAGCTATTGCCGTGATCGGTCTTGTACTATTGACCAGAGTTTCTCTATTTAATCTTTTCAGGCAGTTCGGAGCCTATGTTTCTTCTATATTAGGCTTGGATGATGAAGAGAAAAAAGAACAAAGGGCTGCCAGAAGGGAAGAACGGGCTGCCAGAAGAGGCCTTTTGCAGGCAGGCGAATATGATGACGATTATGAAGATGAATATTACGGCGAGGAAGATGAAGATAGTACTCCTGCGGTTGCGCCCTTGATCATCTCTCATGACGGCCCTTTGCAGGATATAACTGATCCTTCCTCCGGCCCTTCTGCTAAACCTTTACCTGATCCCAATAGATTTGCCAATAATTTTTTCCCCGTTGTGGATTCTGTAGCGGAGAAAGAACTTGAGCCAGAGCCTGAGACCGTGACTGAGACTGCTGATCAGAGTCTAAATACTAAACATTTAACCGATACGACAGACTTAGAAAAAGAGGAAGTAGTTTTTTCAGCTGGCCAGCCAACGGATGAAGTAGGCGAGAAAGAATATGTATTACCTCCCGTGGAGCTAATGTCCATGGGTATAAAAGTCAAAAATCCGCGCATGAACAAAGCTATTGCCGATTCAGTATCAGTTTTGGAAAGTACTTTGAATAATTTCGGCATCAAGGCCAAAGTTATGCAGGTGGTGGCAGGACCAGCCGTAACCCGTTATGAATTGCAGCCTGCTCCGGGCGTTAAGGTCAGCAAAATCACCAGTTTGTCGGATGATATTGCCCTTAGTTTGGCTGCTACGGATGTACGCATAGAAGCGCCTATACCGGGCAAGGCAGCTGTCGGTATTGAAGTTCCCAGGGCAGAGATTTCCACAGTCTATTTCCGGGAAGTGATAGAAAGCGAGGCTTTTATCAAACATCCCTCTAAGATTGCTTTTGCCTTGGGCAAAAATATCGGCGGCGAGGTCATTGTGGCCGACCTGGCAAAAATGCCTCACTTACTGATTGCCGGCGCCACCGGTTCAGGTAAGAGTATTTGTATCAACAGTCTGATTTGCAGTATCCTTTATAAAGCTAAGCCCAATGAGGTCAAACTAATGCTTATCGATCCCAAGAAAGTAGAATTGACCGGTTATAAAGGTTTACCTCATTTGGTATCTCCCGTTATCACCGATAATAAAAAAGCCGCCTCTTCGCTTAAATGGGTGGTCAACGAAATGGAAACGCGCTATACGCTGTTTTCCGCCAATGGGGTCAAGGATTTTACCGGCTTCAATAAAAAATTCTCTGACAGTCCCCTGCATCAAATCGTAGTAATTATCGACGAATTAGCTGATTTAATGTTTGTGGCTCCTGCTGATGTCGAGGAGTCTATTTGCCGTTTGGCACAGATGGCCAGAGCAGCTGGGATACATTTGGTGGTAGCTACCCAAAGACCCTCAGTTGATGTTATTACTGGCTTGATCAAAGCTAATATTCCTTCCCGCATTGCTTTTGCCGTCAGCTCCAATACAGATTCCCGCACCATTTTGGATATGGCCGGAGCAGAAAAATTGCTGGGTAGGGGGGATATGCTTTTTCATCCGGTCGGTATGCCCAAGCCACAGCGTATACAAGGTACATATATAGAAGAAAAAGACATCTATAAGCTGGTAGAATATTGTCACAGCCAGGCCAGCCCTCAATTTTATGAGGAGGTCACCGTATCTGCTGCCGAGATAGAAAAAACAGTCGATAATCCTGCTGATGAAGATGCCCTCTTTTTTGAAGCCGGCGAATTGGTCATTTCTACAGGACAGGCTTCAACCTCCTTTTTACAAAGGCGTCTGCGCATAGGCAATCCCCGAGCAGGACGTTTGATAGATATATTGGAGTCAAGAGGTGTAGTAAGTGGACCGGATGGCTCCAAACCGCGTAATGTATTGATGACAATGGATGAGTTTAATGCAAAATTCCGAGTAAGCAGGCACAGTTAGATTTGCTAATTATACGACTCTACTATGGATACATGTAGTTAAAAAAGGGTATTTGCCTAGACTTATAGAATACTGTCAAAAATTATTCTTCTTATTTTTATTATTTTAACCGACAGCAAATAGTGGCAAGCGCTTTATAATATGAGTATCAGAGGTGAATAATTATGAAAGAAATAGGAAGCTATTTAAGGGAGGTCCGTGAAAAACGCAGTATTTCCCAGGCCATGGTTGAAGACGCTACCAAAATCCCCATGCGTTATATACAAGCTATCGAGGATGGCGATTTTTCTATATTGCCGGGGAGAGCTTATACCATAGGGTTTATTCGTACTTATGCCAAGTTTTTGCAGGTCGATAGTGATGAGCTGATAGATTTCTATAAAGAAAATAACCCCGATGAAGAAGATGCCCCTGTCATATACAACAATAGGAATGAGGGCTGTGAATCATTTGCTATTAATAGAGCGCCAGGTAAAAAATTAAATATCAAGAGGCTGCTTTTGTTTATCATTATTGCGGCAGCAGTTGTGGTAGCTCTACTGTTCTTTTTTGTTTGGGGTGACAATAATAGTGGTATCCTCAATCAATCCCAAAATCCTGTTACAGATACCTCGTCTGATACTGTTAGCAATAACGGTACAACTGCCGATAGCGACAATGTTGTAAATCCGCCTGAAAGCCCTTTAACGGTCAAAGTGATGGCCACCAATGGTACTTGTGATCTGTCGGTAGAAACCGATGAAGAAGATAATATCATGGATCTGTCTTTAGATAAGGGCATGCAAATCTCTTTTACGGCTGATCAATACATCAAGATCCATTATAGCGATGCAGGTGCTGTAGATGTGGAAGTCAATGGAGAAAAACAACCTTCCTTAGGTGAAGACAATCAAGCAGTAGATAAGGAATATAATATCGATCAATTATAATGTTATTGGAGTAAATAATGCCGGATACCTTACGAATATATTTGCGTTCTTTAGGTTGTGCCAAAAATTTGGTTGATTCCGAGATGATGAGTGGTCTCTTGTTGGCCAACAAATTTCAGCTTATCGATCTTCCTCAAGAGGCCGATATAATTATCGTCAATACTTGTGGCTTTATTCAGGCTGCCAAAGAGGAGGCTATTGATAATATTCTGGAGTTGGCCCAATATAAGCAGAGTGGCCGTTGCCGCCTTCTGGTGGCAGTTGGTTGTATGGTTGAGAAATACCGGCAGCAGTTGATGGAGTCCCTGCCGGAAGTCGATGCTTTTCTCGGCACTCAGGAATATGAGCAAATAGCAGAACTGATAAAAGAAAAGCTCTCTTTAACTGAAAAACAGCCTGCCTTACCAAAAGATTTCTATCTTTTGCGTTCTTTGTGCACACCGGGTTATCTGGCTTATCTCAAGATTGCTGAGGGTTGCAATAATCATTGCTCCTATTGTGTGATTCCGCAATTGCGCGGTGCGTATAAAAGTCGTACTATGGAGGATATCCTAAAAGAAGCCTCCATTCTTTATGAGCAAGGTGTCAAAGAGCTGATTGTTATTGCGCAGGATGTGACTAATTATGGATATGATCTTTATCAAGAATCCCGATTGGCTTGTTTACTGGAGCAGTTGGTTGAGATCCCATTTGTCTGGATTCGTTTGTTGTATGTTTATCCTTCTTCTATAGACGAAGAACTTTTATGTGTGATGTCCAGGCACAAAAATATCTGTCATTATTTGGATATACCTTTACAGCATGGTGATGATGAGATTTTGGCGGCAATGAATAGGCGTGGCAGCAGCGAGCAAATAAAAGATAAAATAAAACTTATTCGCAGCTATATGCCAGATATTGCTTTAAGAACCACTATAATGGTGGGATTCCCGGGGGAGAAAAAACGTCACTTTGCCAATCTTTTGCGTTTTTTGCAGGAAATAGAGTTTGATTGGGTAGGAGTTTTTAAATATTGCCGCGAACCCGATACTATAGCGGCTGATTTGCCTGCTCAGGTTCACAAAGATGCCAAAGCCAGAAGAGAAGAAAAAGCCATGACCCTGTTGGCCCGTTTAACTTCCCAGCGATTAGCTCGCCATATAGGGCAAGTTTTGCAGGTGTTGGTGGAAAAAGAAGTGGCAGAGAAACCCGGCTGGTATCAAGGACGTTCCCAGTATCATGCGCCAGAGGTGGATGGCCTAATCTTTTTCCCCGCTCATGATTTGCAAGAGGGAGAATTTGTGCAGATCAAGATAACCGGTTGTGATACTTATGATCTTATAGGAGAGATGATATGAATTTGGCCAACCGTATTACTTTTATCAGGATTTGCCTCATACCGGTATTCCTGATTTTACTTTATCTATTACCTGCAGGAGCCGCTTTTTTTGTAGCTTCACTGGTCTTTATCATAGCTGCGGCCACAGACGGCTTAGACGGTTATATTGCCAGGAGCCGCCATCAGATCACCACTTTAGGCAAATTTATGGATCCTTTGGCTGATAAATTGCTGGTGGCAGCAGCATTGATTGCCTTGGTGGATTTTCAGCTCATTGCTGCTTGGATAGCTATAGTCATTCTTAGCAGGGAATTTATAATTACAGGGCTGCGGGCTGTTGCTGCCGATAATGGCGTGATCATAGCAGCTTCCAAAATGGGTAAATTCAAAACGGTCAGCCAGATTATTGCTATTGTGTTGATTTTGTGGCAAAATAGCCTTTGGGTTGATTTTACCGTCACATATGTCATAGCTCAGATATTTGTATATATCGCCTTGTTTTTTACTGTTTATTCCGGGGTAGAATATATCATCAATGGTAGAAAATTTCTTTTTGCCAATAAATGAAATTATCCCCTGAAGGGATTTTAATAGAGGTGCCAAATCATGAAAGCTGATACCCAAAAACTGGTGGAAAAATTGATAGCAGCCAATTTATTCCTTGCTACGGCTGAATCCTGTACGGGTGGAGGAATCGCTGCCGAGATTACTTCGATCGCTGGCAGTTCTAAATGTTTTGGTTATGGCATAGTAAGTTACAGCAATAAAGCCAAAGAGCAGATATTAACGGTCCCTGCTTCTACATTGAGTCGATTCGGCGCAGTAAGCGAGCAAACGGCAGCAGCTATGGCCCAAGGTCTTTTGTCACTTTCTCAAGCCGATATAGCTATAGCCGTAACAGGCATCGCCGGTCCTGAGGGGGGTAGTGAGGAAAAGCCAGTGGGTTTGGTATATATAGCTTTGGCAGCTGCAGAAACCTTGTGGGTGCGCCGACATGTTTTTTCGGGCACAAGGGCCGATGTTCGACGCCAAACAGTGGATGAAGCTTTAGCTCTGGTTATGGAATATGTGGATAAAAATGAGATATCAGAAAAAAAGGGAGATAGTAATGCAAAATAAGCTGGGAAAATTTTGGTCGGCAGTAGTATTAGCCATCATCTTATGCGGGATTTTAGCACTGACTTTTGGTTGTGAGAACGAGGAAAAACCTCGTTTGTCTTATATGTCGCCACAAACATATGAACATCCATCCGGTTATCAAGTGCAGGTGCCTTTTAATTGGAAGCTGGTCAAAAAGAGCGAGGCCGGTACTATTTTTACCGCAGATCAGGGAGCGCTTTCTTTTAATATACTGGCCGAAATAGGAGGTATGGATTATTATACTCCCCAAGAATTAGGTGAAAATATCTTTGCTTTTCTATCTTCAAATATCAAAGAGTCCCAGGTTATCGAAGAGATACCCGTTGATAATCCCGCTTCTCAGTATCGTCAGCTAATATTAGGCAAGGATGAACAAGGGCGAAAAGTCTATATCGACACCTGGATAACAGCGCCTTTGGATACCGTCCATTATTATCTGATCTTCACTTGTGGCGGTGATGATTATGAAAAATATCGAGGAGTTTTTGATGATATCATCAAAAAATTCAAGCTAGTCAGTACTCCCGAGGAGATCTATAAATATTTGGACAGCTCCGCCAGAGAAGAAATGGTTAAAGAATACCTTCAAGAAATGTTGGCCAAAAAAGAAAAGGCTCTAGATTCAAAAGATACTAAAATAAAAGATACCACACCAAAAGAAGAAAATCTTCAAAAAGAACGCACGCAACAATAAAAAAATCGCTAGCCGCTTGATTTTTAAATTTGCATGTGTTATATTATTCCTTGCAGTTGTCTTTGCGGTAGTGGCGGAATTGGCAGACGCGCTAGATTCAGGTTCTAGTCCTGATTGCCAGGGTGGGGGTTCAAGTCCCTTCTACCGCACCAGCTAAAGGACCAGCTATCAATTATGATAGGCTGGTCCTTTTTTCTATTTGTACTTAAAGCTCTTGATTTATTCAAGCCCATTAAATTATTTGACAGAAAGTTCATAATAACATAGTATATAAATATCCTAAAAGAATATCCTAATAAAATATTCGCATCACGGGTAAGAAATGTGAAAGGAATAGGAAGCTCTCAGTTTCATTGAATAAAGATTATATCAGAATTTAAGAATAATTAGGGTGATTATATGGAAATAAAGATCTGATCCAGAAAGCTATTGATGCAAAACAGTACTCCTATGCTCCCTATTCCAATTTAAGAGTTGGAGCTGCTTTGTTAACTGATGATGGAGAATTATATTGTGGTGTCAATGTCGAAAATGCCTCTTTTGGTGCCTCTAATTGTGCTGAGAGAACGGCCATATACAAAGCCATCTCAGAAGGAAAAAAGAAATTTTCTGCTATCGCTATAGCCAGTGATTTAGACGCTCCTATATTGCCATGCGGTATCTGCAGACAAGTTTTTGCTGAGTTTACCGGTGATGATTTTAAAGTAATATGTTGCGGTAAAAATGGTGATATTCAGCAATATACTATGAAAGAATTATTACCTCAAGCTTTTAAGAAGTTTAAGAATTATAAAAAGGACTAGATCACTTGTATTGTGATTGATAGTAATGGAAAGTGAACTAAAATGGCAGGTATTCCGGATAGTGATAGACAATTTCATTTACGTACTAAAAACGGTGATATAGGTGAATATGTGTTTTTGTGTGGTGATCCGGGTAGAGTACCCAAAATAGCAGCTTATTTAGAAAATACTGCCTTTTTGGTTCAGAACCGGGAATATACTATTTATAACGGATTTTTATGTGGGCAAAAGATAACGGTTGCCTCAACCGGTATTGGGGGGCCTTCTGCAGCAATATGTATGGAAGAGCTTATTAATTGTGGAGCAAATACTTTTATTAGAATCGGTACAAGTGGTGGTATGAGAAAGGACGTTCTGCCCGGTGATTTGGTTATTCCCATGGCAGCCACTCGTGATGAAGGAACAAGCAAGGAATATATTTATGAAAATTATCCTGTAGTAGCAGATTTTAATATTGTAAAAGAGTTAGCAGATGAAGCAGCAGCAATGTTGGATAAAAGCTTGGGAAATAATTTTCATGTCGGGGTTATACAAAGCAAAGATAGTTTTTATAGTCAAATAAGTCCTGAGACTATGCCAATCTCTGATACTTTACAAAAGCGTTGGCAATCCTATATTCGACTTGGTTGCTTAGCCAGCGAAATGGAATGTGCTGCAATCTTTTCTGTTGCTTTGACAAGAGGTGTCCGAGCAGGGGCTGTTCTGTTAGCGATTTGGAATCGTGATCTTACAAAAGAAAAAGAACAAATATCGGTGAATCTTGATACAGACAGAGCTATTCGTTGCGCAATTGGTGCCATGAAAAGGCTGATCAATAAATAATTGGATAAAAACTATTATCAGTACAATATTTAAAAGCCGGCTATCAATTATAATATGAGCTGGCCTTTTTTCTGTCTTTTTATAAGAATGATTTGAGGACTAATTATGAATATATTATGTATAAATTTTACATAATTACTTAAAATACTGCTGAGGTGATAAATTATGAAGCTAACACAAAAAGAAACATTGCTCCTAAAAGACCTCAAGGATCAGGAGCAGGTTTGTGTAGAAAAGTATCAACATTATTCGTCTGAGGCACATGATGTACAACTTAAGGATTTATTAACACAAATTGCTCAAGCTGAGCAACAGCATTTGAATACCATTGACCAAATTATGAATGGTACTGTCCCGGCAATGCAAGTCGGACAAAATAAGCAAGCACAGCTAACTTTCACTCCCACTTATAATGTGAATTCTTCTGACCAAAGCAAGCAGAAAGACAAGTATCTATGTAGTGATCTATTATCAACAGAAAAGCATGTATCATCCATTTATAATACCAGTATTTTTGAGTTTAAAGATACTAATATTAGAAATGCCTTAAACCATATACAAAAAGAAGAACAAGTGCATGGCGAACAATTATACAACTATATGGCACTGAATGGAATGTATAGTTGAATCAGTTCTCGTAATATACTATTTTCTAATCTTAAGGCAAAGGGATAATTATCAAATATGCTAAGAAACTATGGATAACAAAAACCAGCTATCAAAGAATGATAAGCTGGTTTTGTCTTTACTAATAATCAATCATTAAAATGCCTAAAGATCTCTAAAAAAATATACGTTTTTTATATATTATGTGCAGTGCTATATTGACTCTAATTGCATATAATGATATGATTATAAAAAATACTTTTTTCGGTTGGGCAAATAAGAATTTGCTTTCAAGATTTGGCTTTTGGGGTGGAAAGCTCATTTAATATGAGTTTCCACCTTTTTTGTTTTATCTGAAGCTTTAAATCTATTTCTGGCCAGTTTGCATAAATATGTAAGAGTTTGGAGGTAATAATG
>JBMNOA010000139.1:0-2513 GCA_050942825.1 Bacillota bacterium
AAGCTATATTAGAATTTAGTGAGAACACGCCTTGGGGCAGAGATGCAAAAAATTTTATTCAAGGTTTTGATTCTTTAGAACAAATGATTGTTACTGCTTCACCATGGTTAACGATTACCAATGAAGAACGATATCATTTATTGGAAATAGATAGTCGTGCAAAAAGAGCCGAAGCCATTGAAAAGATCATGTATGAATTTAGTGAAACGGCACAAGTTCAGAATGATGCAGCTCGAGCTCAACAGGAAGATTATCGAAAATTGTATAAAGAACAAGCCATTAAAAAACAATTGGATTATCTGCAAAAAGAATTGGATGATATGCATCCGGAAAATGTAACGGATATTCGTCGTATGGAAATGCGGATAGAAGAATCGGGCATGAATGAAGATGCACGAAAAGAAGCGGAAAAAGCTTTGAATCGTTTAAAACAAGAAGGTAACAACAGTCCTGAATATGGTATGCTTTATGACTATTTGGATTTTATGACTTCGCTAGCTTGGCGTAAGGAAGCACCCGAAAAGATTGATTTGAAAGAAGCAGAAGCCGTTTTGGATCGCGAACACTTTGGTTTGGAGAAAATCAAGCGAAGAATCATTCAACAGATTGCGGTCATGAATTTAAAGAAGCAACAATCGGGTTCCATTCTTTTGTTTGTCGGGGCACCAGGAACAGGAAAAACAAGTATTGGAAAAAGTATTGCGGATGCCTTGCATCGAAAATATGTGCGTGTCAGTTTAGGAGGTGTCCGTGATGAAGCGGATATTCGTGGTCATCGTCGAACCTATATTGGTGCGATGCCTGGACGAATCATGGATGGTATCAAAAAAAGTGGCGTATCCAATCCCGTCATGGTCTTAGATGAAGTGGATAAATTATCTTCTTCCTATAATGGTGATCCAGCCAGTGCTTTATTGGAAGTATTGGATCCTGAACAAAATTCTACCTTTACCGATCATTATATGAATGTACCTTATGATTTATCGGATGTCTTATTTGTATGTACGGCCAATACGATGGATACGATTCCTGAGCCATTATTGGATCGTATGGAAGTGATTCGTTTTTCTGGTTATACCGCATCAGATAAGTTACAAATTGCGAAACAACACTTATTGCCAAAAGCGATGGAATCTATGGGCATCACAAAGGATATGTTGGAAGTGCCAGATCCAACCATCGAAGAAATAATTTCTGGTTATACGATGGAAAGTGGCGTTCGTGGTTTAAAGAATCGGTTAGATACACTTTGTCGTTCCGTGGCTGTTCATGTAGAACAAGACGATGATAAAAAAGTTACGGTCTTACCAGAAGATCTATCTGAATTATTGGATATGCAACCGATTCGTCATGGTCGGAAATTAACGGAAACCAAGCCAGGCATCGTAACGGGTCTAGCGTGGACAAGTGCAGGTGGAGAAATCTTATTTATTGAGACATTATTCACCAAAGGCCAAGGCAAGACCATTATTACGGGCCAGTTGGGCGATGTCATGAAGGAATCCGCACAAATTGCGATTAGCATTGTGAAATCCATGTTCCCAGAAAAAGAAAAATTATTTGAGGAAAATGATCTACATATTCATGTCCCAGAAGGTGCTGTGCCAAAAGATGGACCTTCGGCTGGTATCACCCTGACGACTGCCTTAGCTTCCTTAGTCACGGGTAAGAAAGTAGATCCAACGGTTGGTATGACCGGTGAAGTGTCTTTACGGGGTGTTGTGACAGCTATCGGTGGTTTGCCTGAGAAGTTAATGGCAGCGGCACGAGCGGGCTTAAAGACGATTTATATTCCTGAAGAAAATATTCGTGATTTGAAAGATGTACCACAAGAAGTAAAAGATCAATTACAAATTATTGGTGTCAAAGAAGTATCCGATGTATTAAAAGCCAACAATATCTTGGATGCATAAAGCGAAGAAGCTGTAGCGAAATCGTTACAGTTTTTTTCTAAAGTTTGTAGAAAAGTTTGATAATCATTTTCATTTTGGTTGGCATAGGCATCCGCAAATTGCGCCATCGATTGAATAAAACAATCATTTTTTCCTAAATAACCGGCAATCGCAAATCGATTTCCGGTTTTTGCGTGTGCATGAGCCAATGTCCTTGCACATAAAGCAGAATATCCCACAAAATCATTGGCTTTGTTCAGTGCGAGAAATGGTCTTGCGTAGGGCTTTTTCATATTTTCTGCCTTGATCTAGATCATACTTTTCATTGCTTTGAATCTCACTTAAAAAGGCATTTCGAATATGGTCTAGTAAAGGGAATATTTTTTCTTCATTCATAGAAAGGACTCCTTTTTTTATATACCGAACAAAAAGATCAATTGCATATTAAAATTGACCGAAAGGTTAATAATAATTACAATAGCTTTGGTGATAGAATGCGAAAGGAAATAAAAACCCAAAGAACCAAAGAAAAAATCCTCAAAGCAGGTATTCGAGAATTTGGTCAGAATGGATATGCGGGTAGTTCGATCAATGCAATCTGTGCGACCGGTATCAATAAAG
>JBMNOA010000140.1:0-2503 GCA_050942825.1 Bacillota bacterium
GATTTATCAGATCTTTTATTGTTTGAATTTGACCCGCAAAATAACTATTTTTTTCCGGATATTTCAAACTTAATTTTTTATAAATATCCAGGGCCCGGTAATAATACTTCTGCTTTATATATATTTTTGCCAATGTTTCGGAGACCAGCCCCTCGGTATTTTCGGTAAAAGGTTGGGAGATATCGGTCGGTTCCCGTTCCTCATGAGCCTCTCCAATTGGCGATATCCGGGGGTTGTTGGCAATGAATCTCTCTATCAGTTCGTCATCACTGAGAGGGGAAGAATTCTCCGCTCCCGGTACGGCCGGTTCATCATGTTCGATGATTTCAAATGTTTCCGCGGATTCGGGCGCGGTTTCCAATTCCTCCATTTCCGGGGATTCGTCCAGAATCAGCAGACCATCTCCGCTCTCTACCCTTATATCGTCAATATCTACGCTTTCAATATCGCCCGACAGCAGCAGTGGCTCGTCTATGTCCATACCGCCCGCTCCAACCGCAATGGTTACCGCTCCTTCATCATACACCTTTTCCTCCACTGTTCCTGTTGGGGCCGCGGCTGCTTTCTCCGGGGAGACCGCCGTTTCGGGAACGACCTCCTCCCCCGCGGTCAGGGGTGGAACCGGGGCGGTTAGAGTTTTAGCCGGAGCTATGGTTGGAGCCGAAGTCGGGGCCGGAGCAACGTCAATTTGCTTCGGCTTTTCCATCAGGTAGTAGTAAAGCAGCTCGCGGTCGGCCACAAAAATCGCGCCCTGCTTGAGCCTTTTCTCGAAACGGATGTCGGCGTTCTCCTTCAGAACCTTGAGCAGCAGCATATGCGCCCCGTGAAAATAGGGAAAGATGCCTATCAGTTCATCCAGATCCCTAATGGTTGTCGGGTTGCCCCCCTCCGGATTCTCAAGCAACTCTATAAACTCTCCGCGGTTCATTCTTTTTATAATCTGACCTCTACCAGGTGACAAATGCCCTGTTAAAAATATCTTCTATAAGTAGTTTGACAATGGACTCCGACAGTTCCGCCTCCACCGAACTGAAGTCGAGGTTGCTGCTATAGTCCTCAAACCTCGAGAAGCTCTGCTCAAAACTCTTGTCGGGCTCTATCATGTTCTCATGAACCACCGTTATGGTGATGGTGAACCTGTTGGTAGCCGCCTGGCTCGCCGCAGAAGCTGTAAGCGGTCGGTTCGAGTATTCGGTGATCTCGCCCGAGAAGGTTACATCCCCCGGATCCGTGGAGTATTCGAGAGGTGTCTGTCGCTTTACCTGGTCTATCAGCCCGTCCGTCAGCTCCTGGCTAAGGGTTGGCTGCACTATGTTAGCCCTGTTCTCAAAATATTCCACGCTGAAAGTCGATGCCCCGGCCGATACTTTGGCGCCGCTGAAAGAATACGAAACGGTGCAGGCGGCAAAGAGGGCCGCTATTGAAGCGACAACCACCATATTGAATATCTCTGGTTTAGACATTTATATTGTATTCCTTGATTTTTCTATATAGTGTGCGTTCGGAAATACCCAAGTCCTGGGCGGCGGCTTTTCTTTTTCCGTTATTTTTCTCCAAAGCTTTCTGTATCATCTCCGCCTCTTTGTCGGCCAGGGAGAGCGACTCTTCAACAAGTTCCTCGGTATCCTGGATATGGTCGGTCCGGCCCTGTGCCGGCGAGAATTCGTAAACCATATTGTCTGCCGGCCCAACATGCCCAATCTCCCCACTGTCGGTTTTCAAAAGGCCTGTTATCAACCTGTTATCCTTGTCGCTGAATCCCCCAACAGGAACTGTTCCCTCACGTATCATACTATAAACCAGCCTTTTGAGGTCGTTCATGTCGTTTTTCATGTCAAACAATATCTTATAAAGTATCTCCCGCTCGGAAGAAAAAGTTTTTTCATCAACAGCTCCGAAAATCGCCGGCAGACTGCTATCACTCTCTTTCGGGAGATAAGATTTGAGTATGTCATAGGTTATCTCCCTCTCCTTCTCTATTATGGAGATCTGTTCGGTGATATTTTTCAACTGACGCACGTTGCCCGGCCAATTGTATTTCATAAGCAGGTTTTTTGCCTGCGCATCGGGCCTGATCACCGGCATATTGTACTTCTCGGCAAAATCGGCGGCGAACTTCCTGAACAGAAGTATTATGTCTGTTCCCCTTTCACGAAGCGGCGGTACCCTGATAGGCACAGTGTTGAGCCTGTAAAAAAGATCCTCCCGAAACTTGCCGCTCTCCACCGCCCTGGGGATGTTGACATTACTGGCAGCTATGACCCTAACATCGGTTTTCTGGACCTTAGAAGATCCGACACGGATGAACTCGCCCATCTCCAGCACTCTCAGCAGACGTACCTGTGTCGCAAGGGGCAGTTCGGCCACCTCATCCAAGAAGATGGTGCCACCGTCGGTAACTTCGAAATAACCCTTACGGCTGTCGGTAGCCCCGGTGAACGCGCCCTTCTCGTGTCCGAACAGTTCCGAGTCTATCGTGCCCTCGGGGATAGCGCCACAGTTG
>JBMNOA010000035.1:0-14528 GCA_050942825.1 Bacillota bacterium
TTTATCTATAAGGGGAGGCTATTTTAATTGTCATCTTGCAGCCATCAGTAATTGTCAACAATCACTTTGTTACGATTAATATATAACTATTCGCCAGGTGCCCAGCCTGTGCCAGGAGTTTCCGGAATAGTACTTCCTCCGTCTAATACTATATATGTTCCCGTTATGTAACTGGATTCATCAGAAGCTAAAAATGCAGCAACATTTCCAGCATCTTCTATAGTACCCAACCTTCCCAGAGGAACATTGTTCACCATAGCATCTTTTATGCTTTTGGGATCTTCTGGGCAAGCTTCCTTACAGGAGCCATCAAGCATAGGTGTATCTACAATACCGGGTAAAATAGCATTAACAGTAATGTTGAATTGAGCATATTCGGAAGCCAAAGCTCTGGTAAAAGCAATAACAGCACCTTTGGTGGCTCCATATGTCGTCATACCGGGATCGGCTACCATTATTCCTGTAACTGATGCAAAATTGACGATCTTGCCATATCTTGCTTTTCTCATGTAAGGTATGGCGGCTCGGCAGGAATTCCACACACCTTTAAAGTTAATATTAAAAGTTTTATCGAAGAACTCATCTTCGACTTTTTCAAAATATTCCAAGACTCCTATACCTGCAACATTTACTAATATATCTATTTTACCAAACTTTTCAGCTACTTCATCATAGGCTTTTTTTATGGCTGCACTATCACGAACATCCAGTTGATAGGCCAGTGTTGTATAACCCTCTTTTGCTAAATTTTCCGCCGAGTTAAAAACCTGTGGGTTGATATCTACCATAACTACTTTTGCTCCGTGAGATGCTAATACTTTACTGCAGCCAAAACCCATGCCCATAGCCGCTCCGGTAACAATGGCTACTCGATCTTGCAATTTTTTCATAAATATACCCCCTACAACTAATCATTATTTAGAATAAACATTCCCATCAAATTTTTATTAAACCATCAACCACTATTTCTTAATTTCTCCTGCAATGATCTAGGTGTATAACCGCTAAAACGTTTCAACTCATGAATAAAATGTGATTGATCATAATAGCCCAGGCCTTCAATGATGGCAAAAAAATCGCTTTCACCTTCTTGATTAAGCTTTTGGATAGCACTCTGGAAGCGAACAATATCACTGTACATTTTGCAGCTAAGACCAATATGTTCCTTAAATATTCTTCTGATATAAACATCAGAATAACCTGATTGATAAACCAGTGATTTGATTTTGATATTTCCTTTACTATACCGTAGCTGACTTAGGATCCAATCCACTAATAAGGAATACTTTTTCTCGTTATATAAAATAGGACCAAAAGCTTTATTTATATAGGCAGCCCTTTCCATAAATGTCCTTTTCTCTGTCATACGCTTAAATATCTCTAATCTATCTTTGGCAAGACATTGCAGATCAACCACTTGCTCACAAGTATCTTTCAAAGGCGAATCAAAAAAAGCAATCGCATAAGAAGGGTGCAGTCTAATACCGAAATATTCATGTCCAGGGATAAGATCCGTAATATGTTTGTTCTTGATAAAGCCATATATTTTTGCATCGAAAGTGCTTTTGGCAGTTAAGTCAATAAATATATCAATATAGCCGTCAGGAATGGCAAAAATTTCAGCACAAGTATCATCGGAAATATTAAATTGGAATAAATAATAGTCATTTTGTTTGGGGCCGAAATATTCTTCATAACGGCTAGTACATTTATTAAAAAATGGTTGAGCTTGTTGTATCACGGTCTCTCCCCCCTCCCGGGTACACTGAATTGTTTATTAAACGAAACTTTTATTTGGGAAAATCATATTTTGTGATATTTAATAATTTAGCATAAGAGCCCACCGGGAAATTTTTTACTTTGCTCATTTCATAAGATTCATAGCCGTATAACTTACCATATGAACGCATAGCCGCAAAATCCTCTATCACAGAACCTATGGTGGGCACAATCCTCTCCATCCAGATAAACCAATAAAGATCATTGTTTAACTTTAAATAATAGCATCTGTCTGTATCACAAAGACCCTTTTCTACTCCTTTTAAACAATGCCAAGTATAGAATTTTTCATTAAGGTAAACATGCTCATAAACATCATTGCCACTATATACAAATTGCAGTCTTTTACCCACCAGATCCGCTGTATGTTGATGTTTTTTATTATCGTCGGCAAAAGGCTTATCGATAGAAGCGTGGAGCAGATCAACTTTAACCGAAGTAAGAGGTAGGTTTTTATCACCTCTTTCGAATTGAGAAATAAGGACTTCCTCCTTAGTTGGTAAAATACCAATAGCGGTAGTAGCAATATTATCATTAAAGTCCAAAATTGTAGTAATAGACTTAGTCTCGCCGTAAGAATAAATAAAATCAATAAAATAAATATTTTCTCTTGGTGAAACAGCATGATATATGGCGGCTGTTTTTTCTACGGCATCACCTTCACCACACACATATTTTAATGTTTCAGCATCTAGGAATTCATATTCTACCTTAGGCCCGTTTTCATAGTATAATTCGATCTTTTTACCTACAAGATCTTTTGTCTTAGGCAAGCTATATTCACTAAAACCTTGAGACAATTCTTCTACAGTAACAAAATCCCTTTCTGTTTTCGCCGTCATAATATTCATCTCCTTATATTATTAATTATTATTATATAACAGATGCTCAGCCCCCTATTGTAAAAAACGCTTTATATTATTATCACAACAGAAAATATGTTTTGAATAAATAAATGCACCCTGTACTTTTATATAGTATAAAAGGGTGCATTTATTATTTACTGGATCGGCATTAGAGATTGTCCATATCTAGTGTTGCGAATAAATCGTCAATGGTTTCGGCACGACGAATTTGCTGAACTTCACCGTTTTCCTTATAGAGCAACTCTTTGGAACGAAGTTTACCATTATAATTAAAACCCATGGCATAACCGTGTGCACCACTATCATGCAGGATCAGGATATCACCTTCTGATATTTCCGGCAGGGCTCTATCAACAGCAAATTTATCATTATTTTCACAAAGAGAACCGGTAACATCATAAACATGATCCAAAGGGGCATCTTCTTTGCCCAAAACTGTTATATGATGATAAGCACCATATAAGGCCGGACGCATCAAATCAGCCATGCAGGCATCTACGCCAATATATTTTTTATAAATATCTTTATGATGGATGGCCCTGGTAACTAAATATCCGTAGGGACCTGTAATCATGCGCCCGCTTTCCAAACATATCTTTACTTTATCCATACCGGCAGGCTTCATAATCTTTTCATAGAGTCTGCGCACACCATCACCAAACTCCCTCAAATCGACCGGCTTCTGCTCCGGTTTATATGGGATACCGATACCGCCGCCCAAATTGATAAACTCGGGTATTACCCCTGTCTTTTTTTTGATTTGCACCGCCAGGTCAAACATCATTTCCGCCGTTTCCCATAAATGGTTGACATTTAGCTCATTGGATACGACCATGGTATGCAAACCAAAACGGGTTACGCCTTTTGCTAGCAAGATTTTAATAGCTTGTATGATATGTTCTTTAGTCATGCCATATTTAGCCTCTTCAGGATAACCAATGATGGCATTACCGCTTTTACGCAAAGGCCCTGGATTATAACGGAAAGATAATATCTCGGGCAAGCCGGCAACTTCTTCTAAAAATTCTATATGAGTAATATCATCAAGATTGATAACAGCACCTAATTCTCTCGCTTTAACAAATTCTTGAGCCGGGGTATTGTTTGAAGTAAAACAAATATCATGACCAGAAAGTCCTACTTTTTGGGAAAGCACCAGTTCTGGATAAGAGCTGCAGTCAGCACCAAAACCTTCTTCTTTGAGCAATTTTAATATATATGGATTGGGCAATGCTTTAACAGCAAAATATTCTTTAAAAGATGGCGCCCAACTAAAGGCTTCTAATAGTTTTCTAGCATTAGCACGGATATCTTTTTCAATATATATATGAAACGGAGTTCCGTATTGTTTAACTATCTCTCTTAATTTAACCTCATCAATCGGTATTTGTTTCTTCAACATTCTTTTTCCCCCTAAGACCGTTATTCTTTATATTATGACAAAATATTTTTTCCGAGTCAAGATACTTAATTATAAATAATTTATTTGTTGAACAATGCAGAAATTGGCACAGCCAATCCGGTATTTTCTCTACCTTTCAAAGTTGCAAAAACCACCGCCACTACTTCACCTTGTGAATTAAATACAGGACTGCCGCTGCTGCCGGGGTAAACCGGACCCTCTAAGAGAATCACCTTGGTGGGCCAATTATTTAAAGAAAACTGCTCTTGTAACACCTTGCCTTGAGCCACTGTCCAATCAAAACCCAGAGGATTGCCAATAAAAATAACCTCATCATCAATTTTTATCTCATCATCAGCCAAATCAAGAGCGGGCATATTTTCACCATCAATATCAATTACAGCCAAATCCACCTCAGGCAAGCTCTGCCAATTTTTAGTAATAAAAGACCTGCCATCGGGGAAAATTATTGTCAATATTTTTTTATTTTGTACTATATGATTATTAGTAATAATTAACCCGTCTTCGGAGATATTAAATCCGGTACCTTGTGTATTAGCCGATATAATATTTACTACAGATTGTTTCAAAGAAGCTACCAGAGGATCCTCGGATAATTGGGCCGACTGACGCAAAAAACCCAGATCAGGCAATTTGCTGAGTTTTATTATCCCAGAAAATGATAACATCAAAAAAGCTGTTATCATAATTATGGCAATCATAACACCCCAGCAGCCATTACCCTTTTGATAAGGCATATCATCAAAATTATTATCAGGTTGCTGGTTGAGCTCGTTAATCTCCTCTAAATCCAAATTACTTATTTGGTTTTCATCTGGTGTTATCTGCCAATATGCCAATTCTTGTGGTTGTTGTTCTTCCGGATGACGGATAATTCTATATTTAGCCATCAAATGCTCCCCTTTTTAAGGTTTGCAAAAGAAACTCTAAAGATTCCTGATCCCACTTTTTTAGATAAAAAAGAGGTTTCTTACTATGTCTATTCCAATCCTCGTCATGGCTGGCATTATAAGCTATAAATTTTTCTATGCCGGCCGCTTCGGCAGATTGAATGTCAATGATAGCATCACCTATTGCCATACAATCAATTGCTTTAAGATGTGAAAATTTTTTCAGAATATATAAAATACCGTCAGGAGACGGTTTGAGAGCGGGGGTAATTCCCCTGCCGATCATAATATCAAAATAATCCCTGACCTCAAGCCTTCTAATAGTAGCCTCGGCATCGGTATAAACATTATTGGTTAACATAAAAAGATGGGCATGGGGTATAAGTCCTTCCAAAATAGGCACAATGCCCGGCTCTAAAACAGCTTTAGTCAAACCTTCATATTCTATTTCAGCAATTCTTTGCCACAGAATATCCCATATTTCATCAGTCATCAAAGCATCTTTTTTAGCTAAGGCAGTAATTTTAGCTACTGGAGCAGTGACATCAGGTTCTATGCCTGCTTGACTGAGAATTCGACAAACCTCTGACTTCATCAAAGGAAAATCGATCAAGGAACGAATCACCGTATTATCCATATCAAAAATTATGCCTTGTGGTTTTTTCATTTTTTCACCTTTTTATTAAGACATATCTATAATTATTCGTTTTTTTATACTTTTTCCCTGCTGATTAAGGAATTATTAAAAATATCAGCCTTAAAAAAGGAAATAGCCTTACCCAAAAAGAATATATGGCAAATCTATTTCACAATAATAGTAAATAAAAGGGGGACTTATGAATAACGCAATTGGCATACCGCAGCAGCAAATGCTGGGTTTTAAGGCTTTTGATATAAAGGTATTAGCATGTATCTTTATGTTTATCGATCATTTAGGATACTTTATCTTTCCTGATCTAATTGTACTGCGTATGATTGGCAGGCTGGCCTTTCCTCTATTTGCTTTCATGATTGCCAACGGTTATTATTTTACCAAAAACCGCCTCAAATATCTTCTGCGCTTGTTTATATTCGGTTTAATTATTCAAATACCTTATTGGCTATTTTTTGAGGGTACTGTTCTGAACATATTTTTTACCCTTTCTTTAGGATTAGCCGCTATTTGGCTATGGGATAGCAATAAAAAATATGGTTCGGCAGTTGTTTTAGTAGCAACCTGTGCCTTGATGGCTCAGGTTATTAACGCTGATTACGGTGCATACGGTGTATTACTGATTTTCTTTTCTTATCTGTTTTTTAACAATATGCCAAAATTAATTTTATCTTGGGCGATAATCAACATCATTACCCTTATTGTCCAATATTTCTTTGCCCCTCTGGCGGCAATTAACTATATTACTTATATCCAAATATTATCTCTTTTTTCCCTTTTCTTTATTAAATACTATAATAGAAAAGAAGGAAGAAAAGCTCCTTGGCTGTTTTATATTTTCTATCCCGCTCATTTATCGGCACTTTATCTAATATCACATCTGTTATAAAACCGACCTTAAGGGTCGGTTTCGTTTAATCCATTTCGTCAATGGTTAATCTGAAGGATGGTAAAAAGTGCTCAATAAAATAATTGGCTTCGGGAATGTGTGCATATTTTTTTAATTCTTCTTTTAAGGCTTGTTCAGCCTTTAGGAATTCCCCGTTGCCGGCTGAGATCTCCTCGATACATTTTATGTAAGCACTGATCTTATCAGCAACCTTGATCAAAATGCGGGCCTTACCCTCAGGCGGGGAAAAGATAGCTTTATACTCTTCTTGTAAATCCGGAGGCAAAAGTGACAAAAGCTTCTGTTTAGCGATTTCCTCGATTTCACCATAGGCGGATTTTATTTGCGGATTATAGTATTTGACCGGTGTCGGCAAGTCTCCGACAATAACCTCTCCCACATCATGATAAAGGGCCAGAACAGCAACTTCTTTAGCATCGACATCATTGGCAAAATATTTATTATTGATGATAGCTAAAGCATGCGCTATGATAGCAACTTGCAGGCTATGTTCCTGAATATTTTCCGGTATCACACTGCGCATAAGGCTCCAGCGTTTAATCAGCTTCATCCTGGCAATATAAGCAAAAAAATGACTGATCAAGAGATTACCTCCTCAATTTAGATTTAATGTCTTATTTTTGTCGGCATCTATTCTCTTTTTATGAGCTATAGCGGAAGGGGTTATAGCCATACCGCCCAAAGCCGTTTCCCTGAGAGAAGACGGTATATTATTACCTACTCGATACATAGCCTCCACCATTTCATCAAAAGGTACTACAGCTTTTATACCTGCCAAAATTATATCAGCGGCTAACAAAGCATTGGCAACACCCATAGCATTGCGGGTATTACAAGGGCTTTCTACAAGGCCTGCTATGGGATCACAAACCAACCCCAATACATTGGACATAGCTATGGATGAGGCATCCAAAGCCTGCTCAGGGCTACCTCCCATTATTTCCACCGCAGCAGCTGCTGCTATGGAAGAGGCTACGCCCACCTCCGCCTGACAACCGCCCACAGCTCCGGAAATAGTAGCTTTGCTGGCATATACTATACCGACGGCTCCTGCAGTCAACAAACCTTTGAGCAAATCCTCTTCTTTTAACCCTTGAGTTTTTTCTAGAGAAAAAAGCAAGGCCGGCAGCACCCCGCAAGAACCGGCTGTTGGGGCTGCAACTACTTTACCCATAGAAGCATTAACTTCTAAAGCAGCTAATGAATAAGCAACTGCTAAAGCAATATTATAACCACAAAGGGGATTCTCGTCCAATCTGCGCCAGATTTTAGCAGACTCTCCACCAATAATTTTACCGTAATACTTTTTATCCGGCTGGTGTAAAGGATTATTGACACTATGGCGCATCACAGACAAAGACTCCTTTAATCTTTGCAGGATAGCTTCTTCACTTTGATTATTTTCCATAGCTTCTCTTTGTAGCATAATTTGATGTATGGGTAAATTATGCTTTAAGGACAAAAACAAAAGGTCTTTGCCTGTAGAAAATTTCATAAACAAAACCTCCCTTACAAGCTGACTGCTTCCAAAAAAATAGCTTTGTGAATAAAAGGCAAAGCCGTTATCTCCTGTACAGAATCATGCGGCAGCACTTCATCAGTTTCTAGAACTATCATGGCTTTATCAAAGCGCGCTTCACGGAATAACTTCATAGAAGCCACATTATAGCCCTTTTTCGCAATTATATCTGTTATAGCAGCCAAAACCCCCGGTCTATCATCATGTATAGTTATCAAAGTAGGGTAATCTCCGGAAAAATCAACTTCATTATCATCTATCTTGATTATGCGGATAGATCCACCACCCACCGAGCAACCCAAAACTTTCATTTCACCCCAAGCGCCCCGCATTGTAATTTCCACACTGTTGGGATGTACATCACCTAAATCAGCCTCTTGATAACTATATTTCAATCCTCTTTTTTGTGCAAGGGAAAAGGCATCCTTGATCCGTTCATCGGCCGGCTTAATACCCATCACCCCGGCTAAAAGAGCTTTATCTGTACCATGACCGCTTCTTGTTTCGGCAAAGGAACCGTGCAACCTAAAAAAAACCTCCTCTATAGCCCCGGGCGCCATTTTACCCACTAAATAGCCAAGACGTGCAGCTCCGGCAGTATGGGAGCTGGAGGGACCCACCATAATAGGGCCGATTATATCAAAGAGGCCATATTGAAGCATCTCATCAACTCCTATGCTCTTTCACTTAATTATACACTTGTGTATATTAAGTAGCAATAATAAACAAGCATAGCTAAACCATGCTTGCTTTATTATTAACTATTTGCCCTCAATTTATAATCATGTAAAAGAAATCGCTACTCTTTTCTCACCTTGCCAAAAAAAAAATTGGGATAATAAATATATCAACCCGCTCATGACCAAAAAAAGAGAGGCAAGCTCTCTTTAAAATATCTTATTATTTAGTCTAGTGCCAAGAAAAAATATGCCTGCGATTGACAGCAAATAATTTCTTTGCTCCCATCAGCTTAATAAAGGCCTCCAGAACTTCAGGATCAAGAACAGTATTAGCATAATAGGTCAACTCTTCCAAGGCCTCATAGCATACCATGGCATTAGTTCTGCCCGGGGGGTAGATCAAATAATCATAAATCCAGACAACCGTAAAAATTCGGCAGGCCAAAGGGATATTCTCGCCTTTGATTCCCAACACACCGCCTCCATTATAATATTCACCATAACAGCGAACCAGCGGAGCAATTTTGGACAAATGCGGAATAGACTTGACAATTTCCGTACCGATATTAATATGATTGTCCCATAATTCCTGTTCTTTTTGAGAAAGTTCTTTTTTTGATTCCAGGACTGATAAAGGGATACCGATTTGACCTATATTATAGCAATAGCAAAACAACCGCAAAGCATCTTTATCTTCATAACTCATTTTAAAATAATTAGCCAAACGCATAGCGTGATAAAGTATACGCTCAGATTTCAAATGGCTTTCCGCACATCCACAAAGACTGGGAGGATCTTGTATCGAGGTAAAACTAAAATTAAATAAAAATTTGCGGCCTGTTTTGTGGCAATAATTGCGCCAGGCCAGAAAAATAAAAAGCGCCGCTATTATCAGTCGCAAAAACAGACGTGAAGCAGGCGCTCCGGAACCTATGGCAGCAGCAAATTCTAAATCGTGAGAAAAGGAAAGAATAGTGGAATCCACTAGCCAAAAGACCCATGAACCAAGACCGGCAATAATAAAAGAAGAATATTGTCGCATCAGTTAATTCCCCTTCCCACGAAGATATAATATTTTAACTATATATGGTATAAGTTCAACATTATTATCTATTTTCCTGCCTAAATATGGAATTTTTTCTATAAAATTTCCTTTTTAAAATAAAATTTTATTTATGGTAGGTATGGCCTAAGCTGATTTTAAATGCACGGTAAATCTGCTCTAATAAAATCAACCTCATAAGCTGGTGCGGGTAAGTCATATTGCCAAAAGACAAAACAAAATCAGCCTCGTCGATCACATTTTTGGCCAAACCATATGAACCTCCGATAGAAAAAGCCAGGTGGCTTTGGCCTCTCAAGGCTAATTCATGAAAATGTTGCGCTAACTGCTGGGAAGATAGGTTTTTACCACGCATATCAAGCGCCATATGATAACAATCTTTGGGTAAAGCATCTAAAATTCTTCTCCCCTCAGCCTCTTTTATTTGCTCTGTTTGGTTAAGAGAGGGGTTAGCGGGGGATTTTTCTTCATTTAGCTCATATATCTTTAATTTAGCCAGAGGGCCTAGCCGTTTAAGGTATTCGGCTACGCCCTCCTTCAAATAGTTTTCTTTAAGTTTACCAATGCATAAAATACTTATTTGCATTAATCTACAGTTCTCCTAATTTAACAATAATATTTTCTTCTTTACCTTTTCTTAAAACAGTTACTTTTACCTCGTCACCAATTTTTTTACTAAAAATAGCCTCCTGCAATTGATATCCATCTTCGATTTTTTTATCATCAATAGCAATAATGATATCATACGCCTCCATACCGGCCGTTTGGGCAGGTCCTCTGCTGATAGGGGATACAACTACTCCATAATCTATCGGCAAATCATTATAGGCGGCAATTTGTTTAGTAATATCTCCTATGATGGTAACACCCAACGCTGGACGAATAACTTTTTTATACTTGATCAGATCATCGGTTATCTCTTTAACTGTATTACTGGGAATGGCAAAACCCATTCCTTCATATTCAGTACTTGATATTTTTATAGTATTTATACCGATCAATTCACCTTGGCTATTTACCAAAGCACCGCCTGAATTGCCGGGATTGATAGCCGCATCTGTTTGAATAAGACGTGATTGCTGACCTTCATTGGTCATAATTATTCTATTCAAACCACTAACAACACCCGCCGTAACAGAACGAGCAAAGCTTTCCCCACCGGGATTACCGATAGCTATGGCTAATTCCCCGACCATAACTTTATCAGAATCACCAAAATCCACTACCGACAAATTATCAGCTTCTACCTTAATCACCGCCAGATCGCTAAGAACATCTGTGGCCACTAATTTAGCATCTAATACCCTACCATCTGCTAAACTGACAGTAATTTTATGTGCCCCGCTGACCACATGATTATTAGTAACGATATAGCCATCCTTAGAAATAACTACACCGGAGCCTGTTCCTTGCTCCATTTCCAAAGTTCCTAAATAAAAATCATTAGCAGTAGCTATATTGCTGATACAAACTACCGCGGGGGATACTTTATTAGATACGGTACTAACCAGAGAAACTTCTGTATTCCAAGAAGTGGGATAAGCATATTGCTGATCATTATTTGTCCCTTCTTGAGTATTGACATCGGCACCACTCAAAAGCCCAAAATTAGTAGCTAAATAAATAGATAGTATACCCCCTAAAATAGCTGCTACTACCATCAAAATAATAATAAAAAGTACAAATGTTCCCGACTTTCTTTTCTCTTGAAAGTAACTCATAATAACCTCCCTTAATAATTGTATTATTAAGCTAACTTGATCAAAGGTGATACAGTTCTATTTTTTGCTGCGGTAATGGAGCAGTGACAAGCAAATTTCAAATGAGACAGCATTTGTTTGATTTCAGTCAAAGCAGTTACTTCATTATTGTTTATCTCACTTAAATGAGCCAAAAGCACAGACCGAGTCTTTTGTGTAACTATCTTCGACAAGGCCAGGGCACTTTGTTTATTAGAAAGATGTCCTTTGGGACCGGCTATGCGCTTTTTCAAAAAATATGGATAAGGCCCAAAGGCTAACATATCAGAGCTATGATTGGCCTCTAGAATCAAACCGTCACAACCTGTAAGAAACTTGATCATAGTGGGACTAACCTGACCCGTATCCGTAGCTAAACCGACCTTTTTTTCCCGATGGCGAAAAATCATACCCACAGGCTGGATTGCGTCATGCGAAGTCTTAAAAAAATCTATTGATAAATCTCCGATTTGCATATCATATTCAAAATGATGCCTCTGCCAAGGCAGAAAATCTTCATAAAAAGGCAAACTGCCCCAAGTAAGATCAGATGCAAAAACAGGAATATTATAACGGCTGGAGCTGACCGGCACACCACGTATATGATCAGTATGCTCATGACTAATAAAAATAGCATCTATATCAGATAAATTCACCCCTATCTGAGATAATGCTTTTTCTAAATAGCGGCAAGAACAACCTACATCAACCAATATCTTAGTATTTCCTCCACTTATATATGTACAATTACCGGCAGAACCACTCATCAAAGTTGTAAATTCCATTATTTTCTCCCCAAAAATTATATGACATTTTTATTTTATCATATGGCTTCCTTCTTAAACAATAAGATATTAAAGTAAAAAATAATAAAAATATAGCAAATTTATTTAAAATATGATAATATAAAGCAAATTAGATAATTAAAGGAGGTTTATAGCATGTGCGATGTTTGCGCTTATCATGATCATCAAATATCTATCACACTGCCTATAGCCCATATCGACAACCCCGAAAAAGCCCACGAGCTTCAAGAGACTCTTAACGGTTTACATGGCATCGATAATGTCATTGCTTACATAAATGAAAGACAGGTTTCTTTTACATTAACAGAACATGGTGATATGCAACAAGTGACCGACTCGATTAAAAAATTAGGTCTTCAGGCCTAGAAAATTAATATTTTGGTATAATAGAATAAATCCCGTATAAACTATACTCAAAGGGGGATTAACATGTCTTATAAAATTAATGATAATTGTATTTCTTGCGGAGCTTGTGCAGAAGTTTGTCCCGTAAGTTGTATCTATCAACCTAATGATGAAAAATACAGTATTGATGCTGACAGATGTATAGACTGTGGCGCTTGTGCAGAGGTGTGCCCTGTAGATGCACCAGAAAAAGATGAGTAAATAAAAACAAAACTTAATACCTATAATAAAAAAGTCACGCTTATCAGCGTGACTTTTATTATTCTTTAATTAAGGAAGATAATTCAAAGGATTATAGGCCTTACCATTAATTCTGACCTCAAAATGCAGATGTGAACCGGTACTACGTCCCGTAGAACCGACTGCAGCTATACTTTGGCCTCTTCCCACGTTTTCTCCAGAGGAAACATAGAGTTTACTGCAATGAGCATACCAGGTTTGCAGACCATCACCATGATCTATTTTTACTAAATTGCCATAAGAACCGTTTCTGGCAGCATAAACAACTTTTCCTGAATCAGCGGCAACAATTGTGTCACCAGTCTGACCGTCAATATCAAGCCCTGTATGATAGCCTAAACTGCGATTACCAAAACGAGAGGTAATCCTACCTATAAGGGGCCAGCCAATGGTACCATTACCACCGTCACCACGAGAAGCAACTACCATTTTAGTACCCTTTTCTACTACTTTATTGACAGGTGCAACAGTAACAACTGACGATACACGTTTTTGGCTTATCTGGACACCGTTGCTTTCCACTACTTTCAGGGTAACTTTTTCCTGGCCGACTTTACCCGGAGAAATCACTCTTTGCTTACCACGCAGCATTGAAGAATTAGTTTTCGTTTTTACATCGAAAGGCAGAGCGGCTGTTTTTACCACTTCTTTTACTACCACAACATTAACCATAGGTGTGGCCTTGGAAAGGTTAATAGTAGTACCTAATTTAAGTTTGTCGGAAGTCATGCCCGGATTAGCTTGTTTAATAACTGAAATCGGTACATTGTATTGTTTGGAAATAGTCCACAGTGTTTCATCACTGCTTTCCACCTTATGTATCATTTGCTGAGGGGCCCCAAAAAGCAACATATTTACAGCTATCTCGGGCCTAGTTATTTCTTTAATACTTTTGGCAACTGGAGTGATAGTGATATTTTCCCGCAATTTTACATCCGAGACTTTGTCATTTTTGTTAACATAAAACGCCTTGGCTAACTCAACAACCTTTTTGGCATCTTGTTCACTTGGCAAGAATAATTCAGTGGAATTATTGATTTTTAAAGATGCTGCTTTGACCAGTGGAGTTAGGGAATTTTCTAATAATATGGCGGCTTCACTGACGGTAATGGGCTGACTATCTTTGAGTGCTACTTTTTTGATATCTACTTCTTCTTTAACAGTTACTTCCATGCCCATTTCTTGGCTTTTAGATTCTAAGTATTGTTCTATAGCAGCATAAGCGTCATCTTGGGTATTTAATGCTGCTATTTGTTGACCATCTACGGTAATTAAATAAGAGTTAGAATTAGCACTAATTACTTTTGCTCCACCAAATACTGCACCTACAATACATATAGTAGCTATAATAAAGATCATAAATTTTCTGGTATTTTTTCTGCGTCTAATCTCTCTTAGCCTGTTCCTCCTGGATAATACAGAAGATTTACTTGCCTCTAAAGGCAAATCATATTCTGTTAATTTATTCATTGAAACACCACTTTTTTACATTATTTTGACCCCTAAAAAAACATGCCAGGAGTCTTCATGGCTTTGATTATAACACAATATCATCT
>JBMNOA010000036.1:0-14427 GCA_050942825.1 Bacillota bacterium
TATTAACACTGATTCCTGTTATAGTATGTGCATTTTTACTTATAAAAGTAAAAATGCAGACAATTTGGTGTGCTTTGGTGGCATGGATTCTGGTAATGATTATTGCTCTTGTATTTTTTAATACTCCATTATCTGTCGCATTGAGAGCTAGTGTGCATGGTGCTGTGACTTCCTTGCCTATGGCTTTAATGGTATGTACTTCAATTTTTCAGGTTGCTTTCATGGAATCGACAGGCGCCATAAAAAGACTTGGAGTTTTTCTCAAAACGATATCACCCGCAAATGTTGAAGCCCGAACCATGATTGTAAATATTGGTGCAGGGACAACTTTAAATTCGGTTGGTGCAAATCCATTATCTTTCTTGCCCCCAATTTTAAAAGACTTGGGATACTCGAAACTATTGTGTATTGCTTTACCGGCTATTGGTTTTGATGCACTTTGTACATATTCTATGATGGCTGCTCCTCTTGTTGTATTTTCTGATTTGACCGGTGTTTCATTGGTTGATGCTGCAAAATATTTCTCTCTTTATCTTCCTGTTATATCAACAATGATTTGTATAGGTATGTTTGCATTAATTGGTGGAGCAAAAATGGTCAAAAAAGGTTTACTTGTAGCTATTGTTACCGGCCTTGCTGCAGGATGGACTGCATTTGCTATTGCTCATATTCCAGCCCTTGAATCGGCTATTGTTCTTACAGGAGTTATTGCAGGAGTTGCCGCTATTGCTGCCATGTTGCTTTATCTAAAAGTTACTAAAACCGTTGTTATTGATCGTTCTCTTTTAACTAAGGAAGATAAAAAGATTGAAGCAAGTATGTCTTTAGGAAAAGCCATTTCTCCTTGGATAATATTAATTGTTTGTTTATTACTTGTAGCCTTTGTTCCCCCGCTTAATTATTTTTTGAAAGTTAAATTGGAAGGTCCGCTTCAAATAATTCCTTTGGTAACTGCTAAAACCCGTCCATTATGGAATGCATATTTTTGGGTTGTTGTGAGTACCTTGCTTTCTTTCTTTATTTTACGTCCTACCCGAGAACAACTGCGTGATTTTATGAGAAAATTTGCTAGAAGATCGGTCAAACCAACCCTTACATCAGTAGTATTTTTTGGAGTTGGTCTTGTTATGAACTTCTCCGGTTACCAAGTACAACCCGATGGTTCTTGGGCATTGTTTGAACCTCTTCAAAACATGGTTACTTGTTTATCTCAGGCTTCTGCACAAGCCTTTGGAGCTTTATATCCGTTAATTGTTCCTCCGTTAGGTTTGTTTGGTGGTTTTGTAACTACTTCGGAAGCTTCTGCTTTGGCGATGTTTTCACCCAGCAACCTGCAAACAGCAGCCATTTTGGGTATAAATGGCCCTGTTCTAGCGGCTGCAACCGGTGTTGCCGGTGGTTTAGCAAGTGTTATATCCCCCGGAAAGTTGGTAAACGCTGCTGCTACAATTGATGCTATGGGTCATGAAGGTGAAGTAATTAAGAAAACATTTAAAATCGCTGTTGTCTTAATGTTTGCAGTTATTGTTTTAGCAATGATTTTTAGTAAGACGATATCACCAGTTTAATGATGCTACATAAACCGGCTTTATAAATAAATTTAGTAAAAGAATAGGAGGGTATATTTTATGTATGGTTATTCTGGAAAAATACTAAAAGTCGATCTGACTGCAGGCCAAGTAAGTACAATACCCCTTGCTGAGGAAGTAGCAAAGGCTTATTTGGGTGGGTCTGGTTTAGGTGCGATTTTATATGTCGATGCTTGTAACCGCAAGGATATCGCATCTATCGAACCGCTTTCTCCTGCAAATCCTTTGATTTTTGCTACTGGTCCTATGACAGGTAGCCCTATACCCGTTACCAGCAGATTTGCAGTCGTTGGTCGTTCTCCCCTTACAACCTATTGGGGAGAATCCAATGCCGGTGGATTTTTTGGTATGGAACTGAAAAAAGCCGGTTATGATGCCATTGTTATTACCGGTGCTGCTAATAACCCGGTTCGTTTAAGCATCAAAGATGATAAAGTGGAAATCATACCTGCTAATAATTTATGGGGAAAAGACACTTATGAAGTTCAAACTGCTTTGAAATCTGAAGGCAGAACTGTTTGTATTGGGCAAAGTGGTGAATTGTTAGCTAATAATGCTGCTATTTCGGCTAGTAAACATAACTATTTTGGTCGTTGCGGTTTAGGGGCATTAATGGGTTCAAAAAAATTAAAAGCCATAACCGTTAAAGGTAATTCGTATAAATATGAAGGTTATGATACTGAGAAATTAAAAGAACTTAAAAAGGTTTTAGTGGCTAAAATAAAAGCACATCCTTTTGTACAGGCACTTTCCACTGTTGGTAGTATTTCGGGTGTTGAAGCAGGCAAGGATAATGGTGATTTGCCTACAAAAAACTGGCAATGGGGTAAATTTGAAGAGGCTGAACAAATTGGTGCTACCAATTTGGCAGAACATTATAGTGTAGGAACCGCAACCTGTTTTGGTTGTCCCGTTACATGTAAACGTGAAGTAGAAGTAAAAGGTGAAGGTATCTATGATATACCTAAGGGTGCAGGTCCTGAGTATGAGACAGCTGCAGCCTTTGGTAGTATGGTTTTGGTAGATAAACAAGCATGTATCATCAAATGTAACGAGCTTTGTAACCGCTATGGCATGGATACTATTACTACAGGCGCAATTATTGCAATGGCCATTGAATGTTATGAAAAAGGCTATATTACTGATAAAGATACCGGTGGCCTGAAATTAGAATGGGGCAATCCTGAGCTGATCGTTAAACTCGTAGAAATGATGGGTAAACGTGAAGGTTTCGGTGAAAAATTAAGTAAAGGTATGCGTCAATTTATAGCTGATCTTGATCCGGCAGCTAAAGATTGTACTTCTGATGTTAAAGGCTTGCCATCTGCTTTCCATGATGGGCGAACAGTTTGGGCTCAAGGCATTGATTATGCAACTGCAAGTGTGGGTGCAAGTCATGTTCTGGCGCCAACTGCCTTTTCTCAATGGGGCATTACTGATTTGACTGATATTATCGGCGAACAAACTCCTCCTTGGACAGCTAATGATAAAGCAAAAGTAGCTAAATTGTGCCAGGATTTTGGTGCGTTCACGAATACTGCCGCATCTTTTTGTTGTTTTGGTAGTGCTCCTTATTCATCGACTGACATAATAGAATCTGTTAATGCCGCAACTGGTTTCGATTATGATCAAGATAGTATGCTGGAAACTGGCGAACGGATCTTTGCGTTGAAACGCTGTTTAAATAATATTTGGGGTGCCGATGAAAAGGAAGATGCTTTGCCAAAACGGTTGAGAACTCCTGTTATCGGAGGCCCTATGGATGGTAAAGAAGTTCCCATAGATGACATGATTAAAGAATATTACATTATTCGTGGTCTTAAAGATAACGGCTGTCTTAAAAAAGAAATTTTGGAAAGATTGAAAATACCACAAAACATAGTCGACAAAATTGAATCACTATCATAAAAGTAATTACCTTACATTTCATTTAAATATTACTTAATTAAAACATCAAATAGCTTATTTAAATATGAATATCTTAAATAATAAATTTAATGTATATATGGAGGTGGTGGTTTAATATGAATAAAACAAGTAGTTCTTTTGGAAAGTTATTAGATGAAAAGCTAAAAGATAAAAGATTTCCTATAGCTATAATTACTTTTCTCATGATTCTTGGGGTAGCGATGAGCTTTTCGCATAACTCCAGCCCTGCTCCTTTTATTCCATCAATGATAGGATATTTCAATTTAGATCCTGTTATGGATCAATCTTTAATAAATCTATCCATGTCTATAATGTTTATATCAACGATTCCTGCTACCTTTATCGGTACTTATTGGGAGCAGAAACTTGGCACCAGACGTTTATTTACTCTTGCTATGTTGTTTACATGTGTTGGGGTATTAATGGTCTTTTTATCCTCACTGGGGTATGGCGTATTCTTGACTGGTCGTGTTATTTATGGCTTTGGTTTTGGTTTGGCGCTTCCTTTCTTGGGATCTGCTATTATGAGCTGGTTTAGACCTAGAGGCCGTCAAATTATGACTACTCTAAACGGTATTTTCCCACTTCTGGGTGCGTTACTTAGTTATACGTTTTTCCCCATATTGGGTGGGGCATATGGAGGAGCTGAAGGGTTGTCTTCCGGTTGGATATTCGGATATGGATTTTCTGGATTTATAGTTCTTGCAGTTATAGTTATATGGATTATTACAGTAAGAAAAGATGTTGACAAAATTAATATAGCTGCCGAAGAAGAAAAATTTTTAGGAATTAAGCAGCATCAAGAAAAAGAAAAACAAAATGTGGTCCTCTGGGCATTGAAAACCAATCAGATCCGTTGCATTATTGCCTGCTTTATGTGCGATTTTATGATGTATATGTACATAGCAACCGTATTGCCAATCTGGCTTATTAATGCAGGCGGGATGAGTGAAGTTATGGCAAATACATGGACTGCAATAGCCTTCCCTGTATTTGGTGTAATTGGTGTAACATTAGGTGGAATTCTTACTAATGTTTTAGGCAAACGTAAACCAATCGTTCTTTTTTGCCAAGTATTAAAACTGATTGGTATTATAGTTGCAACTCTGGGTTCTGATATATCTACTTTTTACATTATTTTTGGAGTTGCACTGTTTGGACTTGGTAATGGTGGTTGGATGTCTGCTATGTATATTATCCCCACGGAAATTCCGGGAACCAATGCTTCCAAAGTTGCAGCCAGCTATTCTGTATTCAATTCATTAGGGTTTGTTGCCGGTTTAATTATGCCAGTCGTAGGTGGAGTGATTGCTACTAATTTGATCGGTAGCAGTGGTATTACAAATGAAGCAGCCCAACTGGCATATGGATATAAATGGAGCGTTCTTATTCTGGGATTATTTCATATCATAGCAATTATATCTGCTATTAAACTTAAAGAAACCGGACTGGGGAGAAAGAAAAAAGAACTTGAAAAGGCTGCATAATTATTTAATTCAATACAAACTATTATAGCTACCAATACCTTCCAAAAATCAGCCGAGATTAGACCAGAGACAATCCTCCTTTCCCTTTCAATACCATATATCATTCACCATACACCATACACCATACACCATACTATTCTCTGGTCTAAATTATGGCTGGATATTTATTATTATATTTATAAAGAAAGAATCTAAGATTCTTTTTAAACGCTAATAATGGGGAGATAAATATAGTGAAAAATAAATCGATAAGGGGGCACGGATACTTAAATTAGATTAGCTGATAATACATTGCTTATGGATGCAGAGTAGTACTAAATACATTATTGGAGAATTTGAGTTTTAAGTGTAAGTTTTAATATTGTCTTTTTGACAATATATAAAAATAATTTAAGGAGGTAACACCATGGTAGATGTAAAAACTATTTATCCGAATTTCCTAACTGTAGAAGATGCTTTGAAGTTTGACAGAAAAACCGCTATGGATCTTCAACTCAAACATTTGAATCAATACAGGACTCAAGCGGGTATTGATGTCGGATGTACTGATGTTATCGTGAAAGCTGAAGGTTGTTATTTATGGGATGTTGATGGTAATAAACACTTAGATTTTATTGGTGATGTCGGTGTATATTGCTTAGGTATTAATAACCCTTTTATTATTGGAGAAGTACAAAAATATTTGGCAACAAAACCCTTAACCATGGATCCCTTGATGATCCATCAAACAACGGCTGCTTTTGCTCATAATATGGCTATGCTTACCCCTGAACTGACAAGAACAGTTATTTGTGGTGGGGGTGGCATGGAAGCTAATGAAACTATGTTGAAAATGGTTTTGGTCGCTTCCGGTAGAAAAAAACCGGGTAAAAAAAGAATGCTCACCACTCTAAATTCTTTCCATGGTAAAAGTCTTGCCGCCGTGAATCTTGGTGGTAAACCAAAATGGAGAAATTGGATGGAAGACCTCCCGAATTTTTCTTATGTTCCTTTTGGTGATTTGGAAGCTGCTGCTGAAGAACTAAAAAAAGGCGACGTGATAGCTTTTATGGCTGAAACCATTCAAGGTGAAGGTGGGATCCATGTTCCTCCGGATGATTACTTCCCGGGAATCAGGAAATTATGCGATGAAACGGATACATATATGCTTTATGATGAAGTTCAAGCAGGTACTTGTAGAACGGGTGATCTCTGGGCATGGCAATATTATGGTGACAAAGCTATTCCGGATGCATTCTCCTTCGCAAAAGGAATATCAGATGGTATTCTCCCAGTTGGCGGTGTTCAAGCTAAAGATGACCTCTATATGGCAGCTTATGGTTCCTTTGAATCTTGCTTCATGCATACGGCAACTTACCAAGATAATCAAATCAGCGGTGCTGTTGCTAATGCGGCCATTCAATTCATTATTGAAAACGATGTATGCAATGTAATCAAAGAAAATGGTAAATATTTAAAAGGTCAAATTGAAGCATTGCAGTCGAAATATCCAAATGTTATTAAAGATGTCCGTGGTCGTGGATATATGATCGGTATTGAATTCGGGACTAACTCTAAAGGTGAATACTATACTATTCCTGTTTCTGCTTTAATGGCAAATAAATACAGAGTACATACAATGTTCAGTTCCAATGACGAAAGAGTTGTTCGTGTATATCCTAACTTTGCTGCTACTAAAGAAGATTTTGCATGGTATCTTGATGTATTTGAAAAAGCTATTAATGAAATTGTTGCTGAAATGGGTGAATAATATAAAACCCCCAATAGGAGAGTAGCCAAATACTCTCCTATTGGGTTCCAAATCTTGAAAATAATATTAAATATCGCAATTATAATTATTTAGTTTAAGTAATTATTAGGGGGTTGGATATAAATGGATAACAAACAACATGTTGTTGAACTAATCGATAAAGCCAGAGCAGCGCAAGCTATCATATCCGAATATTCTCAAGAACAAATAGATGCTATGGTAAAAGCTATGGGAAAAATAATCGACGATCATGCAGTTGAATTAGCAAAAGAAGTAATTAAAGAAACCGGCTTGGGTAATTATGAACACAAAATTATGAAAAATTCTCAAGGTCGACTATTTTGGTATGCAATTAAAGATATTAAAACCGTTGGTATCATCAATGAAATCCCCGAGAAAAATATAATTGAAATCGCTAAACCTTTAGGCGTTCTCGGTTGTGTAAGTCCTACTACCAATCCTACCGTTACACCAATGGGAAATGCTATGTTTGCTGTCAAAGGTGGTAACGCATTAGTGGTTGCGCCTCACCCAAGAGCTAAACAAACTTCCACTCATACTGTAAATCTTATGAAGGAAGCTCTCGCCAAATTGGGTGCTCCTGTGGATATTTTACAATGCATTGAAGAGCCTTCCATTGAAGGTACTCAAGCACTTATGAACAATTGTGATGTTGTTATTGCTACAGGTGGCATGGGTATGGTTAAGGCTGCTTATTCCAGTGGCAAACCCGCCTATGGCGTTGGATCAGGTAACGTACAGGTTATTATCGATTATGATTATGATGATTATAAATTTGCAGCCGAAAGTGTTATTTTTAGCAGAACTTTTGATAACGGTCTTATCTGTGCAGGTGAACAAGCCATTATCATTCCAAAAGATAAAGAAGATGAAATAAAAGAACAATTTGTTGCAGCCGGAGCTTACTTTGTTGAAGATTCGTCAGAAGTTGATAAAGCCCGAAAAGCTATATTCCCTGAGGGTGTGCTCAACAAAGATGTTGTTGGACAATCGGCACAAAAAGTTGCAGAACTTTGTGGGATTACAATACCGGAAAATACCAAAGTTATTATCTTCAAACCTACCGGCATTGGCAAAGATGAATTACTTTGCAAAGAAAAATTATGTCCGGCTATGACATATGTCACTTATGATACATTTGATGAAGCTATTCAAATGGCAAAAATCAATCTACTTAATGAAGGTGCTGGCCACACAGCTGGTCTTTGGTCTAATAGTCAAGAGAGAGCCAAGGCGGTTGGCTTAGCATTACCGGTATCTAGAATCATGATAAATCAACCGACCATCAATGCAGCTGGTTTCTATGACAATGGTCTAAACCCAACCCCATCTTTAGGTTGCGGTTCTTGGGGCAACAATATTATCTCAGAAAATCTTACAATCAAACATATGATCAACATTTCCAGAGTTTCCGCCCCTATTAAAGGCTCTGAAATACCCACCGTCGAAGAAATTTGGACTTAAATTCTTCTAAGCTAATATAATAAAAGCGATAAGAATAGGGAAGAAGTGATAAAGAAATGGAAAAGATTTTAGTCATTAACCCCGGTTCAACATCAACTAAAATTGCAGTCTATAATGATGAAACTTCTCAGTTTGTGACAAAAATTAAACATGATCCGGGAGTAATAGCTAAGTATGAAAATATTGCTGATCAATTTGAAATGCGAAAAGACTTAATTCTTAATACCTTAAAAGAAAAAAATATAAATATAAAAAAAATTAATGCAATAGTATCCAGAGGCGGTCTTTTATTAGGTGCTCAAGGTGGTGCTACCAGGGTTAATCAAGATGTGGTTAATGCATTGAAAAATAAACCCCATTCTCATCATGCTTCTAACCTAGGATCAATGATTGCCTTGGCAATAGCCGATCCCTTGGGTATTCCAGCTTATATATATGATCCTGTAACGGTTGATGAGTTAAAACCGATTGCCAGAGTAACGGGATTTCCAGAAATTCAGCGTATTGGCATAGGCCATAACCTCAATATGCGTGCAATTGCTCAACTGTATGCTAAATCTATCAACAAACCATATACCGCATTAAATCTTATCATAGCTCATTTAGGTAGCGGAGTTACCGTTTCTTTACATGAAAATGGTCGAATGGTAGATATTGTTGCCGATGATGAAGGATCATTTTCTCCGGAAAGATCAGGGGGTGCGCCGGTAACTAAACTTGGTAAATTAGTGATAGAAAATAAATTTAATGATAAGCAATTTATGCAGAAAATTAAACGCAATTGTGGTTTCCAAGCCTATTTCGGGACTATGGATGTCAGAGAAATAGAGGATAGGATAGCTAGTGGCGATGAAAATGCAGCTTTAGTATATGAAGCTTTTGCGTATAATGTTTCTAAAAGTATTGGACAATTGGCTCCTGTTGTAAGTGGTAAAATTGATGCAATCCTTTTAACAGGCGGTATTGCTTATTCTCAAAAAATAGTTAATTGGATAAACCAAAGAGTTCAATTTATTGCCCCTGTTGTTCTGTTTCCCGGCGAAAATGAAATGGAGGCGTTGGCCTTTGGTGCTTTGCGTGTAATGCGCGGTGAAGAAGAAGCCCATATATATGTAGAAAACTAAGATATTAAAAAACATACTTATATTAAGTAGGTAATTTTTCTTAATAAACTACATAATACTAATTAAAATCTCTGGTTATTAAGGCCCTGACTACAATAGTATGCCTAGCTTATCTAGAGAATAAAGGTTTTAGTTATTGCTTAATATTAAAAAAATTTTTTATCAAAAAAACCCCACTTTGATAGTGGGATTTTTTAATAAGGAATAAAAAAATATTTACAGTATATCTTATACTTCTTTGCGCACAAATGTATGAGCTTCTTCTTCGCCACGCAAGACACGAAGAGTACCTTGAGCAAGGGATTCCATTTCGTTTTCACCTGGAAAAATAATAACCGGTGCTATGAATTTTACTCTTTCGGTGATCCAATCGGTTGTCATTTTGGAGTAGGCGATGCCACCGGTTAAAAGAATAGCATCCACTTGTCCCTTAATTACAGCGGCTAATGAGGCGATGTTTTTAGCAACATTATAAGAAAAAGCTTCATATACCAAAGCTGCCCTTTCATCACCTTTTGCAATCCTATCTTCTATTTCTCTGGCATCCATAGTGCCAAAATGAGCTTTAAAACCGCATTCACGTTTGATTTTATGCATATAAGTCTTAATGTCAAAGCCTTGATTAATAATATATTTACCAAGTATTGCAATGGGGGCACCACCGGATCTTTCAGGAGCAAAGGCGCCTTCATCATCGGCAACAATGTCAACCATACGGCCATTATTATGCAGGGAAATGGTTAGGCCGCTGCCTAAATGGGCGACGATAAGATTAAGTTTATTGTATGGTTTATCAACCGATTTGGCATATTTGATAGCGATGGCTCGCATATTGAGGTTATGTCCGATACCTATGCGTTCAATTTCGGGGAAACCGGTTACTCTGGCAATCGGTTTTAATTCATCAACAGTCACGGGATCATATATATAAGCAGGAATACCAAGAAGTTCGGCAATACCAAATGCTATAATGGCACCAAGGTTAGAAGCATGTTCATGCACGGGGTTATATCTCAATTGGTCAACCATATCTTGGTTGACTCTATAAGCGCCTGCTTGAACAGCCGGTAAAAGGCCCCCTCTGGCAACTACTGCTGTCAGTTCATTTATGTCTACACCTTTTTGCTTTAAAACATTCAGTATCAGGTCTTTACGCATTTCATATTGATCGGGAATTTTATTGTATTGTGCAATAACTTCTGGACTATGTTCGATCTTTTCAACGAACAAAGAGGTTTCATCATGATAAACAGAAATTTTGGAGGATGTAGATCCGGGATTGATTACTAATATTTTCTCCATTTTCATTCCTCTCTTTCTTTTAGTTATATTAATTAACCGGTCGCCCGACCATTGGTGGGGAAAAGTTAATGGTTATTCCTGATTTGATAAGAACAACCATTAACTTGTAGTAGATATTAGTTTTATCTTATTTGTCTTGACGGACAAAGGTATGCGCTTCTTCTTCGCCGCGCAAGACGCGAAGAGCACCATGTGAAAGAGATTCCATTTCATTTTCACCAGCCAAAACAACGACAGGAGCTATGAATTGTACCCTTTGGGTTATCCAATCAGTCATCATTTTGGAGTAGGCGATACCACCTGTCAAAATAATCGCATCAACTTGACCATTTACAACTGGAGCTAATTTGGCGATATTTTTTGCAACATTAAGAGCTAAAGCCTCATATACTAAAGCCGCTTTTTCATTGCCCTCAGCTATCATTTTTTCTATAGCTCTGGCATCTTTGACGCCAAAATATCCTTGCAGGCCACCAGAATTTTTGATTTTACTCATAAATCCTTTATAATCATATCCACCGGAAGTAATCATTTTGGCTACCTGGAATACAGGGAGGCCACCGGCTCTTTCAGGGGAGAATGGTCCTTCATCATCAGAGATCATATCTATCATACGACCATTTTTATGCAATGTCAGGGTAATTCCGCCACCTAAATGAGCAACAATAAGTGTTAATTGATTATAGGGTTTATTGATTGATTTAGCATATTTAATAGCTGATGCACGCATGTTGAGGTTGTGACCCATGCCTTTGCGTTGCATTTCCGGCAAACCAGTAATTCTAGCAATGGGTTCCAATTCATCAACGGTTACCGGATCATATACAAACGAGGGGATATTAAGCGGTTCAGATATTGCATAAGCAATAATTGCTCCTAGATTGGAGGCATGTTCATTTTGTGGGTTATATTTTAGTTTGTCGACCATATCTTGATTGACTCTATAAGCTCCTGATTGGACAGGGGGCAGCAGGCCTCCTCTGGCAACTACTGCTGTCAGATCTTTAATATCGACATTATTTTTTTTGAGAACATCAAGAATAAGGTTTTTTCGCATTTCATATTGATCGGCAATGTTTTTATATTGAGCTATGGTTTCTTGGTCATGATCGATGCCTTCGACAAAGAGTGGTTTATCATCATTATAAACTGCAATTTTAGTAGATGTGGAACCGGGGTTGATTACTAGTATTTTTTCCATTTTTTCCTCCTGGTTTATCAAGTATATATTAGATTGCTGCTGCCGATATAACGATGGAAAGATATTTTTCTTCGGAAGTAGCACCTCTGGAAGTGAGAACGATCGGTACTTGTGCACCTACGATAAAACCGGCCATTGTAGCTTGGGCGGAAATAGTGAGGCTTTTACCGAGAACATTGCCGGTAGTGATATTGGGAACTACGAGTATATCTGCATCACCAGCTACTTCACTTTCAAATCCTTTGATTTTAGCTACTTCTTTGCTCATAGCTATATCATATGATATAGGACCTTCAACTATACAATTAGTGATCTCACCTTTTTGATTCATTTCTTTCAAGGCGGCAGCATCTAATGTTTCCGGCATTTTGGGATTAATTTTTTCTACAGCAGCTAAAACACCGACTTTTGGTTTTTCATAACCCATGTTTACTAAAGCATTAACAGCATTTTGGATGATATCTTTTTTCTGCTCTAGGGTAGGATACATCATCATACCACCGTCGGTTGTTACTAATAATTTATGATAGTTGGGTATTTTTTGGATAGCAAAGTGAGTCATGATTCTGCCTGTACCCAAACCGTTTTCTTTATTAACAACAGCTTTTAGAAGGACAGAAGTGTCAAGTTTACCTTTCATTAAAAAATCAGCTTTGCCTTCTTTAACCAACTTAACTGCTAATTCAGCTGACTCGACTAATTCTGGAGCATCATAGATATTTTCTTCCGGAACACTCTCATTAAGCTGAGCAAGTATTTCACGGATTTTGGCAGCATCACCAACTAAAATAGGTTCTACAATGCCTTCTTTAGCTGCTTGCATTACAGCTTCTAAAGCATGTTCATCTTGGGCTGCTGCAACTGCAATTCTTTTAGCTTTTTCAAAGCCTTTGACTTTTTCAACTAATTGATCGAAATTACAATAAGGCATGGTCATTTCTCCTTTTTTAAAGTTAATGATTGTTCCGCTTTAGCAGAACAATCATTAACTTTATATCATTAATTTGATTATAGTAAACTATTTGGACCAAACTTCTTCAGGGGTGGGTACTTTAACATCAGTTTTAAGTTTAGCGATTCTGGATACATTGATCATGTGCTTGATACCAACGTTTTCAGAAATAGAGTTATTACCCCAAGAACCGCAACCCAGAGAAGGAGTGGGATAGAGGCCGTTGGTATAGCCGCCGCCAGCATCGATGGTAGTTTGATTTACCATGATTCTGCTGACTGGTAGGGCTAAACCGACAGCTCTGATATTATCTTCGTTGTTGGAATAGATACCTGCAGTGTGGCCGGCGCCTTCAAAAAGCAGGTTGGCTTTTGCAATGTTGATAGCTTCTTCGATTGTATCATAAGTGAGACAAACCATTGCGGGGCACATTTTTTCTTTGCAGAGCAATTCATCTTTACCATATGTGTCGATTTTAATGATAATGACTTTGGTGTCTTCCGGAATAGAAATGCCACAAAGTTCAGCAAGTTTGCTCGGTACTTGACCAACAGCATCTTTATTGAGTACGCCGTTAGGGAAGAGGCCGGCGCGGCATTTAGCAACATCAGCCGGATCTTCAACGAAGTATGCACCGGCAGCTTCGAAAGCGGCTTGAATTTCCGCAGCTTTATCTTTAGGAATGATGATAGATTGTTCGCCTGCGCAAATTACGCCAAGGTCGAAAGTTCTGCCTAAAATGGTCATTTCAGCGCAGTATTTCAAATCATCATAGTCACGGTCAATAATCAATTGTACATTACCTTGGCCAACGCCTAATGCAGGTTTACCGCTGGAATAAGCAGCTTTAACCATGCCCATGCCGCCGGTAGCGAGGATAACGTCACAAGCTTTCATAAGTTCGCCGGTACCTTCAATGGAAATTTCTTCCATGCATTGAACGATATCAGCAGGAGCACCCACTTTAGCTATTGCTTCTCTCATAAGGTTACATGTATGGATAGTAGTGTTTTTGGCTCTCGGATGTGGAGCAACAATCAAAGCGTTACCGCCTTTTATTGCAAACATACCATTGCCAAGAGGAGTGAGGTTAGGATTGGTGGTGGGGCTTACACAAGCCAAAACACCTAAAGGTTTGGCGATTTCGATGATGCCGTTTTCATCATCTACATTGATAATGCCAACAGTTTTTTCTTTTCTGAGAGTATCCCAGAAAAGTTGAGCTTTGCTGGCATTTTTAATGATTTTGTGCTCATAAACACCTAAACCTGTTTCTTCAACTGCTTCTTTTGCCAAGACTGCAGCATTGTCATAAATAATTTTACCCATAGCTTTAACCATAGCATCGATTTGTTCTTGAGAATACTCTGCTACGATTGCTTGTGCGGCTCTAGCTTTAGCAACTAAATCAGCCACATATTGTTTGGTGTCCATAACTATGTGTCCTCCTTTTATTTAATTAATTTTTTAATGCAAGCTGTTTTATAGTAAGTATTTGTTACTTACTTTTTAGCAACCAACCATAGTAATAACATATCATAAAAACCCTACATTGTAAATATCGGTATTAAAAGTGACATGATAATACAAATATGCAGAATTTTTACA
>JBMNOA010000037.1:0-14167 GCA_050942825.1 Bacillota bacterium
ATTCATCAAACCCAATAGTGCAGATCAATATACAATAAATTTACTCTTATCTTGTAGTAATAACCTTGCTATAAGCAGATTCTATGTTTATATCTTAATTAGATTAAAAAAGACCTCCGCCAAAACCTGCGGAGGTCTTTTTTAATAATTAATTTATCGCCTGGCTTGTCCATCAGTTGTAATCATATGACCACGCAAAAAATCATTAATAGAATTTTGCACCTCATCAGTCAGTATTAAAACTTTGCCACAAAAAACGTTCTTTCATATCAGCAAATAACTTCCGCTGCAGCTCATGATGTCTCTCATCTATATTCATGACCTTTTTCATGATATCACCATTGGCTAAAGAGATTTTATCACGCCAATACAAAGCTGCTCGCTATTGAGGTCTAATAGAGCTTTTTATAAATACTATCCAACAAAAGCTCAATACCACCGATCTCATCCAAAAAAATCAATTTTTTCTTTTGTGCAGCATCAAGTAAATCACATCCAACCCGCTCAAATATCTGTGGATAGAATTGCCAACCATTTATATTTTGATTCTTGTGGCTGTAAGGGGCAACAAGGGGAATATCTGTAACTTCTTGAAGGCAAAAGGCTTTTATTTGCCCATCCTGGATCAATTTTTACACTATAAAACCGCCGATACTTCTTAAAAGGGCCTGATACTGTCTAAGATCATAGTTGATTTGCCAATCTTAGATTCTCCCTGTAAAAAAAGGCGCTTATAGCTACAACCAAAATCATTCATGAGAATTTTTCATAGCACGAACTTCTATCATCTCACCGGCAATACTAATAGCGATCTCTGCCGGGGTTTCTGCTTTTATAGGTAATCCGATGGGAGTATTTATCCTTTTTAGGTCAGCCTCTTTAAAGCCCTCTTCTTCAATAAGTCTTTTGAATGTAGAAGCTATTTTTGTCCTGCTACCCACCATACCAATATAGCAAGCATCAGTACGAAGAGCCTGCTTCAATACATCATAATCATTTTTATGGCCTCTGGTAACAATAACTATATAATCTTTAGAGTTAATGTTGACACTGGCTCCAATATTATAGAAATCTCCTAAATGAACTTCTTCTGCCAGCGGGAAAAGCCTGGTATTGGCAAATTCTTGACGGTCATCTATGACCACACAATTAAAATCAATATGTGCTAATACAGGAACCAATTCCTGCGAAATGTGTCCGCCACCGAATATATAAACTTTACCTGCTTTTGTAAGACTTTCCACATAGTATTTTTTGCCCTTTATTACTGTCAACTTATTACGGGATTTTAATAATGAAACAATCTCGGTATCATCAATATTTTTATCACCTAAAAAGCCTTGACCCTGTACATATACGGACATATTCCAAGCAGTCTCATCTGTGATTTCCGTAATAAGCCAGGAATTAACATCCTGGTCAAAAAGGTCAACAATTTTTTTCAAAAGTTCTATATTTTTTTGATCCCCGCCTGCAAAATATTGGAAATAAACTACTACATCACCACCGCAAATCATACCCAAATCAGCAACTTCGTTAGGAGCAAGGATAAAACCTTTGGCATAAGATTGTTTGCTTTTTAATACCTCTTTGGCAAGTTGTTGAGACTTATATTCAACAGCACCCCCACCAATGGTACCAAGAAATTCTCCTTTTGTATTTACGATCATTTTGGCACCTTCGCCTCTGGGAGTTGAGCCGGAGCTGGCAACTACACTCGCCAGTACAACACTCTCTCCTGATAATACAGTATCATACATTTTGCTAAACAGCTTTTTCATAGTTTTCCTCCTTTATATGAAATAGTCATTTATTTTTATTATTATGGATAAGCTCATAGACCCTTTTTTGTAATTGTTTAGTTTTATCCATTCTTTTGAGTATGGCGGCATTAACAGCCTCATCATTTTGCCACCTATCCAAAGCTTCTTGAAAACGTTGTTCTATACTTACTCGTGTTCGCCCTTTGACGTATTTATCGGCCAAATAAACTATGGCCCTCTCATCGGGGTTATTAATAGCATCATCGGGCAAATCCATATGAGCACCTACAACCCGGGCAACTGGCAAACAACCTAAATCACCTAGCCATTTTGCTCCTATAAGTTCATGATGCTTTTGCCCTTTGGCCACATCATGCAGCATAGCTCCGGCCTGCACCAAGCGATGGTCCAGCGCATAACCTGCTTCTGCTAATTGATCTGCAATCTCTTGAGCCATTTGGGCCACAGCCATACAATGATCTATAGTCTTTTGCGGCACTTTGAATAGTTTATAAATCTCCATACATATATCAATATCAGGGATTTCTCTGACTTGTGCATAGTCACAAAGTTTTTGATAGTCCTCCGGAGTATCGGCATCGAGCAAAATCCCCCTATCGGGCAAATCAATGTCCGTACGCTGTCCCTTGCAACTAGTCAAAGCACCTTTGAGCCCGTCCTCCCCTTTATAGCATAATATTTGCTCCAAACAAGCGGCATTGATAAGTACGGGATGTCCGCCTTGACCTTTATAGCAAGGCTGTACCCAAGCTATATTATTAGATTGATCGAGCAGCTTAATCATGGCTTGCAAACTATAGGGCATAAATAAGGGCACATCACCTGGAAGTAAGAACACAGCATCATAATTATTGACAAGCTGAGCTAACCCTAGCTTAACCGAGGTAAACATATCCGTAGTGCTATAATTTATATTGCGTATGGAAGAAACGCTCAGTTTTTTCAGCAAGGGCTGCAGATCATCAGCGCGATTGCCTGTTACGATGAGAATTTTTTGGGCTCCTCCGGCACGCAAATTCTCGATACTATGCTGTATGATAGGCTTGCCTGCCACCTTCATTAATGGTTTAAAATCCTTCATGCGGGAGGACATACCTGCCGCGACGATTAATCCGGCAATTTTTTTCTTCATAACTACAACGCCCTTTCCGCCATCACAGTTTTCTATTAACCATAAAAGCCTTACTAATCTTGACAATGAGGTATAAAGCCGATTTTTTCTATTTTAAAGGAATCGCCTACTTGCTCAATAATATTGACGCAGCCAAAAGGCTGTCTGATATCAAGCAATTCAATCAGAGGCTTATCCATCAATTTACAAAGCAAAGTGCGGTTGACTCCCGCATGAGCAACGATAGCTATATTACTATTTGTTGCAGTTACTATGTGTTGCCAAGCCACCCAAGCCCGCCTGAGACATTGCTCAAAACTCTCTCCTTCGGTCACCGTGTAGCCGGCAATATTTTCTCCACGCTCCAGATATTGCCGAGGATAGAGTTTTTTGATATCCCCAAAGGCCATACCATCCCAGATACCCATATCAATCTCTTTTAACCCCTCTACTGTAATAATTAAGGAAGAGGGTGGAGCAATTATTTCCATCATTTGCCGGCAACGTTTTAGAGGACTTGTATAAAATTTTTCAATATTTTTATTTTGCAAGAAATTCTTTAATCTAGCTGCCTCTGCTTTTCCCTCATCACTAAGGGGCAGGTCAGTTTTGTTGCCTATGCAATATCGCCTTTCATCCGTAAAATAGGGACGGCCGTGGCGAATTAAATAGATCTTGCGCATTATATTACATTACCTTTATCATTTGTATAGTTTATTAGCCGTTTTGCCTGATGCAACGGACTGAAATCACTTTCAAGCGAGATTTTTATCTCTATTTCCAGTGGTTGGGCATTTTTGATTGAGGATATGCTATTGAGCGCCGCCAGAACTTGGCTTTGAGTTAGGCGTGGCAACTGCTCGAATGCCGCAACCTCAATCTTGAGGTGCTTTTTCCGACTATCGCTTCCTATCTTTACAGAAAAATCCATAATTTGCTCTAAAGAAAACAGAGCTTCATCCAAATCAGGCATGATCAAACAATGTCCCGGCGCCAAACACACATAATCATGCAACCTCCGCTTAATAGGCATAAGGCGTCTTTGGCTGGTACCACAAGCACATTGGCCTACTAATATACAAGAAATATCACCTGTGCGATAGCGTATAAGCGGCATACCTTGGCGTGTTAGAGTGGTAAAAACCACTTCCCCATATTGCCCATTTGGTAACTGACGACCGGTAACAGGATCAATTATTTCAAAATAGAGGTCTGCTTCACGCATATGGTACCCCATATGTGCATCACAATCAATAGCACCGCCTAAGCCCATTTCCGTCATGCCATAATGCTGATAGACCTCACAGCCCCATAATTTCATCAATTCCTTAATCAGCACCAAAGGTACATTATCAGCGCTTAAGAGCAACCTTTCAATAGCAGTCTTAGCTCCCAGCATTTTACTGTAACGAGCCAGCGCCAGTACTTGCACAGGTATGCCAACCAATGTCTGTGCTTCGCTTTTGACCAGCATATCTAAGGCATCATCCAAATTTCTGATCAAACCATAACCAATCGGCTCTACCGGGATACGCCTGATGGCCCGGCAAATTAAGTCCCCCACTCTACCTTCGCGGTCACAGGGCATCAAGACAACCATCCTTTCTCCGGGGTTTACTAAAGTCACCATACCCCGTGCAAAAAAATCCAGCGTAAGCTCTTGGTCAGCTTCTGTAAAATAAATGCGTTTAGGCGCATCTGTGGAACCACTTGTATGGAGGGATACAATCCTCTTAATATTGCCCTGATGAACACATAAAAGCTGCTTATCCTGTTCAATGATATCTTGTTGAGTCAAAAAAGGCAGCTTTTCTATCTCATCTAAGGATTTAAGCTCCTTAAGATGCAAATTTTTCCTGTAAAAAGGACTATTTTGTGCCAGAGACAAGGTATCGTTCAGCTTTTTTAATTGCCAATCACTAGTTTTTTGTCCATTGGTTTTTTCTTTTATCCAAGCATCTAAAGGAGTTACTTTCACTATTAATCACCTCTGTACAGGGCTTTACCTGTGATATCAGTAAGATTATAGGCACAAAAGGGCACTATACGCTTATTGGGGCTGACTATATGAATATAGCAGTCCCGTAGTCTATCCAAATCAAGATTCCAAGCATCCTGAAAAGCCATGCCGGATACAGCTAATTTATATTGAGTTAAGCGCTCCAAAAAGTCATCCAAAGAGTTTGCTGCAGCAACTCCCTTAGCCTTACCCGTTGTATTAGGGGCATTACCCCACTGTTTGGCCACAAATTCCCTGGCTTGTTGTGCCTCATTTGCATTTTGTTGTGATGATACCGAGCAACAACATGATGATTCTTTATGTAGACTTTTTATTGTGCCATCTTCCCACACAAGAAAAATAGCATTAAAAGAACAATATGGATTTTCTGCCGTTCCGGGTTTAAAATCTTCAATTTTCATTTGTCTATAGGTTTGTTGTTCTATCTGACGCAATAAGTCTGGAATAGTCATACGTTCTTCTATTCGCCCTGGATATCTACCAAAATAGCTGACCGGCTGGAAATGGACACCTCTTACATGAGGCATATTTTCCATAGCAAAGCGCAGTATAGCGCCGATTTCACCGTCGTTAATGCCAGGGACTACAGTAGGCACCAACACTATACTCAAACCCGCATTAGAACAGTTTTTTACTGCTGCAAGTTTTTCTTGCAGCAGTTTACGGCCGCGCAAAGCTATATAAGGGTTTTCACTAAGAGCATCAAATTGTAAAAACACACAATTGAGTCCTGCCTCTTTTAAAAGCTTGGCATATTGCCTCTCATGGGCAAGACGAAGGCCGTTGGTATTAAGTTGAAAGAAAGAAAAGCCTTTTTCCCTGCCTATCCGGATAATTTCAGGAATATCATCACGTAACGAAGGCTCCCCTCCTGATAATTGGATATTAAAGGGGCCTCCACATCTCATTAGCATATCAAACCAAGAGCTGATTTCCTCCAAGGATGGATCAGGCTCGGCAAAGTCCTTAGCAGAAGCAAAACACAGCGGACATTGCAAATTACAGCTATTGGTAATCTCCAATAATACGCAGCAGGTATGCTGACGGTGTTCCGGGCAAATGCCGCAATCATAAGGACAGCCCTTATCCACCTTCGTCAAGCAATTGATAGGAGTAATAGATTGCCTATGATTAATCCATGATTCATATTCGGGGTAACCGTTCCAAATGATGGTCTGATAAAATCCATGTTCAGGGCAGCTCTTTTCTAAATAGACCTTGTCACCATATTTAACTTTTTTGGCCTTTATACGCTTGAGGCAAACCGGACAAATGCTCTCGGTTTCTTCTATTATAATACGTTCATTATCCATAATATAAAAAGTTACTCTCCTTTTTGCGCCACAAGCAAAAAGTAGCCCGGTTTTGCCGCTGCGAGATTACACCACTGCCCGCAATCGAATAATTTTTCCAGGCTACCATATTCCCAAATCGCTCTTACGGCAAATTCTGTGAAGGCTTTGGAACAATCTAAAAAATTAATTTTAATAAAATTATTTTTTTTCAATAATTCCAGCCATTCATGCTGCATCATTAAAGAGGCTTCTAAAGAATGTATTTTATTTGTTGCGCTATATTCACGTGCATATAGATCAGACACCAATAATTTTCCTCGGGTCTTTAAAAGCCGATAGCATTCTTTTAAAACCGCTTGGTGAGGCATGACAGAAAGACTGCATTCACTTAAAACAGCATCAAAACAGCTATCTTCAAAGGACATCGCTGCCGCATCGGCCCTCAGTAAATCATTTTCAGGATATCGAAGGAGCCCCTCTTGGATCAGACTTTGCGAGATATCTACCCCTGTTGCTTGATATCCCAGCGTCCTTAAATACCATGACGTACTACCTAAACCACAACCAACATCAAGTATCTTGGCATTCTGTTCTAAATGTGCCAAATCAAGTAGTTGCTCTGTAAGTTTCAAACCGCCCGGTCTCATAGCGCCTTGGGGCAGGTTACGCCAGGCAGCATTCTCATATTTATTCATACTTAACCCCTTAAATGCAGTAAGTAAAGTTTTTTAAGCAAACATATTATTGTTGATAAGGCTATAGTCTTCCAAGATCTCCAGACATTTTGCCGAAGTTTGGACTATAGAATCCCGGCAAATGGTCGTTGGCCTGCCGCCCGGACCTAATAAATCACTGCAATTGGCGCCGCCAAAATGCTCGATAAACCAGGCTACCAGATCTTGACATGCCTCTTCCAGCTCCTCGCCATCAAAATCATATAAGGATAAGGCGCATACCCCTCCGACTAAAGAGCCACAAGCATATTGCGTATACATACCATAACACAAACCACGCATTGCTTTGACGATGTCATTATTTTCTTTATTTTGAGCCTCTAGGCCGACGATTTTGGTTACGATCTGGGAACAGCAGAGGCCTTCCATTTTAAGCTCCGCTACTCTCCGTTCCACTATATTCATATAATACAGCCTCCCATCAGATGTATCATTTATCCTCCAGTTCTGTCTCAACCTTATGCATCTTTCCCACTACTAATTCTTCTGGGATATAAAGATTATTGCAGTTCGGGCAAGATAAAAACTCATGAGTCATGCGATGGCCCAAATATTCCAAATTTATTTCGGTAGGCACCATTTCTATATTACATTTAAGGCAAATTAATTTTTCTTCCCCCATAATGATTCTACCTCTCTCCCTCTATGGTCATTCTGTGATAATAGGCATTAACTATTGTATAGACATCGCCTTCGACTTGATAAATCACCCAAAAAGTCAAAACACCCTCTTTCAAATGCCCGATATAATTACCTGTTTTTGTGTCTATGACTTTATTGCCGGTTTCTTCACAATGTTCTATGACTTGACGGATATCATCTTTGGTGATCAAATTGAGATTTAGTTTTTCTTCCACTTCGGGAGGTATGATTATCTTGAATGTTTGTTTGGGCATTTTTTCTATTTCTTCACCCCAGATGTTTTGTAATAGATCAGCCTTCAAAGCAATACGATTGCTTCTGCGCGCCGATAAAGAAGGCGGAAGACGCCGCTCATTATTCAAACCAAAAACAAGGTCTAGGATATGCCGCACCGGCTTATCTTTTAAGGCAAAAACATCACGACAATTAGCACAATAGGCAATATAAGGGTGGTCAGAAAGAGAGACTCGGTCTGTAACGATACGGTCGTACAAAGCCGGGTTGGGTACATAAATATGCCCACCATAACCACAGCATTGAGTATTCTCATCCGTGCAGGGCAACTCATCAATAGTAAGACCGGCGGCAATAACCAAATCCCGTACGCTTTTTTGCATAGAGCTGTCATAGCGGCTGGCGCAGGGATCGAATACCGACACTGTTCCCATTTGTCCCTTTTGCTTATCCGGTAAGCCTTTTTCTTTGATTATATCATATAAAGAGACCTGCGGTATTTCCGGCAAATATCTCCTGAACATTTTTTGGCAAGTCGGACAAGCAAAAATACCTTGCGGCTGATCCATTTCCTGCCATTGTTTACGGATATTGTCTGCCATTTCGGTCATTAAAGCCTCGTCACAGGCCCATTCCGCTGGCGCGCCACAGCAACCCAAAATAAGTCCGGTTTCCGGCATCTTATCCAACAAATAGCTATAAGCCTCCTTGACATAATTCGGATCGGAGGCGCCTAGCTGGCAGCCAGGAAAAAACATATATTGGCTCTTTTCGGAGCCGGGAGCATTCTTGGCAATATACGACTTATCGTTCTGGGCATGATACATATCCCTAATCCAATAATCATGGAAAGCCAGAGGCAAGGAACCTTCTCTATGCATAATACGGCGGGCGTTAATCAAAAAATCCCCCATATCTATATTGGTAGGACAAACATTATTACAAGCGCCACAATCCATACAAGAGCTAAGCATCCTTGTTGCCACCCTAGGTTGTAAACCCTCCACCGGGTTAAAAGACATGCGCACATCACTTACTATTTTTTTGGGCATTTTATTATAAAATTGCATCATATCACAAGCTATCTGACATTCCCGACAATCGCATTTAAGACATCTGCGGGCCTCTTGGATAGCTTGTTCTTTTGTATATCTATCAGATTCAACAGCTTTAGCCGGCCGAATTCTGCTGGCATTCATTTTAAAACGCGACGGTTTCTTAAGAGTGATACCTATCATTTCATGCATACGGTTAGTTTTTAGATAAGATTCAATTGATTGGGAAGCACGGATACCATTTTCAATAGCTTCCAGGGGTGTCGAGCCAATCAGACCACCAGCGATAAAAATTCCATCTCTATTACCGCCTAAAGAATCTCTATTCAAGCCTTCAAGCAAGCCAAAATCACTGCCACCCTTACCGGTTGCAATAAAAATAGCATCAAATTCCTTTAATTCATCAAGATCTGTGATTTCTGTATTTAATTTAAGCTCATAATTCAAATGCTGCATTTGATTTTCGATTTCTGTAATAAAAATCTCAGGTGATAATAATCCCCATAAACTACCGCCGACTTTATCATTTTTTTCAAACACTGTAACGTCATAGCCGTGTGACGATAGTTTGATCGTACAACTAAGGCCACAAAGACCTGCTCCAATAACAGCAATCCTTTTATCTTTTTTGGGGATGTTATATTTTACAGGGGTTGTGGAACGGGTATAATCAATAGCCGCTCTCTCCAGCTTTTTCATCCTAATCGCATCATCTACATCTTTTCTTACACAAGAATTGGCACAGTATTGTTCGCAAAGATTGCAAACAATTTCAGGAAAGAGTACTTGATCCCTGTATATAGTATATGCACTATTAAAATTACCTTTTTGCATTTTATTGTTAAAAGCAACAACATCTAGATTTAATGGGCAGACAGATCTGCATGGAGGACTATCGCCACTAATACAATTCTCCACATATTTATCCATATCTTTAGATAATATTCTACCACTTGCAGGCGCATTGATAAGATTATCCAATAATTTTGAGTCTTTATTATCCATGCGACACATCTCTCCCTTTTTAGCAGATAGTGCTGCAGCCTAAAAAAGACTGCAACACTACTACTAATAATCACATATTTATTTTTAAACATAATTAGGAAATAGCAATAATATTGTTTTTACAGGGCCATAGTGGGACCAGCAGCTTCAACGGGATTTTCAGCGATATCATCAAGAGCTTCAAAGAGGTCGGAACCGAGGAAGTATTTATCCGGTTTCAATTCTTTGCCTTGAGCTTTGGCCTCCATAGCTGCTTTCACTTTTTCAGGTTTGGCAGGAAGTTCATAGATCCTTACACCAACCGCATTATTGATGGCATTCAATACAGCAACGTGACCTGCAGATTGGAAACCTTCACAGCAGCCGACAGAATTTAATGGAGTTGTTTTTCTGGGGGTAACGATATTATCGAGATAGATATCATCGGGGATATCGTCTGCAAACAAGAAGCCGCATTTGATCAGGCTGTCATAATTTTTATTATCTATATATTCATCTGAGAGGGCAAAACCAATGGAGTGAGTCAATGAACCGTATGCCTGGCCTTCAACAGCCTGCAAGCTACCGATTTCACCGATATCATAGATCATTTTTATGGACAAAACTTTGGTTTTACCGGTAGCCACATCAACTTCTACTTCGGATAAGAATACCGCATAGTTGTATTCCGGAGTAGGATCGCCGACACCTGTGTTAGGATCAAGATCAGTAGTGATGGAAGTAGTATCGGAAACACCAACATATTTAGTAGGAATACCCTCAGCTACCATTTCTTCATAGGTACGATAGGTGCCGTCCGGTTTACGCATAGCATCCATCAATTGGGTAGCTGCATCAACTGTTGCTCTACTTACTTGATAGTGTGAGCGGTTTGCACCGGCAGGACCGGTATGCGGGCAGAATTTAGTATCATTCATCACTAATTTAATTTGTTTATAGTCAATACCCAAGGGTTTTAAGGCTTCATGAGTAATAACCAATGTGCCGACGTCACCGCCTTGGCCTTGATCTTCCCATGTATTATAATGTGTGATAGTACCATCTTCATTAAGTTCTAGGGCCACTGCAGCCAAGTCATTAGGACCACCAGTAACATTGTAGCCGCCGATGGCAATACCTACGCCGCGACGTTTTTCCGGAGTGTCTTCGGCTTTAGCTCTAGCTTTAGCTTCTTCATATAAAGGACGAAGTTTATCCATTAAAGCTTTAAAAGGGTATTCTTTCCATTCGCAACTATTGATATTGAGATCACCGGGTTTTGGCAAGTTCCTGTATCTGAATTCAAAAGGATCGATACCGGCCTTTTCGGCTAACATATCTACTATCGCCTCAGACATGGTATAAGCCTGTGAGTTACCATAAGAACGATAAGCAGTACCATAAGTCTGGTTAGAGAAACCAACCCTGCACAAGGCTCTTACGTTAGGAATATTGTAACTGAAGCCTGCAAAACGGATAGCTTTGGAGCCAAGAACGTCGGCCATTTCAGTATAAGCGCCATGGTCATAAACGAAATCGAATTCAAAACCGGTAATTTTTCCGTCTTTATCGCAGCCCATTCTGGCATTTGAATAGTGGGCAGCACGTTTGCCGGTGAAAGCATTGTGCTGAGCATAAGTCATGGTCAAGGTGACCGGTGCTCCATCAAGTGCCAAGGTGCAGGCGGCAGCCAGAGCGGAGCTGGCCGGAGAAATGGAATACCCGAAGCTGGCGCCGGTGGGATTTTCAATAACCCTGATGCTGCCATCCGGAACACCCAAGCCGGGAGCAAGGGTGATTTGCGGGAAGATAACAGCCAGTGTTTTATTGTGGATACATACGTTACCATCTTCATCAATATAGGCTTGGGTAACATCCGGTTCGATTACCATATGCGGTGCACTGGTGCTGTAGAAGCTGCCTTCAACAACATATGCGGATTTATCCAAAACATCACGGGTATCTTCGCCTTTAATGAGAGGCATACGCAAGTATTCATTAGGAATACCTTCATGGATCTCCATAGCGCCGGGAGCAACTGCATCAAGGTAAGTCATATAGGCAGGCAATTCTTCCAAATCCAATTTAACTTTAGCAGCAGCAGCACGGGCTTCGTCTTGAGTGCGGGCTGCTACGACAGCAACCACGTCACCATATCTGAATACTTTTTCGTCAGCAATGATGGGACGCTCAAAACCATCGGCTTTGGAACGGGGATGGCCGACAGGAAGCATGATTCTGTTGGTGCCTTTGATATCCTTAGCGGTAATAACTTTAACCACGCCCGGCATTTTTTCAGCTTCGGAGAAGTCGATGCCTTTGATCCTGGCATGATTCAATCCGGGTTGGACAATAGCCAAGTGCAAGGTTCCCGGTGGCATTTTCAGAGCAATATCATCGCCATAATCGCATAAGCCGGTGACCTTGGATAGAGCGGCCGGTCTGGGTACATTGGTACCATAGATGCGGCCGTCAGCGGGAGCTTTATAAGTAATATCTTCCATAGTAGCCTCTCCGCGCATTACTTTAGCAGCTTCCATTACGCAGTCAACGAGAGGTTTCCAGCCGCAGCAACGGCAGGCATTACGATGCTTGGTAAACCAATGGCGAACTTCTTCTCTTGTAGGGTTGGGATTTTCATTTAAAAGACCCAAAGCGGAAACTATGAAGCCGGGAGAGCAAAATCCGCATTGCACGCCCCCATATGTAATCCAAGCTTGTTGTAAGGGATGAAGATTGGTAGGTGTACCAATACCTTCGATAGTGATGATTTCACTATAGTCCGGAACATTTTTGATTTTTTTGACACAAGAACGTACTACTTTGCCGTCTAACAAAACAGAGCAAGCACCACATTGTCCCGTGTTACAACCAATTTTAGTTCCTGTCAAACCTAACCTTCTGATCACATCAGCTAGAGTGTCTTTTTCCGGATTAACTATCATAACCCGTTCACAGCCATTGATGTTTAACCAGATTTTTCTTAATGCCATATCTCTTCCACCTTTCTTTTCTCTATGACTTAGGTTTGTATGGATTATCATTGCCATACATACAAATATAGCCTTATAAAAAAATACTACAAATGGCAACAAAAAAATTGGATATTTCGGAGAAAATAAAAGCAGTATCAAAGTAACATCATTAAAGAAATTATCTTGATGTAGTAATAAAAATAATGGCCTATTGAATATTTTTCAATAGGCCATTAATAAATTGAAAATTTAAATATATATTATATATCTATTTTGTAAAGGTCATAAGTTATATTTTGCACAGGACTTATAAAATGATTGGCTGTTAATTTTATGCTTAGATATTAAATTTATATAAGTATTTCTGAATTTAGATGGGGAAATCAATGCAAACCTTTTAAACTCATTAATAAAATGAGATTGGTCAAAATATCCTGCCTCATATACAATATCAGAAATATCCGATAAATCTTCTTTGGTGATCATCCTTAAGGCATTTTGGAAACGAATAATACGGCTATAATGCTTTATTGATATGCCATAAAGTTCTTTAAACTTCTCCCGGCAATATCTCTCCGAATAACCAGTTTTCCTCTCAATTTCTTCAAGGCCAATCTTTCCACCGGATAAATAAATCAATATAACACAATGCTCTATAAAGTCGGGAACATATTTTTCATTTACTAGGCTGGACATAGCATAATTTTGAAAAATTTTAATGCGCTCATGCAGATTATCAGCCTGGGAGATTTTATCAATGATACTTAAATCATCAAAAACAACTTCCAAATCAACAGTTCTATTCTTGAGTTCTTTAAATCCAGCTTTCATGTTTTTAATGCCAACCACAGAATATGGCTTAAAGCCAAAATAAGTAGTATTTGGTTCAAGTATGATTTTTGAACAGTCTTCGTATATGCCGGATACTAGTGCCGAAGGTTTTTGGTCACTACATTTAAAAAGTATATTGATACATGCATCAGGCACAATATCAATAGAACAATCTACGCTGTTACCTGTAGTGAATTGATAATACAAGGCACGGTTTTGGATGCACATAGGGTTCCAATCCACTAATTTCTCCTCATATTTTGGCATAACACCACTAATCCAAGGCTGCCGTGGTGGAGATATAGCATGCAATTGAGTTATAATATTTTTGTACTGCATAAAGCCAACACCTCTTTATAAATTCCAAAATCCCCCGTTTTTACAGGTATCTTTAATTATTAGTATTGTTGGTTTTTATGTGATATTAATATTTTGATTAGAAGCCCCCTATTATCTTATGCCTGATAAGATTAACAAAAAATTGTAAATTTCGGAAGTAATG
>JBMNOA010000038.1:0-13735 GCA_050942825.1 Bacillota bacterium
ATAAGACATGCAACAATAATCAATACCATCTTTAATTTACTACCTCTAAATTTTTTCATTTTATTCACCACTATTCCAATTTTTTTTCCAAGCTTTGAAGTATTTATAGATCATATCTCGATTATAATTATCTTGCTATATTTTGATTTCCCATGACTTTAATCCTGCAAATATATATAATTATTGATACAACTCAACAGAACAAGAAATTCATAGGGCAAAATTATTATATCAAAAATCATTATGGTATACAAATTGAAATTATTATAAAAACAGAAACAATCAACATCAGATTTTAGTCTACTTCATCTATTTTTTTACCGGTGCGGCTATAAATTTCATACCTAAATTAATCTTAAAAAGAAAAAAGAGGAAAGCAGATATTGCTCTCCCCTTTTTATTTCCTAAATGCAGGTTGCTATCAAATTGTATGACAGCAGATACTACTATTATATAATGATATTATTCTTTTTTCAGAACCACAGGATTAATTGCGAAGACTGTTCAACGGTGCAGGAATCCGTCCGCCACGATTGATAAAGGCGGTGCTGGATACGGAATGTACCGGCATCACAGGAGCGCTGCCCAAAAGCCCACCAAATTCAACCAGGTCACCAACATTTTTGCCTGGTGCCGGGATAAGTCGCACAGCGGTTGTCTTATGATTAGTAACCCCGATGGCCGCTTCGTCGGCAATGATTGCAGCAATAGTCTCGGCGGGTGTATCGCCGGGAACAGCAATCATATCCAGTCCGACGGAACAGACACAGGTCATTGCTTCCAGCTTATCCAGTGTCAGAATACCAGACCTTGCAGCAGCAATCATGCCTTCATCCTCGGAGACCGGGATAAAGGCCCCCGAAAGGCCGCCCACATGACTGGAAGCCATAATGCCTCCCTTTTTGACGGCGTCATTGAGCAAAGCCAGAGCGGCAGTAGTGCCATGAGTTCCGCAGACCTCAAGTCCCATTTCTTCCAAGATCCGTGCAACACTGTCCCCTACCGCAGGCGTGGGGGCAAGAGAGAGATCAACTACACCGAATGGGACATTTAAGCGGTGGCTTGCTTCCTGTGCAACCAATTGCCCCATACGGGTGATCTGGAAGGCGGTTTTTTTAATGACTTCAGCAACCTCATCAAAGGAAGCACCTTTTGCGGACTGGAGGGCATGACGAACCACGCCCGGTCCAGATACGCCCACATTGATAACACATTCTGCCTCGCCAATACCGTGAAAAGCACCAGCCATAAAAGGATTATCCTCCACAGCGTTGGCAAAGACGACTAGCTTGGCACAACCAAGCCCACCAGTATCCTCCGTCAAGGCAGCAGTTTCTTTTATAATCCTGCCCATCAGGGCCACAGCATCCATATTAATGCCCGCCCGTGTTGTAGCAACGTTCACCGATGAACAGACATGCCTGGTCTCCGCAAGCGCCCTGGGAATAGACTTAATGAGCTTTCGGTCACCCGGGGTAAAACCCTTTTGTACCAACGCAGTAAAACCTCCGATAAAATTCACACCACAAGTTTGTGCGGCTCTGTCCATAGCAGAAGCAAAAGGAACATAATCACTGGTAACACAAGCCTCCGCCACTAGCGCAATAGGTGTAACGGAAATGCGCTTATTGACTATGGGGATGCCGAATTCACGTTCGATGGCTTCCCCGGTTTCAACCAGATGTTCTGCACTGCATGTGATTTTATCATAAATACGGCGGCAGCATTCCTTGTTATCCGGATGGGTACAGTCCCTTAGCGAAATACCCATGGTGATGGTACGGATGTCCAAATGCTGCTGGTCAATCATAGAAATCGTCTGTAAGATTTCCCTCTTATTCAGAATAACAGCCAACTCCTTTCAGGATTTCTCCCCAACTTAGGTCATTTCGGAATCTAGGAAATATTTTTAAATTCGATGCATGGCGTTAAAAATTTCCTCCCGTTGAATCCTGATGGAAAGGCCCAGATTTGTGCCTTCCTCTTCCAAAAGGGACGCCAGCTGTGCCACAGGAATCTTGCATCCTCCAATATCTACCAACATGATCATGGTAAAATACTCTTCTATAACGGTCTGGCTGATATCTAAAATATTTACGCCGTTCTGGGCAAGCATCGTGCCGACGGCGGCTATAATGCCAACCCGGTCTTTTCCGATAACGGTAACAATGGCACGCATTGCGTCTCATCCTTTCATAATGAAGTTAGTCCGGCATCAGTAAATAATAGTAAATGTTTTATGCCGCAAGGCTATACCTCTGTAATAATAATTCATTATACTAATTAAATCATGTTATAGCAAATATTTTTTCTCTTGATACAAAAAGGCTATCATGATAAAAGACTTCAAATCAGCCACCTAATAAATAAACCTTTGACGGTTGAGGACTTCAACAAAAATACTATTCCCTCATCATCTTTAACAGGAATTGGAAAAGAATGTAAATAACAAGATAACTGCAAAATTATTTCTAATAAAAACTTAAAAAATAGTCTTTACTTTATGCCATTAAACTGTTAAACTATACGCGGATGTTGTAAAAAAATCATTACTTCATTAAAAGATCAAAAATTTTATTAATTTTTAAGAAAGGGGCTTATTTAATGAAAAAACTGCTATTACTTATGATCCTAGTGTTAGCATGCGCTCTTACTCTCAGCGCTTGTGGCAACTCTGCAGAAACCACAACTCCTGCTGATACTGACAACACTACCTTCACTGTTGGCTTTGATAAAGGATTTCCTCCTTACGGTTATGTAGCCGATGACGGTTCTTACACCGGTTTTGACCTTGAACTTGCTGCCGAGGTAGCTAAACGTAACGGTTGGGAACTAGTGCTTCAACCAATTTCTTGGGATGCCAAAGATGCTGAACTGGAATCCGGTGCTATCGATTGTATTTGGAATGGGTTCACCATCAACGGCCGTGAAGATCAATACACCTGGACCGAGCCTTATGTTGACAATACCCAAGTCTTCGTGGTAAAATCCGATTCCGGCATTAAATCCGCGGCTGATCTGGCAGGCAAAACCATTATGACACAAGCCGACTCTTCTGCTCTCACAGCATTAGAAAGCGAAGATTATGCCGATACTTATAAAACATTTGGTAAAGTCATCACCACCAGTGACTACAACTCTGCCTTTATGGAACTCGAAGCCGGGGCTGTGGATGCAATCGCCACTGATGTTGGTGTTGCTAACTTCCAAATTACAGATCGCGATACCGAATTTGTAATTCTTGACGAGCCTCTATCCACCGAACAATACGGTATTGGCTTCCTATTAGGTAATACAGAGCTGCGTGACACTGTTCAAGCAACTTTGAAAGAAATGGTCAAAGATGGAACCGTCGACAAAATTATCGAAAAATATGCCAAATGGAATATTGCTTGGATTCTTGAATAATCATTTGCTCAACATATTGAGTCAGTAAACATAAGATAGGCCGGGTAAACCATCCGGCCTATCTTATACGTATTTCAATAAAAATGGAGACCAAACTTTATGGAAATTACCACTATCATTTCCATGCTGCTCAAAGGCATGGTTGTATCGGTAGAAATATTCTTTCTCACTTTGCTATTCTCCTTGCCACTAGGCATGGGTGTTGCATTATGCCGATTATCCAAAAACATTGTTATACGTAATCTTGCTCGCATCTATATTTCTATCCTGCGCGGTACTCCCCTAATGTTACAATTGTTTGTGGTCTATTTCGGTCCCTACTATATTTTTGGTTGGAATATAGGCGGCTTTCGTTTTACAGCTGTAATTATAGCTTTCGTCATCAACTATGCAGCTTATTTTGCAGAAATATACCGTGCCGGCATAGAATCAATACCAGTTGGACAGTATGAGGCAGCAAGGGTTCTAGGCTATTCCCGTTCGCAGACCTTCATAAAAATAATTTTACCCCAAGTTATAAAACGAGTGCTTCCTCCAGTCACCAACGAAGTCATTACTTTGATCAAAGACACTTCTTTGGCATTTGCCATAGCTGTGTCGGAAATGTTTACCGTGGCCAAAGCTATATCCGCCTCGCAAAAGACCATGGTGGCCTTCCTCATTGCAGGTATCTTATACTATATTTTCAATCTGGTAGTAGCCCTGATGATGGAAAAAGCGGAAAAGAAACTTCGTTATTACAGATAGGAGAATACTCATGCATATATTAAGAATGGAAAATATTAGAAAGAACTTTGACGACTTACAAGTTTTAAAAGATATTTCTCTTACTGTACAAGAAGGAGAAGTGGTCTCTATTATAGGTCCTTCCGGCAGTGGCAAATCAACACTTTTGCGCTGCGCTACATTGTTGGAAGAAATTGATGGCGGCAACCTCTATTATGCTGATCAAGCTGTTGCTATAGAAAATGCTGAAGGTGTATCTATTTATGCACCCCATCATCAACTTAATAAAATTAAATACATGTTTGGATTAGTATTCCAAAACTTTAATCTTTTCCCCCACTATTCTGTATTAAAAAATATCACGGATGCTCCTATTTGTGTGCAGAAAAGAGATAAAGGTGAAGTAATACAAGAGGCCTATGCCCTAATGAAAAAAATGGGATTGGAGGATAAAGCATCAGCCTATCCATATCAACTGTCGGGCGGTCAACAACAACGTGTATCTATCGCCCGTGCTTTGGCTATGAATCCCAAGATTCTCTTTTTTGACGAGCCTACATCTGCCCTTGATCCGGAGTTGACAGGTGAGATTCTCAAAGTTATCCGTGAGCTAGCCGAGGAAAAAATGACTATGGTTATTGTTACGCATGAGATTGAATTTGCCCGTAAGGTATCGGATAAAGTTATCTTTATGGATGGTGGCTATATCGTGGAAGAAGGCACTCCGGATGATATTATGCTCAACCCTCAAGAACCACGGACTCAAGCATTTCTCGGCAAATTATCGCGCTAATAAAATTTATATTAAGCTCACGATTTCTGAAATAATTGTACCACTCAAAAAAGCATGCACCCTCCCGGTGCATGCTTTTTTGCATAATAGTTTTATGGATCAATTACCTATAATTGACGTGGACCTATACAATATTTACAAAATTATTATATAGCGACTTTTTTATAATAACCGATCCAGTTTTCTTCCCATGTTAAAGTATTTTCATTAATTTTGATAAACCATATAAATCATCGAATATATTAATTATGTCATCTTTTATAATTAATTTGCAGGTAGAATAGTCATCATCTGTAACGTATATCATAGTTCCATCTGCGTGTAGATAGAGGATTTCTCCGGTACCTTCTGACTCTATACCATCATTTATTTGTTTGTCCATCTTATATGTTCCCATAAATGCTGCAAAAGCAGGATCTGGATTTATTTTTGTATAATAACCTTGCCAAGCTGTTCCCTTTAGAGCAAAAGTATCTCCTTCAAATTTTCCTTCTGAAGGACCGAAAACATTGTCATCACATTTAATGATGCCATCTTTGACACTCCAAGTGCCGTAAATCCATTTGAAATCTGAACCATCCTTAATCGTGTATGCTATAGTACCATCTCCATGCAGGTACATAATCTCTCCCGCTACTTCTTGTTCTACACCATTGTCAATTTCCTTTTCTAATTTATAGGCACCAACGTAATCTTTAAGTTCATCTTTAGCAGCTATCTGAGGATAATAGCCTTTCCAACTATAATTCCAGGTTATATTATCATCATTTATAGTAAACGTTGTAGGACCCCAAAAATCTACAATACAAATATCACCATCATCTTTTATATTCCAGGTGCCGGGAATCCAATCATATCCGTAATCTTTGATAAGAGTATAAACAATTGTACCGTCTTCATGTAAAAACAACATATCTTCGTTGTTGCTACTTTCTTTTCCTTTAATGTTTTCTTTATGTATTTTATATGCGCCAACATAGTCGGCCAGTGTCTGTTTAGAATCTATTTTTTGGTAAAGCCCTTCCCAATCCTCAGTTTTTACTGTTAGTAAGCCATCTTGCAATTGTCCTGTTCCGCTACCAAAAGTTTTTGCATCAAAGATAATACTACCATTTTTGATACTCCAATTACCGTAAATCCATTCATAATCAGAATTTTTTTCTGTATCGGCACATATGGCTAAACTACCATTAATATGTAAATACAGCTTTTCTCCGGTATTTGTATATTTGATACCATTTGCTGTTTCTTCTACAATTTCGTATGATCCTACATAATCGGAAAGTAACGGGATACTTAGTTTTTCTCGTAAGGTTTGAGTGCCGTCTTTTATTTTTGCATCAAGTGCATCATAAGAAACAAGAACTAAATCAGCACGCAGAAAATTTTTCAAATCCACATCATCAGCTAATATGCCAACCTGTTTTGCTAAATTATTTGGATTATTCCATGAAAAATCTCCTTCGGTATCATTATATCCTAAACTGCGCAATACGAGGGTTGAAAATTCATTAGCCTTTACAATATTTTTTGAACCAAAAAGTTTTAGAAATGCCCTTGGTCAAACCTTCCTCATAGGCATATCCCACATATTTATCTGCAAAAGATTGAACATCCTTAAAAGGATGGTTCCAGTTTCCCGCAAGGGCTACATCTTCTTTACCAAGTAAGCGTATGAGCATAATCAATGCTTCGCTTCGAGTTGGAGCACGATCAAGGTCAAAATCACTATCTGAAACACCTTTAAATAATCCCATAATCTTTAATTGTTGTGCCTGATTTTCTGCTTGTTCTAAATCAGCAGCAAAGCAAGGTACTGATATGCAAAGCACAAATGCTAATGCAATTAATAATGATAAAATTTTTTTCATATGCACAGCCTCCAACTTTATTTTTTTTAATAAAATACCATTATTAATTATATTAACATATTTTTACATTTTTTTCATAATATTAATTTAATTTGTAAATATTTTGTCTAAATAAATCTTTTATTTAAGCATCTGGTTATTGTAAAAAAAATCTTTCCAGGGATCAGTTTCTTCAATCCTCAATAACGCATCCGCCATTTTGATACCATCAGGTGTAACTGTATCAAGTTCACCCCACGTAATAGGCATAGACACACTGGCTCCTGTTCTTGCTCTAATAGAATAAGGAGCAATACTAGTAGCTCCTCTGCCGTTTCGAATCCAATCAATGAATATCTTGTCTTTGCGCTTTGTCTTTCTAACATTACTTGTATAACGGTCAGGCCACTTCTGCTCCATTACTTCAGCAACATTTCTTGCAAAATTATGCAAAACATCCCATGAAACAACAGGTTTTAATGGGATGACTACGTGGTAACCCTTGCCGCCGCTGGTTTTTAGATACGAGTTCAGTGATAGTTCATCAAGAATATCTTTGATATCCCGCACGCCTTGGCGCACTTTACTCAGATCCATTCCTTCATCCGGATCAAGATCAAATACCATCATATCGGGCTTTTCAAGCTGCTCGATACGACTCCCCCAGGTATGAAATTCTATTGTGTTCATCTGTGCTTCGTATATAAGCCCAGATACATTCTCGATATAAAAGTAATCTTCGGCTTCTTTTTCGTTTATAGAAATTGCTATTCTAGCAACTCCTTTACCGTCCGATACAGGATGCTTGGCATAAAAGCATGCCTGTGATATTCCCTTGGGACAGCGCACAATACTGAGGATTCTATGGCTTACATAAGGCAGCATGCGCTCAGAAACCTTTGCATAATACCGAACCACATCAGCTTTTGTGATTTGAGAGTCTTCAAACATCACTTTATTCGAGTTGGTAATCTTTATTCCATTGATGATGATACTGCTGGTATCTAATCCCATTGTTTTCTCCACTTCTTCGTCACATAATTGGAGCGGAATTTCATCATCCGCTCGTTCCTTTTTAATATCTTTAGGATTCTTATCTGTCCGCAGACCTTTGAAGCTTGCTTGCCTTAAGAGATTCTTATTAGTCCATTCGGCAAACTTAACTTCTGCAACCAGTTCAGGTTCAAGCCAGGTGATTTTTTCATTTGTATTGGGTTTTGGCGTAAGTCTGAAAGGACAAGACATTCTCTTTAAAAACCTAAATTTTTCCTCAAGCATTTTTATATTAGATTCGCTTAGACCAGTACCAGCACGTCCGATATAGACTAATTCCTCACCTTGATAAACGCCAAGAAGAAGAGAACTTATCCCACTTGCTTTTTTGTCTGAGAGTGTATATCCTCCAATAACGAATTCCTGTCTTTTATCGCATTTAAGCTTGATCCAATCGCCGTTTCTTGTTCCACTGTAGAGAGAATTAGCCTTTTTGCCTACTATCCCTTCCATTCCCGAATCGCAGGCCACAATGAAACTTTCCTTTCCATTTCCTCTCACATGGCGGCTGTAGTAAAGGTTTTTGGGAGCATTCTTCATTAAAGCTTCAAGCTTTTCTTTTCTGTTAATTAAACACATACCTCGGAGATCAACACCATCCAAGGCAAGGAGATCAAAGATGATATAGGTTAAGTTTTGTCCCTGAGGATTTCTCATATAATTCTGCAGAGCCTGAAAATCCGTTTTGCCCGCTATATCCGTTATTGTCATTTCGCCATCCAGAACCATAGCTCTTCCCGCGGCCCAATCCATAAGGCTGTTAGCAACACTCTGAAAGCGCTCAGTATAATCATTACCGTTCCTGGTTATCAACTGTACACTATGGCCTTCTATATAAGCCAGGATCCTGTAGCCATCGAATTTTAACTCATAGAGCCAATCCTCACCAATTGGAATCGTATTCACAAGCTTGGCCAGCTGAACGTCTGACCTGTTAAAGGGGTTTTTCTTAATCTTTTCGTCTTGACCTTCTTCTATTTCCTTCATGGTGCGTCCCGTTCTGATGCTAGTGGTAAATTCAGAAATACCTTCACTTTTTTTGGCATATTCATCCTTCTCTTTAATTAAGATCCAGTTATCCTTAGTCTCGCCTGCTTTTGCTTTTAAGCGTATTAAAGCCCACCTTCCCTTAAGTCTTCTTCCTTTCAAAAGGAACTTTAACATACCTTTACGGAGTCCTTCATCAACATCCACATATGGTTCCCAGTAGCCTTCATCCCAAAGCATGACTATTCCGCCACCATATTCTCCCTTAGGAATAATCCCTTCAAAGTTTCTATATTCCAGGGGATGATCCTCGACTTGTACGGCAAACCTTTTTTCACGGGTATCATAGGAAGGTCCTTTAGGCACTGCCCAGCTTAATAGAACTCCTTCCCATTCGAGACGCAAATCGTAGTGATCTCTGCGAGCTATATGATGTTGAACTACAAAATTAAGATAATCCTCGGGCCTTGCCGTCTGGCCTTTCGGCTCCCTAGTTTTTTCAAAATTTCTTTTTTGATTATACTCGTAAAGTTTTGAATCCATAAAGATTATGCCGTTTCCTTCCCTTTTTTGGCATTTTCAACACTTGCTTTGAGAGCCTCCATGAGATCAATAACTTTACCGGTGCTACTATCAGGCTCTGCAGCTACCACCTCTTGACCGGAGATTTTGGTTTCGATTAGTGCACGGAGTTTAATCTGGTATTCATCTTTGTATTTTGCGGGTTCAAATGGCGTGTCCATGAAATCAATAAGAGTCTTTGCCATTTTTAATTCCTGCTCGGAGACTTCGGGCCTAGCATACGGTTTTTGAAGTTCCTTGATGTCATCGGCGTAAAACATAGTGGAAATAAGGATACCATCCTCACGCGGGATGATTGCCATTAGCGTGTCCTTTGTTCCCATGACGGTTTTGCCTATGGCTATTTTCTGTTCGCACATCAACGCTGATCGGAGTAACTCAAATGATTTTTCGCTTCCTGCCTCGGGAACAGCTTGATAGGTTTTGTCATAGTAGACGGGAGAGATCTGATTTAGTTGGGCAAAGTGCAGAATCTGAATGGATTTTTCCTTAGCAGTCTTGATTTTTTCTATTTCCTCATCTGTGATGATAACATACTTGCCCTTTGCATACTCAAAGCCCTTTACAATGTCTTCCGAAGTTATCTCCTTACCACAGTGGGCACAGGTCTTCTTGTAACGGATACGGCTGTTGTCTTCCTTGTGCAGCTGATTAAAATGAATGTCATTATCCTTTGTAGCTGTGTACATTGCAATCGGGATCGCTACCATACCGAAAGTTATAACTGATTTACGTGATATCATCTGGAAACACCTCCTAAGGTAGTTTTTCCATTAAAATATTAAATATCCCTTATTCCCAAGCAAAAAATACTGCAATTAATCCTAGTCAGTGAGGATAAAAGGAACCTTGGTTTTCTCAGCATATTAAGATTATCCATTATGCCCTACTCTATTTACCTAGGCTTCAATGAATCCTTTAACAGCTCCGCGGCTGTCCATTCGGATATTAAAAGCCTTTATCACAGACAAATACCTTACATGCTGAAAATCATATCACCGACCGTTTTTTTTGCGCTAAATATGTCAGCAAAGCGGCTATTATACCAAGTATAATACAAATCACAAAGGCTAAAGTCCCATACGATGCAGGCATACCTAGGACATTATACATTTTGTATCCGCCGAATATCTCATTAAACATGGGCATGGTTCCAAAATTAAAATCGACAAACGGCCAGGCCAATCTGCGCAAACTTTCACCAAGATAATTCGACATAGCTCCTGCCAAAAGAACTACAATCCCAATTCCGAGTGCAACACTTTGGTCCTTCACCAATGCGGAAATCAAGCTAAGTGCCAAGCCAAAGATAACAGCGACAAATATTAACCATCCTGCGGCAAATAGGGCTGTGCCACCAATCGTCATATTCAACGCAGAAAATCCAAAGCCGCCGAGAGAACGTAAAGGTGCATCAATGCCGCTTAAATCGCCATATCCCAGCCAAATTCCGACAAAGAAGGCTATCAGATAAACAACAGAGATAATTATGGATGCAAGTGCTGCACTAAGTAATTTAGAGGTTACAATTTCCCGCCGTCCCTTTGCCGAGCACAGGATAATGCTGTCCATTTCGGTCTTAACTTCCTGTGTAAACAACGGAGAAATATAGAATATCAAGACCATCATGAACAGGAAAATTACCATAATACCTTCAAACATCACAAAGAGAGTGTTCCAGAAAAAGGCGTGTTCGAAATAAGGCTCGCCTTGGCAATACTCTGTATCCAGCCTTTCCCGGTAATACTGATACTCATACGAATCGGTTTGATTGGCCTCCTCCAATTCCTTCAGCTTATCCTGAATGGGGTAAACCCCTAAAATGTCCTCACTGTTTTGCTTTTCGGGTCCATTCCAATAAGTGTTTACCCTCTCTCCGAACGAATTATATCGGAAATGGAATTTAAGTATGGGGTTGCGGTTAATCTGAATAGCAAGCGGTTCACCCGTACCGAATTGGGCAACGGCCGCTTCATATATCGCTTTTGATTCCGCATATTGCAACGCGTCAAATGTCCCCGAGTTTTGCGAAAGAAGGTGTTTATATTCCTGAATAGCCTGTTTTGACTGCTCGGAGCTGTCCAATTCAAACTCTCCTGTCGCGAGAGAGAAACCTACCGTAGCATAAACAGCAAACAAAATAGCAAGCAAAATGAGTTTATTCTTATTAAAAAGCAGCTTCTTCATTTCATATTTGAACAGTTCCATCAAGCAATTTCTCCTTCAGTGCTAAATTCGTAAAGATAAGCGTCTTCAAGCGTAGGAATAGTGGGAACTGCATCGCTTGAAGGCTTGTAATCCGATACTACCCGTACCTCCATACGGCCGTCCATGGGTAAAACATTACTGATAATATGGTCATTCTGATAAGCAACTAACTCATCAACCGTCATTTTAAGAAGCCATACTTTACCCTCCATTGCATCCACGAAATGCTGATTGCTCTCCATCCTTCCTACCCTGCCTCTTTTGATCATAATAGTCTGTTTAGCAATTGAATCAATGTCGGAAACAATGTGTGTCGAAAGTAGTACTGTTCTGTTTCGAGAAAAAATCGAAACTAGGTTGCGAAACTTAATACGCTCATGCGGATCAAGTCCGGCGGTAGGTTCATCCAATATAAGTATCTCCGGGTCATTTAACAATGCCTGTACAATGCCTAGCCGCCGCTTCATGCCACCAGAATAGTTAATACATTTACGATGTAAATCTCTCGACAACCCGACTTGCTCGGCCAGATCTTTGATTTTGTTTTCCGTATTTGAGTCTATCCGTCCTTTGAGTGCCGCTACAAAGCGCAAATAATCAAGACCTGAAAATTCAGGATAAAAATTTAACAACTGTGGAAGATAGCCTAGTTTTGACCGATACTCGCGGTCACAAGACCTTCTGTTTTTTCCGTTTACCATAACCTCACCGCTATTTGCCTCTATTACACCGGCTAATATGCGAATAAGGGTGCTTTTGCCTGCCCCGTTAGGCCCCAAGAGACCATAAATGCCGTTTTCCATCTCAAAGCTAACGTCATTCAAGGCTTGTTTTTTACCATAGCTTTTATTGATGTTTTTTATTGTTAGCTTCACATTTAATCCTCCTTTAGTTTCGATAAGATTATTATAGGAAGCTTTCCTAAATTGCTGGATAATAAAAAATAAATATTTTCTAAACGAAAATATAACAAATTATAAATAAAAAACCATGTGTATTGCCAACATTGTTTTTTATCAAATACAATATTTTAACGGTTAAGCCTGTATCCTGCGCCCCATACAGTTTCTATGATTTTTGGTTTGGATGAGTCGTCCTCAATTTTCTCACGAATACGGTTAATATGCACCGTAACAGTTGCACTGTCGCCAATATAATCAAAACCCCATATTTTTTCAAAAAGCTTTTCTTTTGAAAAAACGGTATTTGGATTCTCCACCAGAAATAATAATAGCTCAAATTCACGGTTGGGTAATTTAATCTCCTTTTCTCCTTTATAAATTTTCCAGCTTTTAGGCAATATCTTTAAGTCACCGATGATTATAGTGTCATTTTTGCCGTCTTTTCCGGACTTTGTTAGGCGTTCATAACGGCTTAGATGGGATTTTACTCTTGCTACCAATTCTGCGGGATCAAATGGTTTGGAAATATAATCATCCGCTCCAAGCCCAAGCCCGCGAATTATATCTGCAGATTCTGTACGGGCAGTTACCATTAGAATTGGAATATTGATTTTATCCCTTATTTGCCTGCATATATCGTAACCATTTTGGTCCGGCAACATCAGGTCAAGTAATACCAAGTCATAACTGTTTTTTTGAAGAACCGCTAACGCTTGCTTACCATCTGCTATGATCTCTGTTTCAAAGCCGTTTATTTCTAAATAATCCTTTTCCAGCATAGCAATTGCGGCGTCATCCTCAACAATAAGTATCTTACTCAAGAGTTTTCTCCTTTCCGCAGGGCAGGGATAATTTAATTTGCAACCCGTTATCGTTTTTAGCCGTTACAAACCCACCGTGTGCTTGCACAATACATTTTACAATATACAGCCCCAGGCCGCTCCCTTCGCAGTTTTTTGCGCTGCGTGATTCGTCGCCCCGCCAAAATCTTTCAAACAAACGCGGAAGGTGTTCTTCCGGTATGCCCTGACCATTATCGGCAAACAACAGGTGTTCCATACCAGACTCACGCCATACTGAAATCAGTAGAACAAGGGATTTAGTATTGGCATATTTTATAGCATTTTCTGTCAGGTTAAGCAATACGCGGCCCATCTGCTCAGTGTCAATTTTTACGGGGTGCGGTACAGATGTCACATCCACAGTCATTATTACACCTTTATGAT
>JBMNOA010000039.1:0-12842 GCA_050942825.1 Bacillota bacterium
ATGCAATTTTTCTTTGGTGTTATTCATTACACCATCCCCTTTAATAATTTTATTATTTGTAAGTTAAGATTGAGCTTATAAATAGTATTTACTATTATAATGTATGTAAAAATATCTTTGTATACATTATTTGTCAATTTGCCGGCTTTTTAAACATCTAACTTTACTCATTTTTTGAAATTGGCTTTTTATTTTTATCACCAGCGGATTCTTTTTTTAAAGCACCTAGAGGAAATACCGAAAGATTCTCGTTATATCCCTTAAGCTTACTAGCCACTAAAGAAAAAACACTTCCCGAAGGATATTTGCCGTCTTTGGAAAGTTCTCCTGCTGGTATGCCGCTCAAAATCTCAATACCTTCCTCAATATTTTTTACGGCGTAAATATGAAAACGTCTTTGCCTGACTGCTTCTAATACTTCATCTTTCAACATCAAATTGCTCACATTTTGGATTGGTATAATCACACCTTGCTCTCCTGTCAGTCCCTTTGCACAACAAACATCAAAGAAGCCCTCTATTTTTTCTGTTACTCCGCCGATAGGTTGTATTTCACCGTGTTGATCAACCGATCCTGTGACTGCTAGGCTTTGCCGCAAAGGCACATTAGCCAAGGATGATAATATTGCATATAGCTCAGCGCTGGAGGCACTATCACCGTCCACCAGACCATAATTCTGTTCAAAAGCGATTTGTGCTGTCATTCCCAACGGTTTTTTTTGAGCAAACTTACCACCCAAATAACCAGCTAAGATTAGCACACCCTTGGAGTGGATATTGCCGCTCATATCGGTTTCCCGCTCAATATTGATCACACCGCTGCGGCCTGTATAAGTTCTGGCGGTAATACGTGAAGGCTGTCCAAAGACATAACCCCCTACTTCCAGAAGAGAAAGTGCATTGACCTGCCCCACTATAGAGCCTTCGGTACTGATCAGGATTTTACCCTCTACAATCTGCTTACGGATTTTTTCCTCAAACATACTCAAACGACATTTACGCTCGGAGATAGCCTTGTCAACATGAGATGCCTCCACATATTGAGAACCTTGAGCTTGAGCTAATGCTGTGGCTTCATAAACCAGCTCGGTTATCTCATTGAACTTCGCCGAAAGCTTATTTTGATCTCCCGCCAAGCGCGAACCATATTCGATTACTTTGGCTAAAGCACTACGATCAAAATGTTTGAGATCCTGTTGAGAACAAAGAGCACTGATAAAAGAAACATAATGATGGATATTTTCAGCGGTTCTGGGCATTTCAACATCAAAATCAACTTTGACCTTGAATAGTTTCCTGAAATCCTCATCCATACTGCAAATCATATAGTAAAGGGGACTGCCGATCAAAATTATCTTAACATCCAAAGGGATAGGCTCGGGTCTTAAAGTTACGGTAGGCACTAAACGGTATTGTTCACCGATATTTTCCACCACAGCCTCTCTGTGCTTTAGCACCTTTTTAAGGGCATCCCAGGAGAGGGGATCGGATAAGATGTCCTTGGCCTGCAAAATAAGGTATCCTCCGTTGGCTTTATGGATAGCACCGGGTTTGACCATAGAAAAATCAGTATCAAGAGACATGATCTGGCTTTTGTATTCGATTTTGCCAAATAAATTATAATATGAAGGCCTGGATTCAACAACTACGGGGGAACCTTGACTGGCTTCATTATTAATAAAGAGATTCACTTTATATTTACTAAAGGGGTTTGCTTCCAAATGGGGAGCAGAAAAAGATATCATTTTATTTGTTGATTGATCATTATTAAAAATCGCAGGGTTGTCTGTAATATCTTTTAAGACAATTTCTAAATATGAAACTATTTTAGGAAATTCCTGATATTGATCTATTAGTTTATTGATCAGGGGAGCGGCAATAGAAAGGACTATTTGCTTTTCCAGCTCGTCAATTTGCTCTTTTTGCTGCTTTTCCAGCATCTGAATCTCATGGAAGGTTTGCTCCAGCATTTTGCCCAGCCTGCGGCCTTCAGCGTCAATTCTTTGGCGTTGCTCTAAAGGCAGTTTTTGATATTCCTCAGGTAAAAATTGCTCTCCGTCTTTTAGAGGTATAAATAAAAATCCCGCGGCTGTCTGATTCATAGAAAAATTGGCTTGTTCAGCCTCCTTTTCCAAAACCTGAAAAAGCGCTTGTTTCTTTTGATGGGTGGATTGCTGGATAGTATTCTTTTGCTGATTGTATTCATTTCCTTCAAAAGCTTTAGGAATATCTGACTGCAGAACTGATATGAGTTCTTCCATGTCTTTTTGAAAAATACGCCCTAGTCCGGCAGGAAGAGAAACCGCTACAGGTTTGTCATATTCAACAAAATTATTAATATAACACCAATCAACAGGCACAGTGCCCTTGGCCGCCACTTGGGAAACAATGGCCCTGGTATATGTACTTTTGCCTGTTCCGGAGGGCCCCACAACAAAGATGTTGTAACCAAGTGAGTCCATAGACAAGCCGAATTGCATAGATCGCACAGCACGTTCTTGTCCAATAACGCCGACCAGAGGTGGAACATCTAAAGAAGTATTACAAAAATCCAGCTCTTCTTCATAGTGACAAATCCTCCTCAATTTTTCTAAAGGTATTCTGTATTCATCCGCATTACCCACTTTTGGTCCCCCTTTGCATGATGATTTTGCATATTAATATACTCTTATAGTATATCCCCCTTTGCCCATATCATAAAAGGCTTTTATTCACTTAAAAAGCTTTTTACTTCTCATAATTTATCTTTTTTATTCTTATTATACATCATAACTTAGGAGTTTTATATCATATTTTTGCTTACTATTTAACAACAACTTACTAGCCCTTCACAATAGATACCCCCTAAGGTTCACGAGTTTTATTGTCAGCGACTTCTTTGTCCTTACCTTCCTTAAATTTTATCATAAAAATAAAATCCTGACATGCCTCTGCTGATATTGTCTGCAATTTTTTTGCGCACTGCCTCCTTCAGATTCGGACTCAATTGTTCTAGCTGATAAATCCGTTCACTATCAGTATTAATAATGCCGCTTTTATCAATTACCAAGCTAGGCAAGCAGTTAATCTCTTTTCTCATTTTCACCACCCCTTTTTACAGGATATTAAAAACCTTGTTTGTCTTATACCATGAGCTCAATAGATTCTCTTCTTATCTACCCTCTATTGTAAAAGCATTTTTAACCATCAATAGGCATAAAAGATAGGGAAAAATAAAAAGGGTGAGCAAAATGAAAATAGCAGCCGCTTATATCAGGGTCAGCACTGAGGATCAGCTCGATTACTCACCTGATAGCCAAATCAAAATCATTAGAGATTATGCCCAAAAACATGATCTGATTATTCCGGACAATTACATATTTATTGATGAGGGCATCAGCGGGCGCAAAGCCGAAAAAAGGCCCGCTTTCATGCATATGATAAGCATAGCTAAGCAAAAACCCAAGCCTTTTGATGTTATTTTGGTCTATGCTCTCTCCCGCTTCGCCCGCAATCGAGAAGATAGCGTAGTTTATAAACGCCTGCTGAGAAAAGAGCTTGGTATTGACCTCGTGAGCACCTCCCAGGATTTTGGCAACGATAAAACATCCATACTCATAGAAGCTCTTTTAGAAGCTATGGATGAATACTACAGCATTGATCTGGCAGAAAATGTTAAGCGCGGAATGACAGAAAAAGCCGGTCGCGGCCAACCCGTCAGTATTCCGGCCCTGGGATATGAGATTAAAAATGGCCAATATTTAATCGACCCCAATTCCGCCCCTGTAGTACAGATGATCTTTAAGGATTTTATTGGCGGCATGGGCTTTCGCGATATTGCTGTTAAGCTGAACTCATTGGGCATCATTACAAGCCGCGGCAATAAATTTGATAACAGAGGTATAGAATATATCCTCTATAACCCCGTCTATATCGGTAAAATCCGTTGGAATCCAATAGAAAAAACAGGACGTAACTATAACCATCCTGATTTAATGATTACCGATGGCGGCCATCAACCTATCATAGACCAGCACACATGGCAAGAAGCACAAAAACAATTGACTCAAGTAAAAAACATCTATGGCAAATATAGGCACAGCAATTCTTCTGGCAATTTTATACTGAAAGGACTAGTAAAATGCAGTAATTGTGGCAGCACATTGGTGAGGGCAGCAAAAGGATCTCTGCAGTGTCATGCTTATGCCAAGGGTAAATGCAATATCTCCCACAGCATAAATGGCGCTAAATTAAAGGATATCGTGATAAAGAAGATAGAAGCTGATTTCGCAAATATCAACTGGCAGTTGAAAGAAAAGCAAAAATTCAAGTTAACGGAAGAAAACACCATAATAGAAAGGCAACTGGAAAAAGAGCAGGAAAAACTCCTGCGCATCAAAGAAGCCTATGAAAACGGCGTGGATTGTTTGCAAGAATATAAAATTAACAAAAAGAGAATCACGGAGAGGATAAAACTGTTGACAGCAAAAAAAGCAGACATAAGCTCAAGAGAACCTCGGCCGATTTTTATAGAAAGACATCAAGATGTCATAAATATCATCAAGGATAGTCTTATTGATGAAAGCAAAAAAAACAGGCTCTTGAGCCTGTTTATAGAGAGTATTATTTTCCATCGGATTAACAATGAGCTACAAATCTTTTATAAAGTATAGATTATCTCCTTTTGCCATAGGGAGGCCCAGACGGAGAATTAACGGCCAGCCTGCGTTATCTTAATCAAAGATATACCATGCCGACAAATAAAACCAAAGCTTTATTGACAGACATAGGCACCGAAGAAATGGCACATATGGAAATGGTTGCGGCTTTAGTCTATCAATTGACTCGCTATGCTACTGTAGCACAAATGGAAGCGGCCGGATTGGCTGGACATTTTGCCGACCACGGCAAAGCCCTTTTCTATGTAGATGCAAATGGCAATCCTTTCAGTGTAAAATATTTACAAGCAAAAGATGATCCTATAGCAGACCTTCAAGAAGATATGGCAGCCGAACAAAAAGCACGAGCCACATATAATAATCTATTAAATTTATCAAAGGACCCCGGAGTTCGTGATGCCTTGGCTTGGTTACGTGAAAGAGAGATCGTTCACTTCCAAAGATTCGGCGAAGCCTTAACAGAAATCCAAGAAAAGTTCTGGGAAAAAACGTCTCCTAAGAACCAATAAAAAAACCTGTATAAAACAAATAATTTCAATATAGTATAAATAATAAAAGGAAGGTCTCTAGCCTTCCTTTTATTATTTATACTATTTAAGCAATATTAAATTATTAAGTAGCTGGTTCGATACTTTTCTTTTGAAAATTATTTCATTATATCTTGTAAAATATTATAAAATATGCTATATTGACTATAGATCTTAGTTGGAAGATTCGTTCTGATAACGAAGATAAAACAAACTAATTCGTACTAAGTGCATGAGGGTTCGTCCCGAATGGTAAGGCGATGGATAGCATATTTTCTTTTTATTGTTAAAAATATCCTGTGCCTTTGCACAGGATTTATTTTTTACAATAAAAAGAAAAAATTTATTTGGTAAAGGAGATTTTAAATGGATACAAGGATTGCCCTGATTGGCATTATTGTAGAAGATATAAGTAAAACTGAGCAATTACAAACTCTTTTACACGATTATAGTAAATATATCGTCGGTCGTTTAGGCATACCATACCGCGATAAAAATATTAACATTATTTGTATCGTCATAGATGCTACCAATGATATTATTAGCTCTTTATCCGGTAAAATAGGTATGATAAAAGGCGTAAAAAGTAAGACATTATATCAAAGGTAGGATAAAAAATTGCTAAACGATGCTTCCATACAAGAGCTAAAAACATTATTGGACAAAGATAACTTTGACGAGCTTTATGCCATTGCCGACCAAGTCAGAAAAGAACACAAGGGTGACATTGTCAATATCCGGGCCATCTTAGAGTTTTCTAATTACTGCCGTAAAAATTGTATCTATTGCGGGCTTAATAGCCACAATAGCAAGCTTCCGCGCTTTCGCATGATGCCTGAGGAGATGATACATACAGCATACCAAGCCCATGCCGCTGGCTATGAGACTATAATCCTACAATCAGGAGAAGACCCCTACTTCACTCCTCAGCTTCTAGGAGAAATCGTCAAAGAGATAAAAAAAACGAACATCACTGTGACCTTAAGTTGCGGAGAAATGAGTTATGATGATTATGCTTACCTCAAAGAATGTGGCGCTGACCGCTACCTGTTGAAACATGAGACTGCAAACGAAGCTCTCTATGCTGAGCTTCATCCAGGTGAAAGTCTGCAACATCATCTGGATTGTCTGAGAAATATCAAAAAATTAGGTTATGGCACCGGCAGCGGCTTCATGATCGGTTTGCCCGGGCAGACCACGGAGACTATCGCCAAAGACATTTTGCTGCTAAAGGAATTAGGCTGTGATATGGCAGGAATCGGTCCTTTTATCTCCAATCCCGACACTCCGCTCCAAGGCTATGCCGACGGTAGCCCGGAAATGACCAAAAGAGCAGTAGCACTTGCACGCATCATCATGTCTAATATCGATCTGCCCGCCACCACTGCATTGGGGGTCTTGGATTTAACGGCTAAAAATGATGTTTTTTCCACAGGCGCCAATGTGATTATGAAAAAAGTTACTCCCAATCAATACAAAAAGTTTTATGAGATATATCCTTCCCAGTTGACAGATACTGATATTCAAAAAGACAGAACAGAATTAGAAAAATACATCATCAAGCTGGGGAGAATTCCAGTATAGGAGGATATGAAAATGTATAATAGTATGTCAAAAAGCGCCACCGAATTTATCGATCATCAAGAGATTCTAAATACTATGGCCTATGCCGAGCAAAACAAAAACAACCACCAGCTGATCAAAAGCATTATTGACCGAGCCCATGACTGTAAAGGGCTTTCTTATCAAGAAGCTACTTTACTTTTGTTTTGCAAAGATCCTCAGCTCACTGCGGAGATCTTTAAGTTGGCCAAGGAAATTAAGTTAAAAATCTACGGTAACAGGATTGTTATGTTTGCGCCGCTCTATCTTTCTAATTATTGTATCAACGGCTGTGTCTACTGTCCATATCATCGCAGCAATTGTACTATTGCCAGAAAGAAACTCTCACAAGAGGATATCAAAAGGGAAGTAATTGCCCTGCAGGATATGGGGCACAAACGTCTGGCACTGGAATCTGGAGAAGATCCTAAAATGAATCCTATAGAATATATTTTGCAATGTATAGATACCATTTACAGTATCAAACATAAAAATGGTGCTATTAGAAGGGTAAATGTAAATATTGCTGCGACTACGGTAGAAAATTATAAAAAATTAAAAGATGCCGGTATTGGTACATATATACTCTTCCAAGAAACCTATCATAAAGAAAATTATGAGAGATTGCACCCCAGCGGCCCCAAAAAGGATTATGCCTACCATACGGAGGCCATGGATAGGGCTATGGAGGCAGGTATTGATGACGTGGGTATCGGCGTATTATTCGGAATTTCGGACTATAAATACGACTTTCCTGCTATGCTGATGCATGTCAAACATCTGGAAGATTATTGCGGCTGCGGTCCGCATACCATTAGTGTCCCCCGCATTAGGCCGGCAGATAATGTCGACGTACAGGAATATCCGCATGCCGTAGATGATGAAACTTTTAAAAAAATCGTGGCCGTCTTACGCATTGCTGTCCCCTACACCGGCATGATAATCTCTACACGTGAATCTAAAGATATCCGCGCCGAAGTTTTGCAATTGGGTGTTTCACAAATCAGTGGCGGATCCCGTACCAGTGTAGGCGGCTATGTAGAAGAAGAGGAAGAAAACAGCACCCAATTTGAAGTCAATGATACCAGGACTCTGGATCAGATTGTCAATTGGTTGTTAGAAAAAGGCTACGTTCCCAGCTTCTGTACTGCATGTTATCGGGAAGGCAGAACCGGTGACAGATTTATGGCTTTTGCCAAAAGCGGCCAGATCGCCAATTTCTGTCAGGCTAATGCCTTGATGACCCTCAAAGAATATCTGGAGGATTATGCCTCTCAAAATACCAGAGATAAAGGTGAAAGAGTCATCAAAGAAGAATTGGAAAGAATACCTGATGCTAAAATAAAAACTATAGCTCAGGAATATTTGCAGGAATTACATGACGGTAAACGTGACTTCAGATTCTAAAGATTAGAGGTGATCCCAATGAGCTTGAACCAAACTCCGGCTGCCAATCGCCTGCATATTGCCATCTTCGGCAAAAGGAACAGCGGTAAATCATCTTTAATAAATGCTATCACCGGCCAAGATATAGCATTAGTCTCCGAGGTGGCCGGCACTACTACAGATCCCGTTTATAAAGCTATGGAGATACATCCTTTAGGCCCCTGTATGCTTATAGATACGGCAGGCTTTGATGACTTGGGTCATTTGGGAGAACTACGGGTAGAGAAAACCAAACAAGCACTAGATAAAACTGATATTGCTATCATGCTATTTTGTGACACTGACCTCACCATGGAAGCAGAATGGATCAGTGAATTCAAAAGACGGAAAATTCCCTTTTTAGCTGTCATCAATAAAGCTGATATCTTAGAAAACTCTGAGCAAATCTCGGAAAAAGTCCAGGCGGCTTTTTCCGTCCAACCGCTGATTATCAGCGCTAAAAGTGGACAAAACATCAGCAAAATCAAAGAAGAGATTGCCCGCTTGATACCTGAAGATTTTCAACTTAAAAGTATCACAGCGCATCTGATAAAACCAGGCGATACCGTCCTTTTGGTCATGCCTCAGGACATCCAAGCACCCAAAGGCCGTCTGATTTTGCCTCAGGTACAAACCATACGTGATCTCTTGGATAACAAATGTCTGGTGATGAGTGTAACCACCGATAATCTAGTCTCTGCTTTGGCTGCCCTGAAAGAACCTCCGCAACTCATCATCACTGACTCGCAGGTTTTTAAAACAGTATATGAACAAAAACCGGCCGAGAGCCTTCTCACCTCCTTTTCCGTACTTTTTGCCGCTTACAAAGGCAATATTCAGGAATATATTAAAGGCGCCAAAGCCCTCGACCGACTACAACCGGGTGACAAAGTATTGATAGCGGAGGCCTGCACACATAATCCTTTAGATGGAGATATCGGCAGGATCAAAATCCCCCGATTATTACGAGATAAAATCAGCTCCGATCTGGAGATTAAAGTAGTCAGCGGTATGGATTTTCCGGACGACATCTCGCCCTATGCCTTAATCATCCATTGTGGTTCCTGCATGTTTAACAGAAGATATGTGCTGACCAGAATAGCCAGAGCCAGTAGCCAAAACATCCCCATTACCAACTATGGTATAGCTATTGCCAAACTTTCCGGCATATTGGATAAAATTACCGTATAGGTATTACTAACACTCTACAAATCCACCACTAGAGCGGCAAAAAAGACAGGAAATCCCTGTTTTTTTTGCCGTTTTATCTTATAATAAAGCCTCTATTATACCAATATCTACCTAAATTTAACGTAATGATCTACCAGTATATGATAGTTGGATCAACTTTTTCGATAAACTCTTGCCATATCTTAGGTATTGGTTTACAATATGTACAATATGTAAGTAAATCAGTGACAATTCGACAACAATATCAGCAAAAGTATTTAATGGAGATAATTATATGCTATTTTCTAGCACTACTTTTATTTTTTGTTTTTTGCCAATTGTAATGTTTGTATATTTTATTATTTTGGCAAAAGCACCTATTCTAGTAAAAAATGCTTTTCTGTTGGCTAGCAGCCTGTTTTTTTATGCTTGGGGAGAACCGAAATTCGTCTTAGTAGTGATCGCTTCTATGCTCTTCAACTGGCTAGCGGGTGTACTGGTCAACAAATGGCGCGACAACCGTAAGTTAACTAATCTGATCATTGTATTGATCTTGCTATTCAATGGCGGTTTGTTATTTATTTATAAATACCTTACTTTCACCCTCACCACAATCAGCCAGGTAACAGGCGCCACCTTCACTATACCGCAGATTGTTTTACCCATCGGTATTTCCTTTTTCACCTTCCAGGCCATTTCCTATGTCCTGGATGTGAGAAAAGGCATTGTCGAGGTACAGAAAAATCCGCTTTATCTGATGCTCTACATATCATTATTCCCCCATTCCATAGCCGGCCCCATCGTTCGTTACAAAACGATTGCCGAACAAATCAAAGAAAGAAAGCCCCGCTTTGATGATCTTTCTTACGGCATCAGCCGCTTCATTGTGGGACTTTCCAAAAAAACTCTTATCGCCGATAATATGGCTATAGTAGCTGATAAAGCCTTTGCCTTAGGCGCAAGTGATCTTTCCATGTCTTTTGCCTGGCTGGGAGCCCTGGCCTTTATGTTCCAGATCTATTTTGATTTTTCCGGCTATTCCGATATGGCTATCGGACTGGCACGTATCTTCGGCTTCCGCTTTGACGAAAACTTCAACTATCCTTACATAGCCAAAAGCATTTCCGGCTTCTGGCGCCGCTGGCATATCTCGCTTAGCTCCTGGATGAGAGATTATATTTATTTCCCGCTGGGCGGTAGCCGTGTCAAAAGCCATTTTCGCCTCATTTTCAATCTTTTGATGGTGTGGATGTTCACCGGGATCTGGCATGGTGCCAACTGGACTTTTCTCTTATGGGGTATTTTTTATTTTGTATTCATCACTATTGAAAAAGTAACCGGCTTCGAACAAAAAATGCCTTCCATCTGGCAACATGTTTATACTTTGATAGTGGTACTATTCGGCTGGGTATTGTTCCGCGCAGCTGATCTGTCTCAAGCTGTATCTTATATTCAAACCATGCTGGGGCTCTCGGGTAATATCCCCATCGATAAATACACTTTATTCTATCTCAAAGAATACGGTATTTTCTACATCATAGGTGCACTTGCATCTTTGCCGATCATACCCGCTATCAGGAAAAAAATCACCAATATCAGAATCTTAAATATACCTTTGACTGTAATTTTGCTGAGCTTGTTTATTTTCAGCGTTAGCTTCATTATTAAAGGCAACTATAATCCCTTTATTTACTTTAAATTCTAAGAGGATTTAATATGAAAAACTATTTATTTACCAAAATCACTTGCATAGTAGTTTTAGTTATCATGGCTCCCATCTGCTGTTATGTCCTTTATCACAGCCTTGGCAACCTACGGGAAAATCAAGATCAGATCTTTGTTCAGGATGATATTTTTCTCAATGCCCGCGCAGGTATTGACTATCTCAACGCTCAGTATAACGAAAATATACCGCTGAAAATGAAATTCATCGAGGCCAACGGCTTCTTCCAAAATGCCTTCAATCGTCATTATATTGAAGATGTAGCTATAGAAAACAGTATCGTAAAAGATAATTACGGTCAATTGCATTTCACAGGTTTTTGGCAAGAGGAAAATGTCTTTGACCAAAAAACCTTACCCGGATTGATTAAACAAATCACAACACTTAACCAAGCGCTCAAAGAAAAAAATCTTCCCTTGCTCTACATAGCCGCACCGGAAAAAATCATTGCTGGCTCTACACAATTCCCGATCCTTATCAATAATTATGCCAATGCCAAAGTAGATTCCTTCCTCAAGGCTTTGCAAGATACGGAAATTCCCACTTTAGACCTGCGGCAAGTCATAACTGAACCGGCAGCAAACAAGGCGGATCTATTTTATAAAACAGACCACCATTGGCAGAGTCAAACAGCATTTGATGCAGCTTTTGTTATCGCCGATTATATAAATAATAATTTCGGTACAAATATTGACTCAGCTAATTATTATAGAGATATCAATAATTATGCCGTTGAGGATTATCCTGCATTTTTTGTTGGCTCACAAGGGCGAAGAGTAGGCAAATATTATGCCGGAGTCGATGATTTCCATCTCATATACCCCAAATTTGCTACTGACTATACCGTCACCTATTTCTCAGGCAGAGAAAAGTCTAGGACGGGGGATTATCGCTCAGCCTTAATCTTTGATGATTTTCTCAAAGACGACAATATCTATACCAATCGTTATGCGGCTTATCTGGGTGGCGACCACCCCTTGATGACTATTACCAATCATAAGCAAGATAAATACAAAATACTTATTATCAAGGACTCCTTCACTGCTCCCGCTGCATCCTTCCTCTCTACAGCCGTTCATGAGATCAAATTGGTCGACCTACGTCATTATAATGACTCACTGACCGATCTGGCGCTGGCATATCAACCTGATCTGACCATCATACTTTACAGTGCTGGCGGCCTCAACGATACTATGTTTTCTTTTGATAAGCAAGCTAATACCAGATAATATAAAACAAGCTCTCAAGAGCTTGTTTTATTTAAAATATCAGCTTTTGTTTTTTTACCCAAAAAGCATTTCCAGTTAAAGAAGAAAAAATTATATATTATTAACATCAACATTTTATTAACCCCTTTTAGAGCAAATTTTTAAGTAATATCTCTCATAAAATACCCCGGTATTATCGAAAATATCCTTGGAAAATATAGTAAAATAAAATTTTTAATAATAAAAAACGAATCGTAGCCTCGCTGATCTGTTTTTTTAGTAACCTATAAATATTTTATTTTTCATCCTTGTATAGCCGGAGGGTAGTCTTTTTCTTGTCAGCTATGTTTGTCTACTTGAGCAGAAAAAAGCTCTGCCTTTAAAGCAGAGCTTTTTTCAAGGGGAATATTTATATCTTGTACATATACAAAATTACAAATTATTAAGGAATAAATCCAAAAAAACGAAAATGTAATATTTACATTTCGTCTTAAATCTACAAATAGTACTAAATTATTTTAACAACTACT
>JBMNOA010000040.1:0-12686 GCA_050942825.1 Bacillota bacterium
CTTTTTTTAGTAAAATCAAATAAATAAAAGTATTTTTATACAAAATATTTATATTTTATATCGTGTAATCGAGCCCTTTTGATTTGAATCAAAATTGCTTAAATAAATCCTTGACAAAAGCTTGATTTTGTTGTAACATTAAATATAACTTTAATAAAAAGGCGTTCCGCAAAAATCAACAGAAGGAGGGTACAGCAAATGCTACGACTACAACAAAATCTACTACTACAAGATCGACTAGACAGCCTATTGCTATGTGCCCTTCGCATAAGGGCTTAATTACATAAGGCCCAAAGGTTATGAAGGAGAGCTTTTGCCTAGGAAGTGTTCAGAGAGCCGGTGTTTGCTGTGAATCCGGTACATAGAATGGCAAGATACTCACTCCGGAACTGCTTTTTTGAAAAATATAGTAGAAAAAGACGCTAACCCCGTTAAGGTTTTGAGGATATTCGCTTTTTGGATATTAAACCAGGGTGGCACCGTGTGGCATAGCTTCGCCCCTGCATTGCAGGGGCGATTTTTTTGTAATAAAGTTTTTTAAAAGAAACTAAAAAGGAGGATCTATTATGACAAGAATAATCAAATTTTTTGACACGACATTAAGAGACGGTGAACAAACTCCGGGAATAAGTCTCAATATCCGAGAAAAATTGGATATTGCCAAACAATTGGTAGCATTGGGTATTGATATTATTGAAGCAGGCTTTCCTAATGCTTCTCAAGGTGATTTTGATGCAGTTTCTGCTATCGCTAAAGAAGTCAAGGGTGCGCAAATTTGTGGTTTTTGCCGCGCCACGGCCAGTGATATTCAAAGAGGCTGGGAAGCAGTAAGAATGGCTGAAGAACCGCGTTTAAATATTTTTATTGCTACCTCAGAGTTGCACATGCAATATAAATTAAGGATGACGGAGGAGGAAGTGATTGAAAGGGCTGTAGCGGCTATTAGTTTAGGAAGAAGTCTTTGCCCCAATATCGAATTTTCTGCTGAGGATGCCAGCCGTAGTGAGCCCGAATTTCTTTACCGCGTTATTCAAAAAGTTATAGCTGCCGGTGCTACGGTTATCAATGTTCCTGATACAGTAGGTTATGGTGTACCAAATGAATTTGGTGATTTAATAAGAGGAATATTCCAAAATGTGCCAAATATTGATAAAGCGGAAATTGCTGTCCATTGTCATAATGACTTGGGCTTGGCAGTAGCTAATACACTGGCTGCGGTAGAGGCCGGAGCTACTCAGGTAGAATGTACTATTAACGGCTTAGGTGAGCGTGCCGGAAATGCTTCTTTGGAAGAATTGGTCATGACAATAAACACCAGGCCTGATTATTATAATATAGCTCATCATATCAAAACCAATCAAATTTTCCGTACCAGTCGTTTAGTCAGCAGTTATACTGGTATTGATGTACAACCGAATAAAGCTATTGTGGGTGATAATGCTTTTCGCCATGCGGCCGGTATACATCAACATGGTGTTATGCTTGACCGACGTACTTATGAGATCATGACTCCGGAAACTATTGGCTTATATATGGTTGATGATATCGTATTGGGTAAATTATCCGGCAGCCATGCTTTTGAAGATAAGGCTAAAGAATTAGGATATCATCTCAGTAAAGAGGATCTCAAGGAGGCTTTTACTAAATTTAAGCGCTTAGCTGACCGCAAAAAACAAGTTACTAATAAAGATATTATCGCTATAGTCGAAGGTTCGCTCTCGGAGACTCCCGGCGATATCGAATTGGTAGATTATCAAATAATTAGCAGTAATAAAACCTCCTCTACTGCTAATATCATAATTAACAGAGAGGGCGAGCAAATGCAGGAGGCTGCCATAGGACCCGGTCCGATTGATGCCGCTTATAATGCTATTGATCGTCTTACAGGTTTGATAGTATCTTTGCAATCATATTCCTTGAAGGCTGTTACGGAAGGTAAGGATGCTTTGGGTGAAGTTACTGTAAGAGTTAAACATGGTGATAAAGTATATTTAGGCAGAGGCGTTAGCCCGGATATTATCGAGTCCAGTATTTTTGCCTATATAAATGCTATCAACAGAGTATTGGCTGACATCCCTGTTGAAAAAATCACTAAAACAAATGTGAATTAGGGGAGGGTAGGTAACTTTATGGGAATGACAATGTCACAAAAAATATTAGCAGCTCATGCCGGCAAGGATCAAGTAGCCGCGGGAGAGCTTTTATCTTGTTCTCTAGATCTGGTATTATCAAATGATATCACCGCTTCTCCAGCTATCGATGAATTTAACAAACTGGGCATAGATACTGTCTGGGACAGGACAAAAATCGCTTTAGTAGCCGATCATTTTGTGCCCAATAAAGATATCAAGGCGGCTGCTCAGGCAAAAAAGATGGAAGAATTTGCAATACATCATAAGATTGTTAATTATTTTGGCGTTTGCGGTGGCGGTATAGAGCATATATTACTGCCGGAAAAAGGCTTGGTTGCTCCGGGGGATTTAATAATTGGTGCTGATTCCCATACTTGTACTTATGGTGCTTTTGGCTCTTTTTCCACAGGAGTAGGTTCTACTGATGCCGGTATGGCTTACGCTACAGGCAAAGTATGGCTGAAAGTGCCTGAGGCAATCAAAATTAATCTGAAAGGGCATTTTAAACGTTGGGTAAGCGGCAAAGATCTGATCCTTTACCTCATCGGCAAAATCGGTGTGGATGGTGCACTTTATAAATCTTTGGAATTTTGTGGGCCTGGGGTGTCTGCTTTGAACATGGCCGATCGCAGCACCATTGCCAATATGGCTATCGAAGCGGGAGCCAAAAACGGTATTTTCCCGGTCGATAGTATTACTAAGGAATATCTCAGGCAGAGAGTGAGTAAACGTTATACGGTCTATGAGGCTGATCAGGATGCTGAATATTGTGCGGAATATGATATAGACTTATCGCAAATCCCCTTATTGGTAGCTTGTCCTCATTTACCCTCTAATGTCAGGGAGGTAGGGCAAGTCTCTTCTGTGGCTCTCAACCAAGTGGTCATTGGCTCCTGCACTAACGGCAAAATAGAGGACCTGCGCCTAGCTGCACAAGTGATGAAAGGGCATAAAGTGGCAAAAAATGTACGCTGTCTGATCATGCCTGGCTCGCATGAGGTTTATAAACAGGCCTTGCAAGAAGATTTGTTAAGTGTTTTTGCAGAGGCTAATGCCATGATCACTATGCCTACCTGCGGTCCTTGTTTGGGAGGCCATTGTGGTGTACTGGCGGAAGGAGAAGTTGCTCTTGCTACTACCAACCGCAATTTTGTGGGCAGAATGGGTCATCCTAAAAGCCAAGTATATCTTAGTGGCCCCACTGTAGCAGCTGCCAGCGCCATCAAAGGAAGAATTTCTAATCCAAATAGTATATAGATAACGGAGGAGGAAGGAAAATGATTATACAGGGAAAAGTTCATAAATATGGTGATAATGTGGATACAGATGCGATTATTCCTGCCCGTTATCTGGCAACAGCTGATCCGGCCGAATTGGCCAAACATTGTATGGAAGATATAGATGTTGCATTTGTCAATAATGTTCAACTTGGGGATATCATCGTGGCTGGTAAAAATTTTGGTTGCGGCTCCTCCCGTGAACATGCCCCCATTTCTATCAAAGCTGCCGGTATATCATGTGTGATTGCAGAGGATTTTGCGCGTATCTTCTTCCGCAATGCTTTAAATATCGGCCTGCCAATCGCCCAGTCTGCACAAGCCAGTCAAGCCGTCAATAAAGGCGATCAGCTCAAAATAGATCTGAGTGCGGGGGTTATTGAAAATCTAACAAAAAATGAGCAATATAACATTAGTCCTTTTCCGCCCTTTATGCAGGAACTCATAGAGGCAGGCGGTTTGGTTCCTTATACTAAAAAACAGTTGGCGAAATGATAATAGTGGGGAGATTATAGTATGCGTTACAATATTGTTATTTTACCCGGCGATGGTATTGGGCCGGAAATCATAGCTCAGGCCAAAAAAGTATTGCATACAGTGGGCCAAAAATTCGGGCATGAATTTATTTTGCAGGAGCATCTGATTGGCGGCAGTGCTTATGATGCATGTGGTGAGCCTTTACCGCTTGAAGTGATCACTGCCTGCCAAAATAGCTCAGCAGTGCTTCTGGGCTCAGTTGGCGGACCGCAATGGGATAATATCGAAGTTTGCAAACGGCCGGAGCGCGCGCTTTTAGGCTTGAGATCTACTTTGGGCCTGTATACTAATTTGCGCCCCATCATACTCTACCCACAAATGGCGGCAGCTTCCCCTTTGAAAGGAGAGATATTAAAATCCGGTATAGATATCATGATTATTCGGGAGTTGACAGGCGGAATCTATTTTGGCCCGCGTGAGCAAAAAGAAGATTCTGCTTACGATACAGAGATGTATACAGTGGCCGAGATTAAAAGGATTGCTGAGCGGGCCTTTGCAATTGCAAAAAATAGAAAGAAAAGATTTACTTTGGTCGATAAGGCCAATATCTTGGCCAGCTCCCGTTTATGGCGGAAGGTCGTTTGCGAGCTGGCAAAGGAATTTTCTGATATCAGCGTTGATTATCTTTATGTCGATAATGCCGCCATGCAGTTGATTATTAATCCGGCCCAGTTTGATGTTATTTTAACCAATAATATCTTCGGGGATATCTTGTCTGATGAGGCTTCCGTGTTGACCGGTTCCATCGGTATGCTGCCCTCAGCTTCTTTGGGCGCCGGCAATTTCGGTATGTATGAACCGATTCATGGCTCTGCTCCCGATCTGGCTGGTAAGGATGTTGCTAATCCCTTGGCTGCAATTTTGTCGGTGGCCATGCTCTTGCGATATTCTTTGTCGTTGGAAAAAGAAGCGCAAGCTGTGGAACGTGCTGTACGATTAGTATTGGATGCCGGATTGCGAACGGCTGATATCTATAATCCAGCTGATAATGCGATCAAAGTGGGAACAAAAGAAATGGGCCAAGCTGTTTGTGATAATATTAATACTTTATAGTTTTTTTGTTAAAGAAAAAGCTGACCTCCTAAAAGGTCAGCTTTTATATATATCTGATATCAAATCTGATTGTTTTAGGTTGTTGAGGATTATATATCGAGGTTTTAGATATAATAGTAGTAATTTTTACTAAGCTATTTATGTGTTTCATCTATTCTTACAAAACGTCCTTCCGTTACATCATACAACCCTCTAGTTGTTATTCTTATTTGGGGGATCACAGGTAGTGTCAAGAAGGATAGGGTAATAAAGGGGTCGATTGACTTGGGAACTCCCATTTCCCTGGCTTTTTTTATCATTATGGACAGCTGATCTTGAACTTTTTCATAAGATTGGTTAGTGAGTAGTCCCATAACTTCCAGATTTAGGGTCAAGGGAGCTTTTCCTTGTTCTACGATAGTATACCCCCCGCCGCAGGATATCAGTTCTTTGACTGCGCGGTACATATCAAGATCATTATCTCCGATAACGATCAGATTATGAGAATCGTGTCCTACAGTGGAGGCTATCGCACCCCCACGGACTGAAAACCCCTTGACGATACCAAGTCCCATGTTGCCGGTTGCATGGTGGCGTTCCAATACTGCGATTTTTTGATAAATATCATTAGGCATAAAGAGACCGTCTTTGACGGGCACTTCCTCAATTGTTTTTTTTGTCAAGATCTCACCTGGTCTAACTCTTATTATGTAGGCTTCGTTGCCCTGTATGGACAGGCGGAATTCTTCCAGACGGTTTAATGCTACATTCACTGTATTAAGTAGATGCACAGGAATATTTGCTGCTTCCAAAGGTTTTTCGATCAATGCACCCTTATGGAACACTTTTTCCACCTTTACTTCATTCAGATCGGAAAGAACTAGTAAATCGGCTTGATAGCCTGGAGCGATAGCTCCCAGATGCTTTAGTCCATAACAATTAGCTGTATAGATAGTTGTGATCTTGATCGCTTCGATTGCGTCCAAGCCAAGTGATATGGCTTTCCTGACATTATAGCTAATATGTCCGTTTTTGCGGATTTCCTCAATATGCTTATCGTCCGTGCAGAAGGATAGGCGGTTGCAGGGGAGTTTGCTGCATATAACCCCTTTGATGATCGCCTCCAAATTCTTGGCCGCAGATCCCTCTCTAACTAAAATCTGAATCCCGGCACGCATTTCCCGAAGAGCATCATCAAAGGTACAGCACTCATGATCCGTACGGATGCCGGCCATGACATAACAGGTGGTTTTTTTATTGTTTAAAAAACCGGCATGTCCGTCGATTATTTTATCTTGGAACAGTGAGAGCTTTTTAAGCATGACTTTTTCTGCACCTAATACCGCCGTATAATCCATGACCTCACCCAGCCCCAGGATCCTGGAATGGTTTAAATAAATCGTCATATCATCAGCGTCGATCCTGCATCCGTTGTCTTCAAACGGTGCGGACGGTACACAGGAAGGTAGCATAACATAGACATTGGCCTGGCAATTCTCAGTCTCATCTAAAATATAATCGATTCCCGCCTTGCCGCAGACATTAGCCGCCTCATGAGGATCTGCGATAAAAGTTGTTGTTCCTTGCGAGGCTGCATAATAAATCAATTGCGCCGGATTCACCAAAGTAGATTCTAAATGCAGATGTGCATCGATAAATCCCGGGCATAAGAACTTGCCGCTAAGATTAAGCTCGTTCTCTCCATTATATTCTCACACTCCTACGATCCTACCATCCTGAATAGCCACATCGGCAGCTAATATCTCGTTTGTGAAAACATTGACTACTTGGGCGCCTTTGAGTACAAGCTGAGCATTTTTCTTTCCGAGGCAGACTTCCGCAAGGTCTGTATTATACGTCGCTTTCATTACCTCACTCCTTGCTAAAATTAAATTATAACATTCCGCTGTTATTAATTATACAAACAATTTTAGCTTATACTATGCATAAAAAAGATACTGCCTCTCGGGCTGTATCTTTTTTTATATCTTTTTTAGCGATTTCGATAGATAATATCTTTCCTAATCTTTTATGGCAACTCAACCTGAATTTTTCAACATAAATTAGTATCCGACCAAGGTGATATATCATTATGGTTTTATTGCATTAGGATGTTGTTACGGATGAAGAGCGTCTGCAAAAGAGAGGTGGAATCAGTATTTTCTATAAATAATATAGTATCCTCTGTTATTATTTAGCCGGATTTTCAGCAGCTACAGCTGGATTTGCCTGCATTGGAGGGTGTTTACGTACCAGAGCTTTATTCTGCCAATTGCCAAATCTGTAATAAAGAATAGAAATTAATGCCCCTATAGCCCAGCCAATAACGAAGCTCCACCAAACACCAGAGACATCTCTCATAACATAAACTAGCCAGTAGGCTATCGGCAGGCGGGCGCATTGAGCTACCAGAGTGATATACATAGCAGCCATGGCCGCTCCCGCGCCGCGTGCAACGCTGGAATAGTTAATGACTAAACCGATAAGAAAATAGAAGGGTGCAATTACATAAAACATACCGGCGCCAACTTCTATTACGGCCAGATCAGGAGTGAAAAAGCCCAGAATCCAATAACGGCCGAAAAAGAGCGTTGCCCCTAATACTGCTGATAATATCAGAGTGATTTTTAAGCCTACTTTGCAGCCTTCTCTAACCCTTGCAATGTTATTAGCACCGATATTTTGCCCCGTAAAGGTAGAGATTACGATGCCCATGGTGATGAAAAACATAATACAGATAGAATCCATTCTGGTGGATAGGCTATATCCGGCTATAGTTGTAGAGCCGAAAGAATTTACCAGCGCTTGGGTGATAAAAATGCTCATAGCTATGATAGTTTGTTGCAACCCGGCGGGCAGTCCCATTTTTAATATTTTATTCAACATATTTTTATTAAAAACTAAATTAGTTCTCTTTAAAGCCAAAACAGGGGAGATTTTTGCCGTATAAATCAAACAGAGTATGCAGCTGACGGCTTGAGCGATGACAGTTGCTACTGCTACGCCCGCTACGCCCCAGTGGAAGATTAAGACAAAAACCAGGTCCAGCACTATATTGATGGCGGTAGCCACGATCAAGAAATAAAGTGGGGTTTTGGAATCTCCCACCCCGCGCAATATTCCGGAGATGACATTAAAGCCCGTAAAGAAAATAAGGCCGATAAAAATGATTTGCATATAAGATTTTGCCAGGGCGTATACTTCGGGAGGTGTTTGTAAAATATTTAAAATAGGTCCTGTAAAAATTAACCCGATAACAGTCAATATTACCGAGGAAACTGCAATGATGATATAAGTAGTTCCTACTGCCAGACGGAGATTGTCTTCATCTTTAGCTCCATAATATTGAGCTATAACAATGGTTGCACCCATTGATAGTCCGATAGTTAAGGCTATCAGTACGAATATTACAGGAAAGCTGACCCCCACGGCGGCCAAAGCCTCTTTGCCTAATGTATTTCCGATTACCAAGCTATCTACTACATTATATAATTGCTGAAAGATATTACCTATCAACATAGGTATGGCAAAAACAAGTATTTTTTTAGTAATACCTCCTTTTGTCATATCCAACATGTTTTTACTTTCTAAAATTTTTTCTGACATAAGTCCGATAACACATCCTCAAATATAAAAAATATAATTATTTCATTATATAGATTAATTACAAAATTTTAATATATTTTTTTTTAGAAAGCAAGGTTTATTTTGACTTGATTTTTTAAAACTTTATGTTAAATTAATGTTAAGAGTAATTATTATCAATAAGATATGGAGGAATATTTATGAAAAAATTTATTTGTGGTATATGCGGTTATGTATTTGAAGGTGAGGCTGCTCCGTCTGCTTGCCCCCAATGCAAAGCTCCGGCCCATAAATTTAGTGAACAAGGGGAATTGGGTGCTTATGCTGATGAACATGTTATTGGTATAGCCACTGGCGTTGATGAAAGAGTTATTGAGGGCCTTAGAGCCAATTTTATGGGGGAATGCACGGAAGTCGGCATGTATCTGGCTATGAGCCGTCAAGCTCACAGAGAAGGCTATCCTGAAATCGGAGAAGCTTTCAGACGCTATGCTTTGGAAGAAGCGGATCATGCTGCACGTTTTGCGGAGCTTTTGGGTGAAGTAGTATATGCCGATACTAAGAAAAACCTACAATTGCGTGCAGAAGCCGAACATGGTGCCTGTGCCGGTAAAAAGGAATTAGCTACTTTGGCAAAACAACTCAATTATGATGCTATTCATAATACTGTTCATGAGATGGCAAAAGATGAAGCAAGGCATGGCTGTGGATTCCAAGGTCTTTTAAAAAGATATTTTTCTTAATAGTATATCATAAATTAAAAAGGCAGCAAGAAATTAAGCTCCTTGCTGCTTTTTTAATATATTTGGATTGACAAATTTCAATATTATATGTTAAAATCAATAAGATGATTTTATTATTATGTCGAAGTATTAAAAACGTATTGCTATATATTTTTTGTGATTGTTGTCCGGACGGCCAGCCGACCGCATAATTATTAAATTTCATTATTAATTATTCGCATAAATAAAGGGTATACTCTCTTAAAAGAGTCGATTTTTTGTATATCTAATATCATATATAGTATAATTTATAGGAGTGTCATTTATGCAACAAACAAAAAGAGCTATAATGGAAAGTGCTCTGAATCTTTTTTCTCAAAAAGGCATATATCAAACCTCTTTAAAAGATATTGCGGAAGATCTTAATATCAGTAAAGGCACTATATTTTATCATTTCCCGACCAAGGCAGAATTGCTCTATGAAATTATGGACTATGGCTTTTCTGATGCTCTAGATAAATTGTTTTTCTCCTCTATTGATGTTGATAAAGAGGGTGATAAGCAGTTTATCCTTTCTCAATGTCTCAGTGTTTTAAAAGGTGATAATTTTCTGTTTGCTATCAATATTCACCTTTTGGAGGTGGCTATTTGTGGTAACCAAGTCATATTGGAAAAACTACAGGAAAAATATAGACAATGGCGGAGAATGTTTTATAATTTGATCGTGAGCAATTCAAAAGAAATTGACGAAGAAGTACTCAATGCTCAGGCCTCTGTTATTTTAGCTATTATTGATGGATTACATGTACAACATATGCTTAATCCGGAATTTTATAATCTTAAGGAACTGTCTAAGCAAGCGGCTAAGGCCATAAATGCTATGGTTTGTTGTGATGTGTCCCATCCCGGTGATATTCTGTAAAGCTCATTTGCTGTCTGAAAAGAGCTTTTTAGGGTATTTATTTATAATACCCTTTTTTGTTTTCATAAATATTTATTAAATAGCTGCAATAGTTATTATTTGATATATAATAAAATAATAATGATTTATATAATTTATAAGACTTTCTATGAATCATATAAGTTTATTTTCTTAAATTTGTCACAATTATAAAAAGATAAAGGAGGTATAACTATGATTTGGGATAAAAATCAAAAAAATGCCAGCAGATCGAAACAAGATCCAATCAAAATGAAAAAAATGAAAGCCAAAATATATAGGGGCTACACTAAAGTACCTTATTACCGAAGCTCAGTCTATACCTCTTGCGCCTTTTGTGCGTAAAAAGAGGCAAAGAAGATGCAATTTTTTGTTAAAAGAAAATAATCCTGAAACCATAGGAGGTCTACATATAAAATGAAAAAATTAATGACAGGTAATGAGGCTCTTGCCAGAGGATTTTGGGAGGCTGGTGGCAAGTTTGTTTCGTCATATCCTGGCACTCCTAGCACAGAAATAACAGAAAATGCCGCTAAATATGATGAAATATATGCTGAATGGGCTCCCAATGAAAAGGTTGCTTTTGAATCAGGTTTAGGAGCGGCTATGGGTGGAGTCCGTGCTCTTGTTGCTATGAAGCATGTGGGTCTTAATGTAGCTGCTGATCCTTTGTTTACTGCTGCTTATACAGGTATTAACGGTGGCTTGGTTATTGTTTCTGCCGATGATCCTAATATTTACAGCTCTCAAAATGAACAAGATAACAGAAATTATGCCAAGGCCGCTAAAGTCCCGATGTTAGAACCATCTGACAGTCAGGAAGTTTTGGATTTCACAAAAAAAGCCTTTGAGATTAGTGAAGAATTTGATATTCCGGTGCTTTTACGTCTTACTACCAGGATTTGCCATAGTAAATCCTTTGTAGAATGTTGTCAAAGGGTAGAGGTTCCCAGAAAAGAATATCGTACCGATGTTGATAAATATGTAATGATATCCGGCAAAGCCCGCGCTCGCCATGCTCTGCTGGAAGAAAAAATCAAGGCTTTGGCTGATTTGAGCGATTCATGCTCACTAAATAGCATGGATATAAACGATACTTCTATTGGTATTGTTTGCTCAGGTGTTGTTTATCACTATATCAAAGAAGCCCTGCCTGAAGCAAGTATCTTAAAAATCGGATTCACTTATCCCTTACCCAAAAGATTGATTCATGATTTTGCTTCAAAAGTAGATACAATGTACGTTATTGAAGAATTAGACCCTTTTATGGAAGATATGATCAAAAGCTGGGGATTGAAAATAAAAGGCAAAGAACTATTTTCCTTATTGGGAGAAGTATCTTATGAAGACATCAAAGAAAAGATAACAGGAGAGACAACAGCTCCCTCTTTTGTTTACGAATCTATTCCTCCGCGTCCGCCTTTACTTTGCCCCGGTTGTCCTCACAGAGGAGTATTTTATATTTTTAATAGACTGCGTTTGAATGTGCCTGGTGATATCGGTTGCTATACCTTAGGGCATTTTCCTCCTTTTTCCTCTGTTCATTCAGCTATTTGCATGGGCGCTTCCATTGGAGTGGCGCATGGATTAGCCAAAGCTATTGGTGATGATTTCAGCAAAAAAACGGTGGCAGTAATCGGGGAATCAACTTTTGTTCATTCCGGGATTACATCATTGATCAATGTGGTTTATAATCAATCCAATACCACAACGGTTATTTTGGATAATAGTATCACAGCTATGACAGGTCATCAGCCTAATCCAATCTCAGGTTATAATGCCAAAGGGCAAGTTGCCCCGGTGCTGGATCTGGCTGAGTTATGTCATGTTTGCGGTATAGATAAAGTCTCTGTAGTGGATCCTTTTGATTTGACGGCCTTTGAAAAGGCTATGAAAGAATCTCTGGAATATGAAGGTCCGGCAGTGGTTATCAGTAAACGTCCCTGCATTTTGCTGGATAAAAAAGCCAAATCCATTCCTTTGTATGTTAATGAAGATAAATGTACAGGCTGCAAAGTTTGCCTTAAAGTTGGCTGCCCTGCTCTGGGCAAAAAAGTAGATGAGCAAGGTCAGATCAAAACATTTATCGAGCCAAATCAATGTACTGCCTGTAGACTTTGTGCTCAGGTTTGCCCGCACGATGCTATTGGGGAGGGAATATAATGAAAAACACTAATATTCTTATCGTCGGTGTCGGTGGCCAAGGCACGGTTCTTTCCGGCCGAATTATCGCCCAAGTGGCTCAAGATGCCGGTTTAGATGTAAAAGTATCTGAAATACATGGTATGTCACAAAGGGGCGGCAGTGTCATCACGCAAGTAAGGTTTGGTAAAAAAGTTTGGTCGCCTATTATTCCTAACGGCCAAGCCGATATTATGCTGGCTTTTGAAAAATTGGAAGCACTGCGTTCCTTGCATTGGATGTCAAATGATGGAAAAATGATCATCAATGATAAAGAATT